>DXEN01000022.1 GCA_019114945.1 Candidatus Parabacteroides intestinigallinarum | reverse complement strand
CTCTTATTTATATAGGTATAGGGGATCCGCTCCATCCCCGCGAAACGCGTGAACGAGCGCCACGCGTCCCGGTAGCTCTTCGCCGAGGAGTGACGCTTGTTCGCCTCCAGGTAATCTATATACGATTGTATTCCTCCCGTGAAATCTTTCTCGTTATTTTCCATATGCTTCTCCTTTCTATTTATATTGTTAATCGTTTCCGTAAAATAACACTCCGGCAAATGTAAACGAAAGTATTAAAAGTAAAAGTATATCGTCTCTTTTCTTGGGAGGGAAGAATTTTATTTGTAATTTCCCGCTCTTTTCAGTCGAGGATTCGTTCGATATTTATTTAAGACAGTTTTAAATGACAATTGGTATGCTAAATTTAGGCGGCTTGTTGATAGGAATTAGTACGTTTTTGATTATCGGGATGTTTCATCCGGTGACCGTGAAGGCGGAATATTACTGGGGAACTAAATGTTGGTGGATATTCTTGCTTTTGGGCATCGCGGGTGTCGTGGCTTCCCTATTTATAACCGATGTATCTTTCTCCGCTATTTGTGGGGTGTTTGCGTTCTCCTCGTTTTGGACGATCAAGGAAATTTTCGAGCAAGAGGAGCGTGTGCGGAAAGGTTGGTTTCCCCGCAATCCGAAGCGGACATATCCTTGGGATAAGCCGGAGGAGGAAAAGAAAAAAGACGGTGTGTCATAATTGCAAACTGTTGCGTTATTATCAATTCTTACACACCTAAGGGGCTGTGCCAAAATTTGCCATTTTGACACAGCCCCTTTGTAGTGGAGCGGAAGACGGGACTCAAACCCGCGACCCTCAGCTTGGAAGGCTAATGCTCTATCGACTGAGCTACTTCCGCAAAATGATAGACAATGAATGGTTATTCATTGGTGGGCAGTGATGGATTCGAACCACCGAAGGCGTAAGCCAGCAGATTTACAGTCTGCCCCATTTGGCCACTCTGGTAACTGCCCCCTCGCTAAACGCGGTGCAAAGGTACGATTAATTTTGAGTACCGCAAGTGTTAAGCGGAAAAATTTACCATCTTAATCGCTGTTACGGCCGCCTCATCGCCCTTGTTTCCTAATCTGCCCCCGGCTCGATCCTCGGCTTGTTGCATGGTGTTGGTCGTCAACATGCCGAAGATGAAAGGGATATCGTACATCAGATTGAGTTCCGTGATTCCATGTGTCACACCCGAGCAGACATAATCGAAATGAGGGGTGTCGCCTCTTACGACGCATCCCAGCACGATAATCGCGTCCAATTCCTTGCTCTCGGCTAATCTTTTAGCCCCGAAAGTCAATTCGAAGCTACCCGGGACGCGTTTGACAACGATATTCTCCGGTTTTACGCCATGCCTTTCCAGCGTATCGCAAGCGCCTCGCAATAACTTCTCGGTAATATTCCGGTTCCATTCCGCGACGACAATGCCGATGTTCATTTCCGATGCGTCGGGTACGCTATTAAAATCGTATTCGGATAAATTTTGATAAGCGGTAGCCATGATTGCTTTTATTTGTTCATGTTGGCGGAAGCGCGTGTGATATATTTATCGATATCAGAAGCTTCCATCGAGGTGTAATATTTATCCTTGATGGTCGTGTAAGCTTGCACCGCCTTGTCGTATTGCTGTAGGCTCTCGTAAGCGAGACCCGCTTTCTTCAAATAAATCGGGCTTACTACATCGTTGTCCGCCTCCTTGGCCGCTTTCTCGAAATAGGAGATGCCCTCTTGCGTGTTTCCCATCTCTACGTAGCAGTCGCCGATTTTCCCGGTTATGGCCGGAGATACCATATTGTCTTTCCCCTTGAACGATTTCAATAAATCCAACGCTTTCTCGGGCTCTCCCATATTGTAATAGCAGATACCGGCGTATGCCTTCGCCAAATTGCCGGCGTCCGTATTGCCATATTGATCGATAATAGCCTCGAAGCCCTCATAATCGGCACCATTACCATTCAGGGCCAAGGCGAAAGAGTCTCTATCGAAATACAACTCTCCCTTGAACATCGCGGCGGCCGCTTTTTTCTCTTGCGGTTCCATATAACCGTGCTTGATACCCAAAACGGCTCCAATAATGATAGCCAGCGCTACGATGCCGTAAATGATTTTCTTTGAGTTGTTCTCAATAAATTGTTCGGATTTGGAAACAATCTCTCCAACCTCTAACTCCTTATTGGTTTCCTTTTCTTTAGTAGCCATAATGTGTTTTATAGTTATTATTAATTTTATCGTTGATTTTCCGCCGGCCGCATGGCTGACGATTCAAAACGCGAAAGTAGTTTTTTTTGCTGATATATCGATACGTTCGAAGTATATTTTTTAATTTTGTGCGGTTAATAGGATGGAGATGGTATTAGAAAAGCTTTCTGTTCTCAATTATAAAAACATACAACAGGCGGAGGTTTCTTTTTCCTCGAAAATGAATTGCTTCTGCGGGAATAACGGGATGGGGAAAACCAACCTGTTGGACGCGATTTATTATTTGTCGTTCTGCAAAAGCCATTTGCATACACCTGATAGCCAAATTATACATACTTCCCAAGACGTATGTATCGTACAAGGCACTTACGCGTATGAAGGGCGCGAGGAGGAGGTTTTCTGCGCGATGCGTAGACGGCAGCGCAAGGTGTTTAAGCGGAATAAGAAAGAGTACGACAAGCTTTCCGAGCATATAGGATTGTTGCCTTTGGTTATGGTATCGCCCGCGGACGCCGACTTGATCCGGGGGGGAAGCGACGAGCGGCGGCGTTTCCTGGATTTGATTATCTCCCAACAGGATAAATCGTATTTGCACGCGTTGATTCAATATAATAAAGCGCTGGCCCAGCGGAACGTGTTGTTGAAGGAGCAATGCGCAGATGCTTCGTTGTACGAGGTGTTGGAGATGCAATTGGGTATGTACGGACAGATTGTTTATGAGGGACGGAAACGATTGGTAGAGGATTTTATTCCGATCTTCAAGACTTATTATCAACGTATCTGCGACTCGGCGGAGGAAGTCGGCTTACGTTATGACTCCCGTTTGGCGGAGATGGATTTGACCGGTGCTTTGGCCTCTAACCGGGAGCGCGATCGTATATTGGGTTATACGTCCGTCGGTGTTCATAAGGATGAGCTGGAGATGACGCTGGACGATTGCCTGATCCGTCGAATCGGTTCGCAAGGACAGAACAAGAGTTATTTAATCGCTTTGAAGCTCGCTCAATTTGCGTTTCTGCGCGAGCGGGGCCAGACAGCGCCTATCTTGCTGCTGGACGATTTGTTTGATAAATTGGATGCCAATCGGGTGGAACAAATTATCCAATTGGTCCGCGAGGAAGGGTTTGGGCAGATTTTTATCACGGATACGAATCGGAACCATTTGGATGCGATCCTGGCGGCCACGTATCGGGATTATGCCCTTTTCCGGGTTGAGCGTGGCGAGGTAAAACGTATGGAGGAATAGAGAGATGCAAAGACGAAATACGCAAACGTTGGGGGAGGTGCTTCGGGATTTTTTCGAAGAGCACACGGAATTGTATGATAAGATATTGGAGGCGCGTGTCCAGCGAGCATGGGGCGAGGTGTTAGGCCCGGCGATCATGCGATATACACGGAATATGTATGTACGCGACCATGTGCTGCATGTGTCGCTTACCTCGTCCGTGTTGCGCAACGAGTTGTTGCTTTGCCAGGAACGGTTGCTGAAGAGCTTAAATGATTATGTGGGACGGGTGGTCATCACTCGGATCGCGATTCATTAGGCGCCGAAAATCTCATTTTCGGTAATCACGAGATCCATTTTCTGGTCGAACGGTTCTACGGGGATACGCGGAAGCAACTGGAAACCAAAGCAGATTCCTATTTTAGCCGCGTGCGTGGTGGCGAGTAACCGATCGTAGAACCCTTTCCCGCGTCCCATGCGGTTTCTTTCCGGATCGAAAGCCACGCCCGGTACGACAATCACGTCGATATCTTGGGCGCGTATTTCCCGGCAACTCGCTTTGGGCTCCCAAATCCCGAAAGGACCGGGACATAGGGAATCCTTCCCCTCGTATAATAGCATGCGCAGATTGTCGCCCGTTATCAATGGAAGGAGGATTTGTTTTTCCCGAAACCATTTCTCGATAAAAGCGGCGGTTTGCACCTCGCCCTCGATAGCATGGTAAAGCGCGACACAAGAAGCCGCTTGGAACAAGGTCGTTTGTTCCAAGCGGTTCATGATTTTATCCGATAGCTCGTGTAATGTAGTCCTCGAATATTCTTTCTTTCGAACGGCCATATCTTTTCGCAGGGCCTGTTTGACTTTGTAGATTTCCATTCGCTTGCTTGATTAGTTCCGCGGTCGGAAGAGATTCGCCCGCTTGCAAAACCTTGATCGCGCGTAGTAAGGTCACGTCGTCTTTCAGGAAGATCGGGTAGAAGCCCGCCTCGTCGAAGAAATTCCGTACGATATAGGCTTGCAATTGGTTCTCGATCAACGCACCGGATATATTAATTAAGGTAGGGCGTCGCTTTATCCCCTTGCTGGACGCGAAATTTACGAAATTCGAGAGGAGCGGCTGATGGCATAAATAGTCATACAACTCTTCCCATGTATTGAACGAACTAAGCTTTTCCCGGTAATTGTCCGAATATTCGAGCGCATAGAGATACAAAACCCCGCTGTTCACCACGTTCGAGTAATAAGAAGTGACACCGGTCGTGTCGCGCGGGATGAAGATATCCGGCATGATGCCTCCACCTCCATAGACGACGCGTCCGCCCGCGGTGAGATACTTCATCGAGTCGTCCATCTTGATACTGTCCGCCGAATCGAATTCTCCGTGCATATAACGGTTGTAAATATCTTGCTCGTAATCGTCCGTATGTCCCATCTCATATTTTTTCTGGATGCAACGGCCTGAGGGCGTGTAGTAACGTGCGATGGTCAAACGCATCTCGGAACCGTCGTTCAATGCGATTTGGGTTTGAACCAATCCCTTGCCATAGGTCCTGCGACCGATAATCAAGCCGCGGTCGTTGTCTTGTATAGCGCCTGCGAAAATCTCGCTGGCGGAGGCTGATATCTCATCCGTTAGAACCACGATCGGGGCATCCTTGCAAGTTCCGGTGCCGTTCGCGTATACGTCCGAACGCGGGAATGATTTTCCCTCGGTGTAAACGATCAGCCGTCCTTCCGGCATGAACTCGTTGATCATGTTGATCGCCGCGTCCATATAGCCACCCGTATTCCCGCGCAGGTCGATGATAAAAGAACTGCAATTCTTCTGCTTGAGCTGGGCGATCGCCGTGATGAACTCGTTGTACGTGTTGCGGGCGAATTTGCTCACTTTGATATAACCGATACCTTCGGCCGCCTCGTACGCGACATCCACGGAGTTGACGGGCACATCGCCGCGGGTAACCTCGAAGGTGAGCAAGTCCGGTGAGTCGCCGCGCCGTACGCCTAACTTGACTTTACTGTCTTTCGCGCCTCGCAACGTCTTCATGATCTCTGTCTGGTTCTTTTTCTTTCCGGAAAAAACAGAGTCGTTGATGGTGATAATCCGGTCGAAAGGCATCAAGCCCGCTTTCTCGGCCGGGCCGCCACTGATCACGCTAATCACGAGTATCGTATCGGTTTGCATATTGAATGATACACCGATGCCGCTGAAAGAGCCTTCCAGCTCCTCGTTGACGGCCGAAGCGTCTTCCGCCGTGATATAGACTGAGTGCGGGTCGAGCTCGCTGAATATTTTCGGGATGGTGTTCTCTACCAGATCTGTCATGTTAACCGTATCCACGTATTGCTCGTCAATGATATCCAGGATAGCATTGATTTTGTTGCCGCTCGTATAGGAACGAAGCGGTCCCTGACTGATTGACACGTAATGGTTCCCCACGAAAATCCCCACGGCGATACTTACTGCGATGATAACCGGGAGCCAGACGGTCAGCCTTTTGTTTTTATCCATAAGAGCGTTATTCTATTTATATTGGTTCAAATCTATGTAATCTACGATAATGCCGGCTCTTTTGAGCAAGTCGAGCCCGTCCATAACCCGATAGTTCTCGGAATAAACGACCCGTTTGATACCGGATTGGATGATTAATTTCGCGCATTCGATGCAAGGAGCGGTGGTAATATAGATTGTCGCCCCCCGGCTGCTGTTCGACGAGGCCGCCACCTTCGTGATCGCGTTCGCCTCGGCGTGTAATACATAAGGTTTGGTCAGGTTGTTCTCGTCCTCGCAAACATTCTCGAAGCCGGCGGGTGTCCCATTATATCCGTCGGATATGATCATCTTGTCTTTTACCAAGATCGCGCCCACTTGGCGGCGTTTACAATACGAGTTCTCCGCCCATATCGCAGCCATTCGTAAGTAACGTGTGTCTAAATCGTGCTGTTTGTCTGCTTTCTCGCACATCGTTTCTTTTTCTTTGTCTTTATACGAGGCACAAAGGTAGTGATTATATTGGATTTACCGGGCGATAAGCCCGGTAAAATCTTATTTCTTGATACCATTGCGTATTAACAGGGCGTCGATGGTCGGATCTTGCCCGCGGAAGCGCTTATATAATATGGAAGGATCCTCGGTGCCTCCCTTCGACAAGATATTGTCGCGGAAAGACTTCGCCACTTCTTTATTGAAAATGCCTTTTTCCTTGAAGAGCGAGAAGGCGTCCGCGTCTAATACTTCCGCCCACTTATAGCCATAATAGCCGGCCGCGTACCCACCCGAGAAGATATGGCCGAAGCTGGTGCTCATCACGACCTTGGGTATTTCCGGTACGATAATGGTGGGGGCCCAGGCTTTCTTCTCGAACACCGCTACATCACCCGTAAAAGGTTGTTCTATCGTGTGCCATGCCATGTCCAAAAATCCAAAACTTAACTGGCGGCAGCAAAGGTAGCCCGCATTGAAGTTGGCCGCGTCTATTAATTTTCGCACGAGCTCTTGGGGAATCTTCTCGCCAGTCTGGTAATGGATGGCGAACTGATCCAGAAACTCTTTCTCGGTCAGCCAGTTTTCCATGATTTGGGAAGGCAGTTCCACGAAATCCTGGTATACGTTCGTGCCCGAGAGGCTCGCGTAGATGCCTTGGGCGAACATGCCGTGCAGGGCATGCCCGAACTCATGGATGAATGTCTCCACCTCGTCGAAGGTCAACAAGGAGGGTTTCGTTTCCGTGGGTCGGGTGAAGTTCATCACGAGGATGATTTGCGGGCGGCTGTCCGTCCCGTCTTCCGTTTTATATTGCGATTTGATATTGTTCATCCATGCCCCGGACTGTTTGCCCTCGCGGGGGAAGAAATCGGTATAAAGGATGGCGAGGAAAGAGCCGTCGGCGTCGTACACCTCGAATGCTTCTACTTCCGGATGGTAGACCGGAATCGCCTTGTTCGCCTTGAAGGTAATGCCGTAAAGTTGCGTCGCCAGGCCGAATATGCCTTTCTTGACATTATCCAGCTCGAAATAAGGGCGAGTCATCTCGTCGTTCACGTCGAAACGGATGTGGCGGACTTTCTCTGAATAGTAGTTCCAATCCCACGGCATGACGGTTATGTCTTTTTGTTCCATGCCTAAAGCGAATCCTTCCACGGTATTGTATTCATTGATCGCTACAGGCTTGTAGGCCTCCAACAACTGGTTCAACAACTTATAAACGTTCGTGGGGTTCTTGGCCATTTTATGTTCCTGCACGTATTCCGCATAGTTCTTGTGCCCCATCAACTGAGCAATCTCTAAGCGGATGTTCACGATCTTCCGGATAATCTCTTGGTTGTCGAACTCATCTCCCTTGGCGCCTACGCTCATATAAGCGCGGTATAGTTTCTCGCGTAAATCCCTCCGGTCGGAGTAGCGCATGAACGGCACGTAGCTGGGAGCGGAGAGATTGATCAGCCAGCCCTCTTTCCCTTTGCTTTTCGCCAGCGCGGCCGCGGCTTCCTGGATGCTTTCCGGTAATCCGGCCAGCTCGCTCTTGTCCGTGATCAGCATCTCAAAACGATTTTGGTCTTTCAGCGCGTTTTGGTCGAATTGGAGTGTCAATACACTCAATTCGGTGCTGAGCGTACGGTATCGTTCTTTCTTTTCCGGGCTCAGTGTCGCTCCTTGTGTCTTGAACGAAAGGTAGGTTTCTTCCAGTAACTTGGCGTCCTCGGTAGAGAGGTCCAGCCGCTCTTTTTGCTCGTAGACATCGCGCACCCGGGCGAAGAGCTTGTCGTTTAAATAGATGTTATTCGATACCTCGGACAATTTAGGAGACACCCGTTGGGAGATTTCAATCATCTCGTCGTTCGCCTCGGCACTCAATACATTAAAGAATACGGACGAGACCGTGTTTAATAGTTGTCCGCTACGCTCCAACGTGACGATCGTGTTCTCGAACGTGGCGGGCTGGGGATTCTCTGCGATCGCTTTTACCTCTTTGTCCAATCGCTTGATGGCCTCGTCGAAGGCCGGCTCGTAATGTTCGACCTTGATTTGGTCGAAAGGCGGAGTCTCGAACGGAGTCTTGAATTTCCCGAAGAAAGGATTATTTGTCGCTTGTGTCATTTGAATTACACTTAATAAAAGTACTACATTATATAATAGCTTTCTCATGATAAAATGATATTTGAAAGATTTCGCGAAGATACATATTTGTTTTTTGCATAATACGTTTTGTGGATAGAAATGGATCGGGGGAGAGGACGAGGGGATAAGCCAAACGGAGCTTTTTCTTGGGATTGGAACCTTAAATGAGGGAGAAAAGAAGAAAAAACGCGTTTTTCTTGAAAAAAATCGTCCAAACTATTGCAGGTTTAAAAATTATGCGTACCTTTGCATCGTCAAACAGAAACAACGAGGTCTGAGAGACACAAAGAGAAACAAGATTGAAATGGTGGATTCGTCTAACGGTTAGGACACATGCCTCTCACGCATGCAATACGAGTTCGATTCTCGTATCCACTACAAAAACTCCCGATCAGCTTGGTTGGGAGTTTTTTTTATATACCTTCGTTCCTTCGATTATTATAAATTTCAAATTCCAGATTTCAAGATTCAAGGTTGAACGCTTAAATTATATATTGTATCATGAGAAGTAAAAAGACCGTTTTCCTGACGGGAGCGACCGGGACGATGGGACATGCGGGATTAGTCGAGTTGTCCAAGCGCCTGGATCGATTTCATATAACGTTGCTGGCGCGTCCAAGCCAGATTAATAAGAAGAAACTGGCCGCTTACGAGTCGATGGAGGGTGTCCGGATTGTTTGGGGCGACCTGATGAATTTCCAAGATGTGTTGAATGGGGTGACGGGGGCGGATTATGTGTTGCATGTGGGTGGCATGGTTTCTCCTGCCGCCGATTATTTTCCCAAGAAGACGCTGAAGGTCAATACGACCGCCGCCAAGCATATCGCTGACGCGGTGAAAGCCCAGCCTAACGCCGACCAGATCAAGGTGGTTTATATCGGTTCCGTGGCGCAGACCGGGCATCGCGGGGCTCCGATTCATTGGGGGCGTACGGGAGATCCAATCAATATCAGCGTGTACGACCATTACGCGATATCCAAGACAATCGCCGAGCGTATTTTCGTGGAGTCGGGTATCAAGCATTGGGCTTGCTTGCGGCAAACGGGCATCTTGTGTCCGGAGTTGCTCTTGAAAGGTTCCGATCCGATTACGTTCCACGTGCCGTTGAATGGCGTGTTGGAATGGGCCACCGCCGAGGATTCCGGCCGGTTGCTGGCGAACGTATGCGAGGAAGAGGTACCGGAGGAGTTCTGGAACCGTTTTTACAATATAAGCAGCGGTCCTTCGTTTCGCTTGACCAATTATGAGTTCGAGCAAAAGCTGCTGAAAGCGATTGGTTGTCCCGCCCCGGAAAAGATCTTCGAACCCAATTGGTTCGCTTTGAAGAATTTCCATGGGCAGTGGTATACGGATGCGGATGTGCTGGAAAACTATCTGCATTTCCGGAGCGGCCAGACTTGCGACGAGTATTTCCGTTGGATGGCGAAGCAGGTGCCTTGGTATTTCCATTTGGCGGGTGTCGTGCCGCCAATCTTTATCAAGATGGGAATGAAAACGATCGCGAACAAGCCGGGCTTGGGCACTTTGAATTGGATTAAGAACCGGAACGAGAAGCGCATCTCCGCTTATTTCGGTTCCTATGAGGCATGGGAAGCCATTCCGGGATGGGACAAGGTAGATACGAGCCGTCCGTCGGAGACCCCCACTTTCTTGGATCACGGATACGACGAGAGCAAGCCGACCGCCGAATGGGATATCAAGGATATGCGGGAGGCGGCGGCCTTCCGGGGCGGGAAATGCCTCTCGCCCACGATGACGAAAGGCGACCTCGCTACGCCTTTGGAATGGGAGTGCCAGTTCGGGCATCGCTTTAAGGCTTCGCCCGCCTTGATCCTGCTTGGAGGACATTGGTGTCCGGAGTGCCTGCCGCTGCCTTGGAATTATGGAGCGATCGCGGCCGGTAATCCTTTCTTCGCGCAAGTGTGGTATCCGTTCCACGGCAAGGACGAGCGCACCGTGTACGACGAGTCTATCTTCGCGGATTTCAAGGAATAAGCGAAGAGGTAATTCGGCTTTTAGGTTTATTTATTGGACAGGAACATACTTTTAACGGGCTTTCTCTGTTATACTTATGTAAGCACAGTAAGTCAAAACATAAAAGCGGAATTATTATGACAAAAGGATCGATCGGATTAAACGCGGGAGCCATCTGTAATATCTTATCAGACGGACAGTATTGGAGTTTTGAGGCGTTGAGGGCGAAATCCGCTCTTTCGGAGGCGGACTTATGGTCCGCTATCGGTTGGTTGGCGAGGGAGAACAAGATAGAGATCGATAACTCGAACAGTCATCCCTCTTTTCGCCCGGGAACGAATTTCAATTATTGAATAGATGGGCGATAAGCCCTGCGTTATTTATCTTGAAAAGAGGTTGCGTATCGAATCGTGGATTTTGGGCGCGGCCTCTTTTTGTTGCTCCAAAGGGCGTATAAACGGGTGGGAGTGAGGCGCTGGAATACTGCCTATCGTGAGGCGCTAATACCGCCTATGATGAGTGTTTTATATTGCCCATCGTGAGCAACGAAGGATGCCCATTGTTAGAAACCGTGAATATCATCGCTGGTTGTCGCGTAAGTCGTCCGCGATGTCTTGGTGCCGGCGGGCCATCTCTTCCTCGCCGATTGCCCGGAATCCCTCCGCTAAATACTCGTGCGAGGCGATGTGCTTAGGCTTGATACTTACCGCTTGCTGGAAATCCAGGATCGCTTCCTCGTAATACTTGAGCCGCAAGAGGCATTTGCCGCGGTTGTAACGGGCCTTGAACGACTTCGGGTTCAACTTCACCGCTTTGTTGAGGCAGACTTGCGCGTCGTAATCCTCGCCGATGTCCAATAGGGTGACACCTTTCCGGACCCAAGCCTCCAGATAGTTCGGGTTTAATTTCAATGCCTTGTCGAAGCAACGGATGGCGGCGTTCGCGTCGTGCGCCTTGGTGATACACTCATTGCCCATTAAATAGTATTCGTGGGCGTATTCTTTTTGCGCTTCTCGCAAGGCGTGTAGTTCTTCCCGCAATTGCTTGATTTGCTCTTTTTGTCGGTTGATTGTCTGCAATTTCAACCGGAGTAGGCGTTGTGTCTTGGGCTCGTTCAGCTCGTTTTGTTTGGATACGGCGCTGGCGAACGCCTCCACCGCGCCTCGCATATCGCCTCGCTTAAAGCACCTCGCCGCCTCGACATACCGCGCCTCGGCCTCGCCTTCCGCCAAGCTACGCTCGATAAGCGACGAATCGTTGAAACGCTGGCTGAATTCGACAATCTCTTTCCGCACGAAAATATCCCTTGGCGATATCTTGCTTTTCAGGACCAATCCCTCCAAGGAGGCGCATCGGCTCAACGCCACATACGTTTGCCCGCCGGCGAAGACGCCTCCGGTCAGGTCGACCACCACCCGGCTGAAGGTCAATCCCTGGCTCTTGTGTATCGTAATCGCCCACGCTAAGCGGAGCGGTAGTTGCTCGAAGGTGCCAACGACCTCTTCTTCTATCTTTTTCTCTTTCTCGTTGTACGTGTATTTATAATTTCGCCACGAGGCCGGTTCCACCAGATGTTCCACGCCATTTTCCAGGAGGACGTACACATTACCGTTCTTATCGATGCCCGACACCATCCCGATAGTCCCGTTTACCCAACGACGGTCGCGATCGTTGTCGATAAAGATGACTTGCGCTTGCTCCTTGATCGACAAGCGCAGTTGGGTGGGCAAGGAGGACTCGGGGAAATCTCCTTCGATCTTTCCGACCGATACGAACTCCTCGCCGGGAAGCTCCGCCAATTTTTTCTCGTTGATGAAATCCACTTGGTCGCGACGGGTGGCCAACGTGACATACATCTCCTCGTTGTGCGGTTCGAAATCGGGGAAACAACGAGCGTTCAGCGTGCTTAGCTCCTGTTGCCGGGCGGAGTTGTTCCTGATTTGATCCAGGATGTGGATGAACGCCGCGTCCGTCTGCCGGTACACCTTGCGTAGCTCGATTGGTACCAAATGTATCTCTTGGAACACGCGAGCCGAGAAGAAGAAGGGATTCGCGTAGAACAGGCTGAGAATCTCTTTCTGGTCGGATGGTACGACCGGCTCCAGCTGGAACACGTCGCCAACGAACAGGAGCTGCTTTCCCCCGAATGGCAAGCGCATATTGCCCGAGTAGACCCGCAGGATGCGGTCGATGCAATCGATGATATCCACCCGTACCATCGATATCTCGTCGATGATGATCAGCTCGGCCTCCGTGATGATTTTCCGTTTCTCCTTCGGATACTTAAAGAACTCGAAGATGCGGCCGTGCGATAAGCTCAGGTCCGGATCGTCCGGGAGCATCGGGCGGAAAGGCAATTTGAAGAAGGAATGTAGCGTGACGCCTCCCGCGTTGATCGCGGCGATACCCGTAGGCGCCAGCACTACGTGCTTCTTCTTCGTGTGCTTGCAGATATATCGCAAGAAGGTGGATTTGCCCGTCCCGGCTTTTCCCGTGAGGAAAACGGACTGGCGTGTGTGGGCGATCAGTCGCAAAGCGTCCTGAAACTCCTTATTATCCGTGTCTAACTGAAATTCCAAATGTATATAAAGCTATAAAGATCCGGGAAGAACACAATCCGTTAACGGCTGATGAATAGCCAAGCGTCTTTGTATTTCGCTACGTTTCGCAATGTCGCCATATAGTTTTCGGCATCCGTACGATTGTCGAACTTCCGTGCGTATACGCGGTATTTCCCATCCCGTGCCACGATACCGGCTTGCTCGCGTACCGATGGATCCACTCCGGCCACATATTCGTTCGCTTGCTCCTCGGAGGGGAAGCTCGCGATGACGATATGGTACATTTTCGGTTGGGAGGCCACTCGCCGCGCGGTGGGCTTGTTTTCCCGCTTAGGGGCGGGAGCCGACGATGCCGTCTCGGCGGTTTCCTCCTTCTTGGCGGGCTTGGCCGCGTCCGTGCCATTCGGTGTCGCGGTGGGAGGCGCGGGCGTTTCCACGGTTGGTGGGAGCGGGGCCTCGAAACGGGAATGAATCATCTCGGTAGGGATGAAACTGGCCGTATAGGCGGATGGGTTGACGTCTCTTATAGGAGTCGATGTCAGGAGAAACAAGGCGACAACAGCCGCCGAGGCGGCTATTACCCGCGCCCATTTGCGACTGATCGGAATGTAGAATACATCTTTTCTCGCTCTCTTCCCCGTGATTTGTACCCCGGTGTCGGGCGTTTCCTCTTCCGATAAGGGGTGCAAAGCGGGGAAATGGAACGTCGCCAGTCCATACGAGTCCGCGTTGAGTACGACCGAGTCGCCCGGCGAGAAAATGACCTGCCCTTCCTCGCCTACGGAAAACGCGCCTATCCGTCCCAGCGTGATTCGCTTCTCGCGTTCCAAGGTGGCGCGCAACGACTCGATATCCTCGTCCATCATCAATCGCGCCTCTTGGTAATCGACCCCGTACATGCGCATATACGATTCCGGGAGCAATCCGTCCGTATGCCGTAACGTCCCGTTGAACACGATTTCCTTCCGTACCGGACGGAAGCGATGGGCTTCCTCCTCCTTCGCCTCCGGTATCGTACGCGACACGAAGCCTCCGAATCCCGGCACGATCACGCAATCGTTCGTCAATAGCAATCGCTCGATATGTGTAGTCAATCTCATCATAAAGCAAAGGTAAGCATCTTTCTCGGAATGGCAATGAAAAAAGGAGTTTCATTTCCTTCGGGAGAAAAGATAGTTTCATTCGAAGGAAAATATAGTTTCATCCGGAAGAAAATATAGTTTCATCCGGATGAAACGAAGTGTCTCGATTTAGAGCCGTTCCAAGGTAGTCGTGATAAATTTCCAGACCTTCTCCACGGATTGGATATTCACCCGCTCGTCCGGCGAATGGGGATGCTCCAGGTCCGGGCCGATGGAGATCATATCCATTTTCGGATAGGCGCCTTGGATGATTCCGCATTCCAGGCCGGCGTGCATCACTTTCACTTCCGGCTCCTTGCCGAATATATCTTTATAGGTAGTACGTGCCAGGCGCAGGATGGGCGAGTCGATATCGGGTTGCCAACCGTTGTAACCTCCCGTTTCCTCCACTTTCGCCCCGGCCAACGCGAAAATACTCTCCAGGCTGGAGCAGATCGCGTATTTGCGGGACTCCGAGGAGCTGCGCACCAAGATAGAGATCTCAATCAACTCGTTGGACGTCCGCACGACCGCCAGGTTGGAGGATGATTCTACCGTGCCCGGGAAATCGTGCAACATACTGATGACGCCATTCTGGCATCCTTCTATCGCGTTGATGAAATCGTCTTGGATCTCCTCGGGGATCAAGGTGGCGGGTAGCTCGGCCATCTCCGCCGTGAAATGGATTCCTTCCTCGATGCCTTTATATTCCTCGCGGAACGTATCTTGATAATCGGCCACTAACTCCCACAAAGCCTCGACGTTATCGCCCGGGATGGTTACTACCGCGAAAGCTTCCCGCGGGATGGCGTTGCGTAGGGAACCGCCCTCCACGGACGCTAACCGGGCGCCGTAATCCCGTACGGCTTCTTTCAGGAAACGGAACATCAGCTTGTTCGCGTTCGCCCGTCCTAAATGGATGTCCACGCCGGAATGGCCGCCCTTCAGGCCGGTCAGGCTTACCTTTACCGCCACGTCGCCTTCCGGGATGTAGGTGTCTTCCTTGAATTGGAACGAGATATTCATGTCCGCCCCGCCGGCGCAGCCCACGAAGAGCTCGCCTTCCTTCTCGGAGTCGCAATTCAGCAGGATGTCGCCTTTCAGGAAGTTGGGCTTCAGCCCGAACGCCCCGTCCATGGCCTGCTCCTCGTCGATCGTGAACAGCGCCTCGATCGGTCCGTGCCTCAGGCTCTTATCGGCCAGCACGGCCATCGCCAGCGCCACGCCCATGCCATCGTCGGCGCCCAGTGTCGTATCGCGGGCCGTGACCCATTCGCCATCTATGTAAGCGTCGATCGGATCTTTCTCAAAATCATGTCGCGTGGAGGCGTTCTTTTGCGGAACCATGTCCAAGTGCGCTTGGAGCGTCACGGTCTTGCGTCCCTCCATGCCGGGGGTGGCCGGTTTGCGGATTAACACGTTCCCTACCTCGTCTTGTAGGGTCTCTAAGCCCAGCCCTTCGCCAAAAGCGGTCATGAAACGGGTGACGGCCTCCATGTGGCCGGTGGGACGGGGGATTCGCGTAAGTTCATAAAAATAACCCCATACATGTTTCGGAGAGAGATCTTTGATTTCTGCTGACATAGCTGTTATGTTTTAAGTTTATGAGTTTTCTCTGTTATTCACCGGCAAGGCCACGATGGCGAACAATCCGCACAGCCCGGTCCAGATGGTTTGTACCGTGTGGACGACCAAGGCGAAAGCCGCCGCGTCGTTCTCGTTCACGCCGAAGCACACCAAGGTGGCTATTACCATGAAGTGCCACGGCCCGATGCCACCTTGAACGGGCACCGCCACGCCGATACTACTCATCGTGAAAGCGATCAGGCCCACTACGACACCCAGGTCCTTGGTGAAATCGAAAGCGTAGAACGTGATGTAGAAATAGCAGAAGTATCCGCCCCAGATCAGGAGAGTTTCGATCAGGAAGCGGGTCTTGTGCTCCAGGAGCCAGACGCTCTTCATGCCCGCCCAGATATTCTTCAGCATGCCCTTCACTTTCTGCACCAGCGTAAAGTTACTCATATAAGTAAATACAATCCAAATCCCGACGATAAAAATAATCACGCCCACGTAAATCCAGATGGAGTGGAACATGGATTGGAATCCTTCCAGCAGCGCCGGGTTGTTCGCGAAGAAGTTGGTGAAGAAGCCGATGTTGAAGATGAAAATCATCAGGGTGATCAGGCCGACCATGATCGTGTCGCTCACCCGGTCGATGACCAAGGTGCCGAGCAACTTGGTGAACGCTATCTTGTCGTATTTCGTGACCACGCCGCATCTCCACACCTCGCCCACGCGGGGCAGCACCAGATTCACGGCATAGTTGCCCAACACGGCGTAGACGACGTTGCTGGTCTTCACCCGCTCGCCGATGGAGCGTATCAGCAAGCCCCAGCGCAGCCCGCGGACGATGTTGGCGAATAAGCCGAATAGCAAGGATACCAAGATGATGTCGTAGCGGACTCCTTCTTTGATAATCCGCCAGATCTCGGAAATATCCATCTCGCTATATAGGTACCAAAGGAGTAAACAGCCTAAGGCCAGAGGCAGGACGATCTTCAGAAACGTACGTAGAATGCTCTTAAAATCCATTATATAGGGGGTACTTTAAATTATTTATTGTACTTTTGTGCGTCCGCGAAGATACGCATAATATTTAAATACAAACACATTACACCAGAAAGTGGATGAGATTAGTTAAGCCCAAAAAAGCATTAGGACAACATTTCCTGAAAGATCTGCGAATAGCGCGGCGAATCGCGGATACGCTGGAGGATTATAAAGCGTTGCCCGTCTTGGAGATTGGTCCGGGCATGGGCGTGCTCACGCGCTTCTTGCTGGAGGCGGGGCACGACCTGACGGTGGTCGAGCTGGACGGGGAGTCGGTGGATTTCCTGCGCCGGCATTTCCCGGAGTTGGAGGGACGCATCCTCGCGGAAGACTTCCTGAGACTCGATTTGGGCCGGATATTCCCCGGCGAGTTTTGCGTGATTGGCAACTATCCTTATAATATATCCAGCCAGATATTCTTCAAGGTGCTCGACTATAAGGACCGCGTTCCTTGTTGCTCGGGCATGTTGCAGAAGGAGGTGGCGGAGCGCCTGGCCGCCGGGCCGGGCAGCAAGACGTACGGCATCTTGAGCGTGCTGTTGCAGGCGTGGTACGATATCGAGTATCTGTTTACGGTGGGCGAGGAGGTGTTCGACCCGCCTCCCAAGGTGAAAAGCGCCGTCTTGCGGATGACCCGTAACGACCGGCGGGAGCTGGGATGCGACGAGCGCTTGTTCAAGACCGTCGTGAAGACCTCGTTCAACCAGCGCAGGAAGACCTTGCGCAACTCGATGAGGCCTCTGCTGGGAAAAGATTTCCCGGATTATGGCTTGCCCGTATTCGACAAGCGTCCGGAGCAACTCTCCGTGGAGCAATTCGTGGAGCTGACCCGGATTTGCGAGGATTTCGCGGCGGGCGCCAAGCGTGTTTGATGGATTAAAACTGGATGCCCATGATCGAACTGACGAAAGAATATATCGATAACCTGAAGAAGATTATCGCGGATAAGGACGACGCGAAGGCGCGGGAGATCCTGCAAGACCTGTATCCGGCCGATATCGCGGAGCTGTATCAAGAGCTGAGCTTGCGGGAGGCCATCTACCTCTACCTGCTGATGGATGGCGAGAAGGCGGCGGACGTGTTGATGGAGCTGGACGAGGAGGACCGGCACAAGCTGTTGAAGGAACTCCCCAACGAGTTGATCGCCAAGCGCTTCGTCGACAACATGGAGACCGACGACGCCGTCGACTTGATGCGAGAGTTGGACGAGGACACGCAGGAGGAGATCCTCTCGCACATCGAGGACGTGGAGCAGGCGGGCGATATCGTCGACTTGCTGAAATACGACGAGGACACGGCCGGTGGTTTGATGGGTACCGAGATGATTACCGTGAACGAGAATTGGAGTATGCCGAAATGCATCGACGAGATGCGCAAGCAGGCGGAGGAGATGGACGAGATCTATTACGTGTACGTGGTGGACGACGACGAGCGCCTGAAAGGGGTGTTGCCCCTGAAGAAGCTGATCACGAACCCTTCCGTGTCGAAAATCAAGCACGTGATGAAGAAAGACCCGATATCCGTGCGCGATAGCGATAGCATCGAGGAGGTGACGGAGACGATCGAGAAGTACGACCTGGTGGCCCTGCCCGTGGTGGACAGCATCGGCCGGCTGGTAGGGCGCATCACGATCGACGACGTGATGGACGAGGTGCGCGAGCAGCACGAGCGCGACTACCAGTTGGCTTCCGGTATCTCGCAGGACGTGGAGACCTCCGATAACGTCTTCACCCAGACGGCGGCCCGCTTGCCTTGGTTGCTCATCGGCATGATCGGCGGATTGGCCAACGCCTTTATCCTGGGAGGTTTCGAGAGCAACCTGGCCATGAACCCGAAGATGGCGCTGTTCATCCCGCTCATCGGCGGAACGGGCGGGAACGTCGGCATCCAATCGTCGGCCATCGTGGTGCAAGGCCTTGCCAACAATACGTTGAAAGAGGGGAAAATCGTGCCGCAAATCCTGAAGGAGGCCATCGTGTCGCTCATCAACGCGAGCATCATCAGCCTGGTGGTATTCGCCTGCAACTTCTTCTTGCTGGGCGACCGGGCCATCACCGCCTCCGTGTCGCTGAGCCTGTTCGCGGTCGTGATGTTCGCCAGTGTCTTCGGGACGTTGGTGCCGATGACGCTGGACCGGATGAAGATCGACCCGGCGCTGGCCACGGGGCCTTTCATCACCATCACCAACGACATTATCGGGATGATGATCTATATGTTCATCGCCGCCTCCCTGGCTTGACGCCGCGAGGCGGCGATTCCCGCTTATCCGGTTGATTTGCAACTAATTTTCCAGATAAATGCGAGAAAGTACTTGCCATTTTAACGAAATATGTTACTTTTGCACCCGGAAATCAGCATCGATTAATCAATTACATAATTATAGTATAAAGAGATATGATCAATTCACAGGACATTAAGAAAGGAACATGCATCCGTTTGGACGGTAAACTTTATTTCTGCGTGGATTTCTTGCACGTAAAGCCGGGAAAAGGCAATACGATCATGCGTACGTCGTTGAAAGACGTGGTAAAAGGCGGTATCATCGAGCGCCGTTTCAACATCGGCGAGAAGTTGGAGGACGTACGCGTGGAGCGTCGCCCGTACCAGTTCACCTATAAGGAGGGCGAGCACTATCACTTCATGAACCAGGAGACGTTCGACGACGTGATTATCGACAAGAACCTCATCAATGGCGTGGATTACATGAAAGAGGGCGAGGTGGTGGATGTCGTTTCCGACGCCTCTACCGAGACGGTGCTCTTCGCGGATATGCCGGTCAAGGTGCAGCTGAAGGTGACCTACACGGAGCCGGGCATCAAGGGCGATACGGCCACGAACACGTTGAAGCCGGCCACGGTGGAGACGGGCGCCGAGGTGCGCGTGCCGTTGTTCATCAACGAGGGCGAGATCATCGAGGTCAATACGCAAGACGGTTCGTACGTAGGCCGCGTGCGCGAGTAACGCGGGAGATATAATATAAGGTAAGGCACGGGGCGCGCGCGTTCCCGTGCCTCGTTTGTTGAACGACTAAACCTTTCGTAAACTATGGAAGAAGAACGTGAGAATCTATCCATCAAGGACTGGGCGGAGGAGGACAGGCCCCGCGAGAAAATGCTCCGGCTGGGGAGCGCGGCGTTGAGCGACGCCGAGTTGATCGCTATCCTGATAGGCTCGGGCACGAGGAAGGAGACCGCCGTGGGGCTCGCCCGGCGCGTCCTGCGCTCCGTGAATAATAATCTGAACGCGTTGGGGAAGTTGTCTATCGCCGACTTGACGGCCGGTTTCAAGGGAATCGGCGAGGCGAAGGCGGTACGCGTCTGCGCCGCCCTGGAGCTGGGGAGGCGCCGCGGCGCGGCGGAGGCCGACCCGCGGGCGGCGGTCCGCTCCAGCCATGACGCCAGCCTGCTGTTCCAGGCCCGCTTGCGCGACCTGCCCCACGAGGAGCTGTGGGTGGCCCTGCTCAACCCCGCGCATCGGGTGGTCCGAGTGGCGAGAATCAGCCAAGGGGGCGTCAACAACACGCTCGCGGACATCCGCCTCATCCTGAAGGCGGCCATCGACGCGCTGGCGAGCGGCATCATCCTGTGCCACAACCATCCTTCCGGCAACCTTCAGCCCAGCCGGCACGACGACCAGCTGACCGAGCGGGTACAAAAAGCGGCCAAGCTGATGGACATCGCGTTGCTGGATCACATCATCCTGGCCGACAATCGGTATTATAGCTATATGGACGAGGGGCGGCTGCCGTAGCCCCGCTCCCCCTCGCCCGGGGTGGTTTCTCAGAACCGGTAGCCGAACGTGAAGCTCACTTGGTGGTTCCGGATGCGCAGGTCGTTCTGGTCCTTGTGGTACTTGCCCCAAGCCAGGTCGTAGCCTATCTGGAACGACACGCGCCGCACCTCGATACCCGCCGAGGCCGTGCCGCCCCAGTCGAAGCGGGGCTGGCCCTTCAGGTAGGCGCCGTTGTCGAACGTTTTATCCTTGAAGGGGTTGAAGCTCTCCCACGTGCGGTAGTCGATGTCGCCATCCATCGCTTGGCAGGCCTCTGTCGTGCCGCCCACGGCGACCGCCACGTAGGGACCGACTGCCAGGTTCAGCCGTACGTCGTCCGCCAGCCGGAAGCCCCAATGCGCCATCACGGGGATTTGCAGGTAGTAGCGGGTCATCTCGTCGGTACGCACGCCAGGGGTCGGCCTCTTATCGCCGTCCGTCCCTTGGCCTGCGCCTCCGTAGCCGAGCTCTGGGTCGTATGAGCCGGAGTAGTAGCCCCGATTGTCGCCGTAGCTCCAATAGCTGCCGGAGGGGTTGAATACCGTGTTCCACGTATGATAGTCCCCTTTCTGCATCAGGAGGTACAATCCGGACTTGATGCCGAACGAGGGCCGGTTGCCCTCCGCCTCGTGGAACTTGTACAACACGCCGGCGCCCACCTTGAAGCCCAGCGTCGTCGCCGTTTTGCCCTCGTTCTCCTTATTCACCGTCAAGCCCGCCTCCGGGGTAATCGTCCACCGGGATTGGGCGCTCGCCATCGCGCCGCTCAGGGCGATGGCCATCACTGCTAACATCCACTTTTTCATCTTCTAAATCTGTTTCAAAAAAACGTTTTTGTACCCCTACGACACGTCCCGGCGGGAAAACCCCTACGCGGCGACGCGTTTTTTTCGCGTTTTTGTTCGACCAAAAACCGTCGCGGAGCGTCTGCGGCCATTTTTGTTCGACCAAAAACCATCGCAGGGTGCCTGCGGCCATTTTTGTTCGACCAAAAACCATCGCAGAGCGTCTGCGGCCATTTTTGTTCGACCAAAAACCATCGCAGAGTGTCTGCGGCCATTTTTGTTCGACCAAAAACCATCGCAGAGTGTCTGCGGCCATTTTTGTTCGACCAAAAATCATCGCAGAGTGTCTGCGGCCATTTTTGTTCGACCAAAAACCACGGCGGAGCGTCGGCGTGCCATTTTTCATTTTGACCCTGTTTTTGTTGCGCCGTATTATTTTTATCTTCGCGACAAAAATAGGAAAGAAGCATGATGAAGAATGAATTTCTCCAGACGGAAGAGGCGATCGTGGCCATGCTCAAGACGGTGTACGATCCCGAGATCCCCGTGAACGTGTACGACTTGGGGCTGATTTACAAGGTGGATATCGACGACGCGGGGAACGTGCGCATCGACATGACGCTGACCGCCCCGAACTGCCCGGCGGCCGACTTTATCCTGGAGGACGTGCGTATGAAGGTGGAGTCGGTGGACGGCGTGAAGAATGTGGAGGTGAACCTCGTCTTCGAGCCGGAGTGGGACAGGGACATGATGACCGAGGAGGCGAAACTGGAGTTGGGGCTTTTGTAAGGCGGAGGGAGAGCGATGAGCGACGGCGCGCGGAAGAAAATCTACTTCGCCTCGGACGCCCACCTGGGCGCCCGTTTCCTGAAAGACCCCCTGGCCACCGAGCGGCGGCTGACGCGCTGGCTTGACAGCGTGAAGCGCGAGGCGGCGGCCATCTGGTTCCTGGGCGATATGTTCGATTATTGGTACGAGTATAAATACGTCGTCCCGAAAGGGCACACGCGTTTCCTCGGCAAGCTGGCGGAACTGTCCGACATGGGCGTGGAGATCCATTTCTTCATCGGCAACCACGACATCTGGATGTTCGACTACCTGCCCCGCGAGATTGGCGCCTTCATCCATCGCGACACGCTCACCGTCGATTTGCTGGGCAAGCGTTTCTTCCTGGGGCATGGCGACGAGGTGGACTACCGCAGCCGGGCGTTCCGCCTGATGCGGCGCGTCTTCCGCAACCGTTTCTGCCAGTGGCTCTACGCCGGCATCCACCCGCGGTGGACCTTCGGCTTCGCCCTCGGCTGGTCGCTCAGCAGCCGCCGGAGCGGACTGGAGAAGCAGGAGGAGCGCGAGTACCAGGGCGAGGCGGGCGAGTATCTGGTGGCCTTCGCCAAGGAATACCTGAAGACGCACCCGGATATCAATTTCTTCATCTTCGGGCATCGGCACATCATGCTCGACCTGATGCTGAGCCGCACCGCCCGTATCCTGATAGCCGGCGACTGGATGCGCTATTGCTCCTATATCGTGTGGGATGGCGAGAACCTTTTCCTGGAGCAGTTTGAGGAGAGTTGAGATTTATGATTTCAAATTTATGATTTATGATTTTTTTATCTCTCGTAAATCATGATTCGAAACTTGTAAATCTGAAATCTGAAATTTGAAATCATAAATCATAAATAAGTCTATGTGGAAATTTGGATGGTTATTGGCATTGTCGGTGATGATGGTAGGCCTCTTGCCTTCTTGCAAGGAGAAACGAGGCGAGTTGAAGCGGATTTGGTACAACGGTAGCTACAACCGCGACTTCAACGATTTGAACAAGGTGCACCTGGAGGCGGCGAGGAAAATCGGTATCGAGCCGGTCGCTTCCCGCGAGGAGGCGGAGCACGCCTCGAAGAAGATGGTGGAGGTGAGGACGAACGAGTATTACGAGGTGGAGGAGCTGACGCATTCCATCCCCTTCCTGGTGCCCGAGGCCGCCGAGCTGCTGGAGGATATCGGGAGGAACTTCCAGGACTCGCTGCGCAACCTGAACGCCTCGCTGTATAAGATAAAGGTGACGAGCGTGACCCGCACCGTGGCGGACGTGAAGAGCTTGCGGAAGCGGAACACGAACTCCTCGCTCAACTCGGCGCACCAGTACGGCACGACGTTCGACGTGTCGTGGGCCCGTTACACCAAGGTGGACGAGGAGGATACCTTGAACATCGACAGGGATCGGCTGAAGATGGTGCTCGCCATGGTGCTCCGCGACTTGCGCCGCGCCGATCGTTGCTACGTCAAGCACGAGCGCCGGCAAGGCTGCTTCCATATCACGGCGCGGGAGTGATTCCTCTCGCGCCGCCAAGGGGCTCGCGTGTATTTACCAGCGATAGTCGCGCGGATGTCGCGGGGGCTTCGGCTTCTTGTGCTTCGGCTTCTTGGGAGGCTTCGGCGGTTTGTGATGACCGTGATGATGTTCGTGGGGCGGCGGTGGCGGTGGAGCCACGTGTCGGTGCGGCACGCACGCGAGGCATGCGAAGCCAAGGATAAGGCTTGTCGCGATAATCTTGATAGGTCTCATATTCACTTCTCTTTTTTGCGCGAAGATAAGGGTTTATTCGGAAGTTCCCTCCCGTACGGCTCCCTTGTTTTTCCAGAATCCCAACCGGTAATAAATATAAGTGACGGCGAGGCCGATGCACAGGCTGGCGCCGATAGCCCACCAAATGCCGACGCGCCCCCAGATGGAGCTGAACCAGTAAGCGAGCGGGATGCGGATGAGCCATAGGCACGTGAGGCTGACAACCATCGTGAACAGGGTGTCGCCCGCCCCGCGCAGCGCTCCGTTGAAGACGTTCAATCCGCCGTGTACGATAAAGAACCCGCCAATGATGAGCAGGTATTCCTGCCCGATGGCGATGACTTCCGGGTCGTTCGTGAACGCCAGCATCATCGTGTCGCCGAAGAAATAAATCGCCGTGAACGTGGCGAGACCCAAGACGACGTTGACCAGCATGGCGAACCGCACGCCCTCGCGCACGCGGTCGAGCCGCCGCGCCCCGATGTTCTGTCCGCAGAAAGCGGCCAGCGCCCCGGATAGCGTCAAGACGGCCTGGATGATAATCGTGTCGATCTTGCCGGCGGCTCCGTAGGCGGTCAGCGTCTCCGTGCCGAAACTGTTGACGATTCCCAGCAAGGCGATCAGCCCGAGGGAGATCGCGCATTGCTGCACGCTGGTGGGCAGGCCGATGCGCAATCCTTCCTTGAATAGGCCCGTATCGAACACCAGGTCTTTCTTCTTGATGGAGAGGAGGGGATGCGTGTTGTTTATGTATGCCAGCGCCACGCACATGCCGATGCCTTGCGCGATGACGGTAGCCCGCGCCGCTCCCTCGATGCCCCAGTGGAAGACCGCGATGAATACCAAGTCGAGGATGACATTCAGCACGGTGGTGAGCAGGATGAACAGCATGGGACGGACCGACTCGCCCACGCCTCGCAGGATGGAGATGATGCTGTTGAAGGTGACGAACAGGAACGTCCCGCCCACGTATATCCGGAAATAAAGCACGGCTTGCGGGATGACTTCCTCGGGCGTATTGGTCAGCCGGAACATCGGCTCGGCGAAGATGATGCCGATAATAGACAGCAGGACGCCCGCCACCAGCATGAAGATGAAGAAGGAGGAGAACGCCTTCTGCAGCTTGTCGAACCGCTTCGCCCCGTAGAATTGGGAAATGACGACGGTCGTCCCGCTACCGATGCCGATGACCAGCGAGATGATGAAATAATAGATGAAGAACGACGCCGATACCGCCGCCAGCGCCTCCTTGCCCAGGAATTGGCCGACGATGACGCTGTCGGTCACGTTGTAAAGTTGTTGCAGGAGATTGCCGATGAGCAAGGGGAGGGCGAAGCGCGAGATTACTTTCCAAACCTCGCCTCGCGTCAAGTCCCTATTTCCAGTCGTCGTTTTCAATGCCTTTGTTTTTTTAGAGGATTCGCTTTACAAATCCTTCAAGAGGATGTTGTCGTTGGCCTTGATCATATCTTCCCGGGTTTTGAGCAACGCCTTCCATTCCTTGTTGAACAGTTGCTTCGTATCGATCTTGAAATTCTCGGAGCCCTGTTTGTCCATGCGGGTAAGCAGGTAGCTCACGGTGATTTTGTTCACGTCGATCGCCGGTTGATAATAAGCCACGCGGTCGTCGTTCCCGTAGTTGACCTCGATGATGATTCCCAATTCCTTGAGCAGATATAGGATTTGCGTCGTTATGCGGATTGGTATGCGATAGGCGTCGGATAGCTCGTCGGCCGTATAGGGCTTCTCGCCTTTCTCGAATCGCTTGATGATGAGGGAGGCTATTAGCAGCGTGAGAAAATCCTTGTATCGGCGGCTGATGTTCTTGCTGTCTCGCTCGAAACTGAATTTCTTTACGTTCTGGGAAGCGTACGACAGCTCGGCGCCGAACAGGCAGATCAGCCACGAGAGTTGCAGCCACAGCAATAATAAAGGTAAGGCGGCGAAACTACCGTAAATGGCGTTGTATTTGCTCACCCAAATCTGTCCGCTGATGTAAATATATTGGAATAGCTGGAACGCGCATCCGGCGATAAAGCCGGCTACCAGCCCGTTGATGAATTTTACTTTCGTGTTCGGCAAGGAGACGTATAGGCCCGTGAACGCCAAGGTCGTGATAATATAGGGGATGATATGCAGCGATAATTCCATCAGGGGCGTGAAGAAGAGGTACTGCCCCAAGAATGAGTTTTGCAACGTGGACATGAAGATGGACAGACCGCTGGAGGCGGTCATTAATACCGGCAATACGAGGAACAGCGCGAGGTAGTCGGATAGCTTGCGATACCACGGGCGGGATTTCTGTATCTGCCAGATATCATTGAACGTGTCTTCGATCGACGATATCAAGTTGATCGCCGTATAGAATAGCAGGATCAAACCCACTCCGATGAAAATTCCTCCTTGCGCCTCGGCCAGATAGCTCTCCACGAACTCGAAGGCCTTGTCTAATTCCAGTTCGTGCCCCGGGAAATAGGTATATAATTCTTGCCGGACGATTCCTTGGAAACCGAATCCTTTGGCGATGCCGATGAGTACGGCAAGTAAAGGAACGATCGCTAATAGCGTGCTGTATGTCAAAGCGGCGGCTTTCGTTTGCAGGTTCTCGCTCCGGAAACCTCTCACGGCGAGAATGATGGTCTTGATTATGTTGATGTATATCTCTTTGAGTCCACTGACCTCGTTCTCGGTGATCCGCCAAATGTCGTAAGTAATGAAATGGATCGTCCACGATAAAAATGCGTTGATTCGCTCACCGATGGGCTTTTTTCTATACTCTGACTTGTTTGTAAGCATAGTGGCACGTTTATTAATTGGCAAATAAAAAAAGCAGCCTGCCTATAAGCCGGGTTCTGTGCCTTGTTCCCAGAGGGAAAAGGTGTCTGTCATTTATCTTGTCTTACCGTCACCGATAAGCTTTAGCGGTCTACCCCCCGGCATCGGACGAGCCATCCTACAACGCCGGTATACATGACCTTACAACCCATAAGGCGTACGGCATCCCCTATCGCTAAGGGACCCGGTGAGCTCTTACCTCACCTTTTCACCCTTGCCGGATAAATCCGGCGGTTCTTTTCTGTTACGCTACTCTACCCTTGCGGACAGCTTCTCGTTAAGAAGTATGGCGCTCTGTGTTGCCCGGACTTTCCTCGCGCTTGTTAGCGTGCGACAGACCGGCAGACTGCGGTTGGCAAAGATAGCGGTTTTTTTCGGCTTGCCGAATGGATTCATGAGATTATTTCTTCTGGCATGGTCTGTCATTTATTTTATGTGACTATTTGGCAGTTGTTTAACTGTTAAAAATGTACTTTGCGATACAAAGTACTATTAAGTGCGGTTAAGCTTGGAATAGACCCCGTTAAAAGTGATGAAAAATGGGGCGGAAATAGAATATCCGTATGATTTTTGAGTTTTCTTTGTCGTACGAAAACTGTTAAATTTAAGTGTTTAATTAAATAAGGAATGAGTATGAAAACGATTTGGAAGAATGTGCTGGGTGTGGCCATTGTCGCGATGATCAGTTCGGGCGTAGCTATCGGTACAAGTACTTATTTGATGAATAAGAATCAATCGTCGACATCATTGGCGGATGGGGTTGAGAATACATTCAAGCAATCGTACCGTTTGACGAATTTCGGGACGGTCGCCGCTGAGAATACGGACTTCACGGCAGCCGCCGAGAGCGCCGTGCATGGGGTTGTCCATATCAAGGCAACGACAAACGCGCAGGCTTCGAGCGAGCGAGGAGGCGATTATATCGATCCTTTCGAGTATTTCTTTGGATTCGGGGGGCGTGGCGGTTTCCAACGTCCGCAACCGCAACCGCGTGTGGGCGCCGGTTCGGGAGTGATAATCTCGACGGATGGTTATATTATTACCAATAATCATGTGATAGAGGGCGCTGATGAATTGGAAGTGACTTTGAATGACAACCGGAAGTTCCCCGCTAAGGTTATCGGTACGGACCCGACAACGGATATCGCTTTGATCAAGATTGAGGCAAACGACCTGCCTACGATTCCTTTTGGAGATTCCGAGAAGCTGAAAGTCGGCGAGTGGGTATTGGCGGTAGGAAATCCTTTTAACCTGACCTCTACGGTGACGGCGGGTATCGTGAGCGCCAAGAGCCGTGGCAATATCGGGACCGCCGGGAGAGACCGTAGCAAGATAGAGTCGTTTATCCAAACGGATGCCGCTGTGAATCCGGGAAATAGTGGTGGCGCTTTAGTGAACACGAAAGGCGAGTTGGTCGGGATTAATACCGCTATCTATTCGGAGACGGGCAATTTCGCGGGTTACTCTTTCGCCGTACCTATTAGTATAGCCGGAAAAGTCGCGAACGATTTGAAGCAATACGGTGCCGTACAGCGTGCGGTATTGGGCGTCCTGATTCAAGATCCGCAGTATGCGCCCGAGGAGGCGAAGGAAAAATTGAAGGTTTTTGAGGGTGCTTATGTCGGTGGTTTCGCCGAGCGTAGTTCCGCGAAGGAGGCGGGCATCGAGGAAGGCGACGTGGTTGTAGCGGTGAATGGCGTGAAGATTAAATCGTCCAGTGCCTTGCAAGAGCAGATTAGTAAATATCGTCCGGGCGACAAGGTGGAACTGACGGTTAATCGGAATGGTGATACGAAGAAGTTCACGGTGGAACTTCGCAATGCGCAAGGTAGCACCAAGGTCGTGAAGGCCGGTGATAGCACGGAGGTGATGGGCGGCGCCTTCAAGACGTTGAGCAAGGAGCAAAAACGTCAGCTTGGGGTCAGCTACGGTATCGAGGTGACTGGATTGACGAACGGCAAACTGAAAGACGCCGGAATCAAGAAGGGATTCATTATCATGATCGTGAATAATCAACGAATCTCGTCGCCTGACGATTTGGAGAAGATCGTCGAGGATATACTCCAAGGACGTTCGGAGGACCAGGGATTGTTTATAAAAGGCTTTTACCCGAATGGACGGACGCGTTATTACGCGATAGATTTGGCGGAATAAGAGAAGGCGATAGATTATTTGATGAAGGGTAAAGATTGTTAAAGGTTTGTAATTGGCCGGATGAAAGGAGCGTCCGGCCAATTCTTTTTATAGAAAATAGTTATCTTTGCAACCCGTATTCTCAATTGAAATAAGCTAAATGAGACAATTAAAGATCACAAAATCCATTACTAACCGTGAGAGTGCCTCACTTGATAAATACCTTCAAGAAATAGGCCGCGAGGATCTTATTACGGTAGAAGAGGAGGTGGAATTAGCACAAGCGATAAAAAGGGGAGACCGTAAAGCGTTGGAGAAGTTGACACGTGCGAATCTCCGTTTTGTGGTTTCCGTCGCCAAGCAATATCAGAATCAGGGACTGAGCTTGCCGGATCTTATCAATGAGGGTAATTTGGGCTTGATCAAGGCCGCCGAGAAATTTGACGAGACGAGGGGATTCAAGTTCATCTCGTATGCCGTATGGTGGATTCGCCAATCTATTTTGCAGGCGTTGGCGGAGCAATCGCGTATCGTTCGCCTTCCGTTGAATCAAGTGGGTTCCTTGAATAAAATCAGCAAGGCGTTCTCGAAGTTCGAGCAAGAGAACGAGCGCAGGCCGTCGCCGGAGGAGCTCGCGGAGGAGCTGGACATCCCCGTGGATAAGATCTCTGACACGTTGAAAGTCTCCGGACGCCATATCTCGGTGGATGCGCCGTTCGTGGAAGGAGAGGACAACAGTTTGCTGGATGTGCTCGTGAACGACGACGCTCCCGTGGCGGACCGCTCGTTGATGAACGAGTCGTTGTCGAAAGAGATAGATAGGGCGCTCGCTACGTTGACAGAGCGGGAATGCGAGATTATCAAGATGTTCTTTGGCATCGGTTGCCAGGAGATGACCTTGGAGGAGATTGGCGACAAGTTCGGATTGACGCGTGAGCGTGTGCGCCAAATCAAGGAGAAGGCCATCCGCCGCTTGCGGCAGGGGACGCGCAGCAAGCTGCTGAAGTCCTATTTAGGGTAAGGTATTTTAGATTTAAATGATAGAAAAGGCTTCTTTTCCCCTCGGGGATTAGGAGCCTTTGTTTTTTTTCTTAATTTTGCGTCCGGACACAATATTTCAAAAGTTTACTTATATGACGACAAGACGAAATTTCCTGAAGGCGGGATCTCTTTCCGTAGCGGGATTATTGGTTGGCGAGAGAATGTACGCCGCCATGAACGCGGGTTTCCCCGACGATAACAAGAAAAGTTTCACCGAGTTCGCCTCGAAAGTGACGGGCGATTATACCTGCAAGCGTCCGGCCCCGGAGGCCCGTAAGTTTGTATCTACGGCGGTGGAGGAGCAGATAAAGGCCTCGAAGGCCCGTATCAAGGACCCGAAGCTCGCTTGGATGTTCGAGAATTGCTATCCCAATACGCTGGACACGACGTGCGAGTTCAAGATGAAGGACGGGCGGCCCGATACGTTCGTGCTGACGGGCGATATCCACGCGATGTGGTTGAGGGACTCCTCGGCGCAGGTGTATCCTTACGTGGTGCTGGCCAAGAAGGACGAGAAGCTGAAACAATTGTTGCGGGGCGTGATTCGCCGTCAGGTGGATTGCATCTTGATCGACCCGTACGCGAATGGCTTCAACGAGGGCCCGACGGGCAGCCAGTGGGAGTCCGACTTCACCGATATGAAGAAGGAGTTGCACGAGCGTAAGTGGGAGCTCGATTCGCTTTGCTATCCCATCCGCTTGGCCTATCATTATTGGGAGGAGACGGGCGATAACACTCCGTTCGACGCGAACTGGGAGAAGGCGATGGCCTTGGTTTATCAGACTTGTATCGAGCAGCAGCGCAAGGACGGGAACGGCCCGTATAAGTTCGGCCGTATGACGTCGACACAGAGCGAGACGCTGCTGGCTAAATACGGGAATCCCGTGAAGCCCGTGGGACTGATTGTCTCTTCTTTCCGCCCGTCGGACGACGCGACGATCTTTGGCTTTTTAGTGCCTTCCAATCTTTTCGCCGTGACTTCCCTGCGCCAGGCGGCCGAGATTCTCCGCAAGGTGCGGAATAATACGGAGCTGGCGGGCCGTTGCGAGGCGTTGGCTACGGAGGTAGAGGAGGCGATTAAGAAATACGCCATCTTCGATCATCCGGAGTTCGGCAAGGTGTACGCCTTCGAGGTGGACGGATATGGCGGACGCGTCTTCATGGACGACGCGAACGTGCCCAGTTTGCTGGCGTTGCCTTTCTTGGGTTGCGTGGACGTGAACGACCCGATTTACCAGAACACCCGCCGGCTGGTGTGGAGTTCCGCGAATCCTTATTTCTTTAAAGGCTCCGAGGGCGAGGGCATCGGCGGTCCGCACGTAGGCTACGGGTATATTTGGCCGATGAGCTTGATTATGCTGGCATCGACCTCCAACGACGAGAAGGAGATCCGTTATTGCATCGAGACGTTGCGGGATACCGATGCCGGCACGGGCTTCATGCACGAGTCGTTCTATCAGGACGACGCGAATAAATACACGCGTCCGTGGTTCGCGTGGACGAATACCCTCTTCGGCGAGTTAATCGTGAAGCTGCAATCCGAGGGTAAGTTGAAGGATTTGCTGGGTTAAGCTTCCTCCCCCTGGAATCGTTCCCCACGCCGTGGGGAGGTTTTCCAGCTCCTGGAATCGTTCCTCGCTCTGCGGGGAGGCTTTCCAGCTTCTGGAATCGTTCCCCGCGCCGTGGGGAGACTTTCCCGCCGCTGGAATCGTTCCCCACGGCGTGGGGAGGTTTTCCAGCTCCTGGAATCGTTCCTCGCGTCGCGGGGAACGATTTTTCCTACCTGTTCATCTTGTTTTTAGAAAGAGGTTTCTATGGATTTCCGGTTAAAAGTATTTTATAGCGTGGCTTGCAACCTGAGTTTCACGAAGGCGGCCAAGGAGCTGTTCATCAGTCAGCCGGCCATCAGCAAGCATATCCATGAGTTGGAGGCGCGGTATCAGACGCCCTTGTTCGAGCGCGCGGGCAATCAGGTCCGGCTGACGCGGGCGGGGGAGCTGTTGCTATCGCACGCGCGTTCCTTGCTGGCGGCCTATCGGCAGCTCGATTTCGAGATGAACCTGCTGACGGACCATTTCTCCGGCGAGTTGCGCCTGGGGGCCAGCACGACGATCGCGCAATACGTCCTGCCGCCGGTGTTGGCCTCGTTCATCCAGCGCTTTCCGGAAATCAAGGTCTCGTTGTTGAACGGGAACAGCCGGGATATCGAGCGGGCCTTGCGGGAGGGGCGGATTACGCTGGGGCTGGTGGAAGGGAATAGCCGCCAGGGGATGTTGCGGTACGTACCGTTTATGAGGGACGAGCTGGTCGTGGTGACGCGCGCCGGCGGCAAGTTCGCGAGTTACGACGAGCTGACGTTGGAGCGGCTTCTGGAGTTGCCCGTCGTGCTGCGCGAGAATGGCTCCGGCACGCTGGAGGTGCTGGCGTCGGCGCTGGAGGCTCATCATGTCAAGTTATCGCGGTTGAATATCCTGATGCAATTGGGCAGTACGGAAAGTATCAAGTTATTTCTGGAGAATATGGACGCCGTGGGCATCGTCTCGATCCGGGCGGTGACGCGGGAGCTGATGGCCGGGCGCTTGAAAGTGATCGACGTGGATGGGCTGAACGCCACGCGTATGTTCTCGTTCGTGATGCCGCAAGGCCCGTGCGGGGGCGTGGAGGAGAGTTTTATGCGTTATACGGAGCGACAAGGCTGGTCGATAACCTGAGGTTATCGCCGATTCGATAATATGATTGGCGGGATCGCGTATTCCGCGCTACCTTCGCGGCCGGAATAACAAATAAAAACGAGAATCTATGAACGCGATCGAACAAATCCTGAGACGGTACGACAAGCCGTTGTTTATCCTGTTGTTTATCTTTTGCCTGCTGCCTTTTGTCTCTCCGGCGGTGGCCTTGTTCGTGGGGCTTGCTTTCGCCCTGCTCGTGGGGCAGCCTTTCCCCGCCTTTAGCAAGAAAACCTCGAAATACCTGTTGCAATTCTCCGTGGTCGGCCTCGGGTTCGGGATGAACCTGCACGAGTCGTTGCGCGCCGGCAAGGAGGGCATGCTGTTCACGATTCTTTCCGTGGTGGCTGTCTTGCTCTTGGGAATGTATCTGGGGAAGCGGCTGCTGATGGACCGGAAGACCGCCTACCTCATCTCGGCGGGGACCGCCATCTGCGGCGGAAGCGCGATCGCCGCGGTCGCCCCGGTGGTGAAGGCGGACGACAGCGAGATGTCCATGTCGTTGGGTACGATTTTTATCTTGAACGCGATCGCCCTTTTCATCTTTCCGCCCATCGGGCATTGGTTGGGGCTGACGCAGGAGCAGTTCGGTATGTGGGCGGCGATCGCGATCCACGATACCAGCTCGGTCGTGGGGGCCGGGGCCGCGTATGGCGAGCGGGCGCTGGAGGTGGCCACGATGGTCAAGCTCACCCGTGCGCTGTGGATTATCCCGGTGACCATCGCCACGATGTTTATCTTCAAGCAAAAGGGAGCGAAGGTCAGTATCCCTTGGTTTATCTTCTTCTTTATCCTGGCGATGGTGGCGAATACGTTCTTGGCGATACCGGAGGCGGTGAGCGGCTCGTTGGTATGGCTCGCGAAGAAAGGCTTGACGGTTACGCTGTTCCTGATCGGGGCGGGCCTTTCCCGGAAAGTTATCAAGCAAGTGGGCGTTCGTCCGATGGTGCAGGGGGTGCTTTTGTGGATTTTCATCGGATTGGCAAGCCTTTGGGCCGTTATGGCGATGTAATTCGCCCGTAATTTGTACGTTCAAGATTTTTTGGATAACTTGGCCCCGCGTTTCTCCTTGAGGGGGGACGGATTGTGAAAATTCTAATAGCGGAGCGTATGAACGTAAAATCATTATTTTTTGGAGCGGTATTGTTTATGTGGGGAATCGCGGATGGAGCGGCTATGGAGCTTGTGCCGGATCGGGTATCGGCGGTTGTCTCCTTGAAGGTGCCCGGGAACGAGGCGAAGTCTTATCCGTTGACGATGAACCCGCGGGGCGGGAATGTGTATGTTTGTGAGCCTTCCGAGCGGCTGCCGTTGGAAATCTCCCGGCAGGTGACGGAGAAAGAGGGCGTGGCACGAATCAATGTGGTCATCAAGGCCTTGGAGGACGTCTATCTCAATTACGGCGAGCGTTTGTCGACGGGTTACGCGCACGACGATTGCCAGTTTTATATGCCCGGCTTTTGGTATCGGCGCAATTTGCGCTCGCCGAAAGAGGCGCCTTCTTTCCATACGTCGGATAGCTGGGTGGTGCGCGAGGATCGTTTGAGCGCACCGCTGACGGCCGCGTTCGATTCGGAGGCGGGGAAATCGATGTCGGTCATGCGTATGGACCGGCTCGACAAGGACGCGCTGACCACGCATACCGCGGGCGAGGTCATCGTATCGGGCGAGACATCCATCGGCTACACGGGGTTCGAGAATGTGGATGGCATAGCGGAATTATCGTATGGCTTCCCGTATAAGGAGGAGCCGAGGAGCTATATCCGGAAGCTCACGTTGGCTCCCGCCGTAAAAGCGTTCCAGTGCCTGCGGAAAGGGGAGAGCCTCTCCCTGACGTGGGAAGTCGTGGAGCGGGATGCCGCCGATTTCTCGGAATGCGTACGTTACATTTGGGAATATGCCTACGATACGTTCCGTCCGGCTCCGGTGGAGACTCCTTATACGGTCGAGCGGATGAAGGAGGTGCTGAGCAATTATTTCGTGGAGAGCTATGTGGATTCGACTCCTACGCATTATTACTCCGGCGTGGGGCTGGAGACGGCTACCTGCGCTCCCAAGGGGGACGCTGAGATTGGCTTCATCGGCCGGACATTGCTCAATGCCTTTAATGCCTTGGAATACGGCGAGCCGTTGAATCGCCCGGATTTGGTGGCGGATGCCCAAAGTGTTTTCGATACTTATTTACGGAATGGCTTCTCGGAGGCGGGCTTCTTCCATGAGGTGATTCATTATGGCGGAAGCGGCGTGGATCCGGTACTCAGCGTTCGCCGTCAGTCCGAGGGCGTATCGGCTATCTTGTATTATCTGGAATATGAGAAGCGGCAAGGGCGCGAGCATCCGGAGTGGGAGCGTCGGATAAAGGCGTTGCTGGATATGTTCTTGCGGTTGCAAAACGAGGATGGAAGTTTCCCGCGCAAGTTTAAGGATGATCTTTCGTTGGTTGACGCAAGCGGGGGGAGCTCACCGTCCGCTATATTGCCTTTGGTGATGGGGTATACTTATTATAAGGATAAGCGTTATTTAGAGTGCGCCAAGCGGGCGGCCGCTTATTTGGAGAAGGAATTGATCTCGAAGGCGGATTATTTCTCCTCTACCTTGGACGCGAATTGCGAGGATAAGGAGGCGTCGTTGGCGGCTACGACCGCTACCTATTATTTGGCGTTGGTCACGAAGGGAGCGGAGCGTACCCATTACGCGGAGTTGAGCCGGAAGGCCGCCTATTTCTGCTTGTCGTGGTATTATTTGTGGGACGTTCCCTTTGCCCAGGGACAGATGCTGGGGGATATCGGCCTGAAGACGCGCGGCTGGGGAAATGTCTCGGTCGAGAACAATCATATCGACGTGTTTGTCTTTGATTTCGTGGATGTGCTGAATGGGTTATCCAAGATGTTCGATGAGCCGCGTTTCTCGCGATTCGCCGAGGTTATATTTACCTCGATGCGCCAATTATTGCCGTATGAGGGGCATTTGTGCGGTATCGCGAAGACCGGCTTCTATCCGGAAGTCGTGCAGCACACGCATTGGGATTATGGCAAGAACGGAAAAGGCTATTACAATGATATTTTCGCGCCCGGATGGACGGTCGCTTCCTTGTGGGAGTTGCTTACGCCGGGGCGGGCCGAGCGGTTCTTGGAATGATTTTGTTGGGTGCTAACCGATAAATCCGTACCTTCGCGGCATGGCAAAAGAAAATTCTCCATTGGTATTAGGAACCGAGCCGATCGGTAAGCTGCTCGCGCAGTATGCGATCCCTGCGATTATCGCCATGACGGCCTCCTCCTTATATAATATGGTCGATAGTATTTTCATCGGTCATGGAGTGGGCGCGTTGGCGATCTCGGGCTTGGCGTTGACATTCCCGTTGATGAACCTTGCCGCCGCTTTTGGCTCGCTGGTGGGCGTGGGAGCTTCCACGCTCGTGGCGGTCAAGTTGGGGCAAAAGGATTATCAGGGCGCGAATGACGTGTTGGGTAATGTGTTGGTGCTGAACGTGGTCTTGGGAATCCTGTTTACGGCTGTTTTCTTGGTTTTCCTGGATCCGGTACTCTATTTCTTCGGGGCGAGCGAGCATACGATTCCATATGCTCGCGATTATATGCGGATTATCTTGTATGGCAACGTGATCACGCACCTTTATCTGGGTTTGAACTCCGTGCTCCGGTCGTGCGGTTTCCCGCGTATGGCGATGTACGCCACGCTCTTGTCCGTCGTGATTAATTGCGCGTTGAATCCATTGTTCATCTTTGGCTTTGGATGGGGAATCGAAGGTTCCGCCTGGGCGACGGTCATTTCGCAGGTTATCTCGCTGGTATGGCAGTTGATCCATTTTTCGAATCCGAAACAGCTCCTGCATTTCCAGAAGGATATTTATAAATTGCGTCCGGATATTGTCAAGGGCGTTCTGGCGATCGGTCTTTCTCCTTTCTTGATGAACTTGTGCGCTTGCCTGATTGTGATATTGATCAACCGGGGATTGAAAGAGCACGGTGGAGATATGGCGATTGGCGCGTACGGTATTGTCAACCGCATCTCGTTCTTGTTCGTGATGATTATTATGGGATTCAATCAGGGTATGCAGCCGATAGCCGGTTACAATTACGGCGCTCGCCTGTTCCCGAGGGTGAAAGAGGTGACGGGCCTGACCATGCGTTGGGCGACGGGTGTGGCGACGACCGGCTTCTTGCTTTGTGAGTTGGTGCCCGCCTGGATTATCCGGATGTTTACGACCGACGCTGAGTTGATCGATATTTCCATGTATGGCTTGCGTGTCGTGTTCGCGGTCTTTCCTGTCGTGGGTTTCCAGATGGTGGCCTCCAACTTCTTCCTTTCCATCGGTATGTCGAAGCAGGCTATTTTCCTGTCGTTGACGCGTCAGCTTATCTTCTTGATCCCTTGCTTGATTGTATTGCCGATGTGGCTGGGAGCGTTGGGCGTGTGGGTCAGTATGCCGATATCCGACTTGGTGGCGGCTATCGTGACGGCTGTGTTATTGGTAAGGCAATTTAAGAAATTCTCTAACGAAAAAGCATAATAGCATGGAATCTACGATCGTGTTTCCCGCGGAGTGGTATCCGCAGAGTGCCGTGCAGCTTACGTGGCCGCACGAGGATACGGACTGGGCGCCGATATTGGATGAGGTGATTCCTTGTTTCGTGGCGATCGCGAGGGAGGTCATGAAACGGGAGAAGTTATTAATCGTCTGTAAGGACGAGGAGGCCGTAAGGAAACAGTTAGGAGAGGTGGACGACAGTCGGGTCGTTTTCCGTGTGATGGATACGAACGATACGTGGGCGCGCGACCATGGGGGTATCTCTGTCTTCGACGAGGGGACGCCCGTGGTGTACGACTTCGTGTTTAACGGTTGGGGCATGAAGTACCCGGCTTGCTTCGATAATTTGATAACTCGCGAGTTGTACCGGACGGGCACCTTCTCGGATGAGGTGGTTGTCTCTAATATGCAACCTTTCGTGTTGGAGGGAGGCAGCGTCGAGTCGGACGGGCAAGGCACGTTGATGGCGACGGTCGAGTGCCTGGCTTCCGTGAACCGTAACGAGTATCTGCGGCAGGAGGAGCTGGAGCGTTACTTGAAAGACGTGTTTGGCTTGAAGCGTATCCTTTGGATCCAGAGTGGCTACTTGGCGGGCGACGATACGGATAGCCACGTGGATACGTTGGCGCGTTTTTGTAGCGAGGATACGATCGCGTATGTTCGTTGCGAGGATCCGGACGATGAGCATTACGCGGAGTTGCGCGAGATGGAGGAGGAGCTTCGCGCGTTCACTCGGGTGAATAGAGAGCCTTATCAGTTGATTCCGTTGCCGATGGCGGATAAGGTGGAATGGAAAGGCGAGCGTTTGCCCGCTACCTATGCCAATTTCCTGATTATGAACGGGGCGGTTTTGCTTCCGTTTTACGATTCCCCGAAAGACGAGATCGCTCGGGAAGCTTTACGGAAAGCCTTCCCGGGACGGGAGATTGTCGGCATCGATTGCCGTCCGTTGATTAAGCAACACGGTTCCCTGCATTGCGTGACGATGCAATATCCGGAAGGGTTTGTCTTATAAAAAAGAAACGATGAAAATAGGTTTAGTACAGCAAAACAATACCGCCGATCGGGCGGATAATAGAACGAGATTGCGGGCGGGTATCCGGAAGGCCGCTTCGGAAGGGGCGGAGCTGGTTGTCTTGCAAGAGTTACACAATGGCTTGTATTTCTGCCAAGTGGAGGATACCGCGTGCTTCGACCAGGCGGAGCCGATACCCGGTCCTTCCACCGAGGAGTTTGGCGCGTTGGCGAGGGAGTTGGGCGTAGTTCTCGTGCTTTCTCTTTTCGAGAGGCGGGCGCCGGGGTTGTATCACAACACGGCGGTCGTGCTGGAGAAAGACGGGACAATCGCCGGTAAATATCGTAAGATGCACATCCCCGACGACCCGGCGTATTACGAGAAGTTCTATTTTACTCCCGGTGATTTAGGTTTCGAGCCGATTGATACCTCCGTGGGACGTCTGGGCGTGTTGGTCTGCTGGGATCAATGGTACCCGGAGGCGGCCCGCTTGATGGCGATGCGTGGGGCGGAATTGTTGATTTATCCAACGGCGATCGGCTGGGAGAGTAGCGATACGGAGGAGGAGAAATGGCGTCAGTTGGATGCGTGGGTGACGGTGCAGCGCGGGCACGCCGTGGCGAACGGGCTTCCTGTGATAACCGTGAATCGGACGGGGCACGAGGCGGATCCTTCCGGGCAGACGAACGGTATCCAATTCTGGGGAAATAGTTTCGTGGCTGGGCCGCAGGGTGAGTTGCTGACGGTATTCCCGAACGATGCCGAGGAGGTACGTGTGGTAGAGGTCGACAAGAAGCGCTCGGAGAATGTCCGTCGTTGGTGGCCTTTCTTCCGCGACCGTCGTATCGATGCCTTCGAGGGCTTGACGAAACGTTTCTTAAATGATTAATCCCCTAAATCCGAGAGAAATGAAAAAGGTGTTTTGTCCGAAATGCGCGCAGCCGCTTTCTTTTGACGAGTCGAAATACCCGGAAGGGAAGGTGCTGGCTTTCCTATGCCCGCGGTGTGGCGCCCGGTTTAAGGTGAAATTGGGCAGGAAAGAGGCGAGGCCCGCGGAAGAGGAAGAGCGTGAGGCGATAGAGCCGGAGATTCCTTGTGGTTCTATCGGGGTGATCGAGAACGCGTTCGCCTATAAGCAAGAACTTCCGCTGAGGTTGGGCGATAACGTGATCGGGCGGAAGAATAAGGATACGGATGGCGTGGATGTCCCGATCGTTACGAGCGATCCGAGTATGGGGCGGAAGCATTGCGTGATTAACGTGCGGCAGGATGCCGGCGGACGGTTTATCTATACGCTGCGCGATTTCCCCAGCCTGACAGGGACATTCATCCGGAATACGCTGGTGGGGAAGAAAGAGCGGGTTCGTATCGATGGGGGCGAGATCGTGACGATCGGTGCCACGACGTTTATTTTGCGTTCGGCGAACCCGGATGAGATGGAGGATTCATAATTTATTGTTACCTTCGCGATTACTCAATTAAATTAATCATATTATTATCGCATGCACGAGAGACTTATTATTCTTGATTTTGGCTCGCAGACAACTCAGCTTATTGGCCGCAGGGTCAGGGAGCTGAATATGTATTGCGAGATCGTGCCTTACAACAAATTCCCGCATGGCGCCACGGATGTGAAGGGCGTAATCCTTTCCGGGAGCCCTTATTCCGTGTACGACAAGAATGCCTTTAAGGCGGACTTGAGCGAGATCCGGGGGAAATATCCGGTGTTGGGAATCTGCTATGGGGCGCAATTCTTAGCGTATGCCTCTGGAGGTAGTGTGGAACCGGCGGATTCCCGCGAGTATGGACGTGCCAATTTGTCGTATGTCGATGCCGGGGATGAGTTGCTGAAAGGCATTCCGGTAGGTTCGCAGATATGGATGTCGCACGGGGATACGATTACGGTATTGCCGGAGGACTTTTCGATCATAGCGAGCACGGACGACGTGAAAGCGGCCGCTTATCATGTGAAAGGCGAGAAAACGTGGGGCGTACAATTCCATCCGGAGGTGTTCCATACGACGGATGGGACGAAGTTGCTGGACAACTTCCTGAATATTTGCGGATGCGCGAAGGACTGGACGCCCGCCTCGTTTATCGAGTCTACCGTGGCGGAGCTGAAGCAGAAGCTGGGTGACGATAAGGTAATCTTGGCGTTGTCGGGCGGCGTGGATTCCTCGGTGACGGCCGTGTTGCTGAATAAGGCTATCGGGAAGAACCTGACGTGTATTTTCGTGGATCATGGCTTGTTGCGGAAGAACGAGTTCGAGAACGTGATGAGGGATTATGAGCATCTGGGCTTGAACGTGATCGGCGTGAACGCGAAGGAGAAATTCTATAAGGAGTTGGCGGGCGTGACCGAGCCGGAGAAGAAACGTAAGATTATCGGTAAGGGCTTCATCGACGTGTTCGACGAGGAGGCCCGTAAGCTGAAAGATATCAAGTGGCTGGGGCAAGGCACGATCTATCCGGACGTGATCGAGTCGCTTTCCATCACGGGTACGGTTATCAAGAGCCATCACAACGTGGGCGGACTGCCCGAGAAGATGAACCTAAAGCTGGTGGAGCCGCTTCGCTTGTTGTTCAAGGACGAGGTGCGCCGTGTCGGTATGGAGTTGGGAATGCAGCCGAACCTGATTAAGCGCCATCCTTTCCCGGGACCGGGATTGGGCATCCGTATCCTGGGCGACATTACGCCGGAGAAGGTGCGGATCTTGCAAGACGCGGATGATATCTACATGACCTTGATGCGTGAGTGGGGATTGTACGACAAGATTTGGCAAGCGGGCGTGATCCTGTTGCCAATCCGCTCGGTGGGCGTGATGGGCGATGAGCGTACGTACGAGAATGCCGTGGCGTTGCGTGCCGTGACCTCGACCGATGCCATGACCGCCGATTGGGCGCAACTGCCTTACGAGTTCCTCGCGAAGGTCTCCAACGAGATTATCAATAAGGTAAAAGGCGTGAATCGCGTCGTCTATGATATCAGCTCGAAACCACCCGCGACGATCGAGTGGGAGTAGTTCTTTGGAAGAAGGCGAGGGTGTGTCTGTCATTAGGTGGGCACACCCTCGTTCTTTTTTCCATACGGCCGGTGTCGTCTCTTTTTGATAATAGGCGTTATGAGTCTCTAATATTGCCCATTATGAGGTGCTTATACTGCCCATCCTGATAAACTTATATTGCCTGTTCTTATTTATTCTTACCAGCGAAAGATTCGGCTACCATTTTCCTGATTTTCTGCCAACTCGGTATCTGTTTTAGTTCTCGCCGTATCGGTGCGTCATACAGCAGGAACAGCAAGAAGAGGAAGACGCAAGCGTATGCCGTCCATCCGTAGATTTGCTTGACGCTGATTTCAGTCATCTGCGACATGAATGTTTCCATATAGTGTGGTATGTTGATTAACATCCGGCTGGAAACCACGTTGTTTATGGCAGCTCCATAACGTGCCATATTGTCGGGAAGATAATAAGCCAATCCTCGTGTGTAAATCGCCGCTCCGACTACGCCGCCCATGACCATGTGCAGCATATTGAATACCGACAACGCCTGAAAGAAATGCTGGAAGCTCATAATCTCTTCCAGACAAGTCATGAACGTGGCACTAAGCACGGCGTAGGCAAAACCACGACAGAATATCGGCAGATAGAGTTGTGAGATATGAATGTCGGATGAGATTAAGAAATAGTTTCCCAACAAATAGCATATGATCCCTCCAAGTCCTATGATAATCAGCCGCAGATAATTGAACCGCCTTATGTGCATCCACCAATAGGCAAACAGGCATCCGGCCAATACCCCCACCAGCGCGGGCCAGTCCAATTGTACGCTTGTCATCGTGCCATAGTGCATCACCTCCTCCAAATAGACTTCTTCCAGCACATGTTCTGTGGCAAGGAACATTTCTACCAGTGTAATCAGGATGAATACGGGCAACAGATGGCGGTATGTCCACATTTTCGGTTCATAATACGGGTGACGGATGGTCAACATCCGCCAGACGCAGAAAAATAGCGTAACGATGATAACCACACTTAGTTGGCAGATTACCGAACTGTTCCACCAGTCATACCAATCGCCGTAGTTGAACAGGTAAGCAATCTCCAACAAAAGCATCGCCCACAGCACCGCTCCCAGCCAATCTACGCCAAACAAAGGAAACTTCTTGAACATACGGAAATGACGGGTGCAGACAGTCAATATCAGCAAGTCTATCATCATGATGCCGCAGATGAACCATTGCATGTAATCCCAATGGTAATAATACATCAGATAAGTGGCAAGCAAGTCGGATAACTGCATACTGCCCAAGATGACAATATGCAGCATCGGAAAGAATACGGTAAAATCCCGTGTCGGCGTCATCCAAAGCTGAATGTTCGACATACATTCAAACGTGCCTTGTATCTTGCACATGCCTTCGATGAAGCATACCAGCCAAAGCAACGGAAGAAAAGTGATATGCGGCGCAAGCAGATTACAGAGCAATACACCGGTAGCCGCCCCGCAAAGCAGCGTCTTATTGGTGAAGCGGAATTTCATGCGGAACAACAAAGGGAAATAGATGGCCATCCCTGCCAAGTTCGCGTAGAGGCACATCAAGAGGTCTTTCCGCATCAGGGTCGTTTCGCCCATCATCTGGTTCAGCGTGCCCAGATAAAGTCCTCCGGAGAATTGAAAGGTGAAGGCTATGAACACATACATCCAAGGCCGTATCCGTTCAGGAACAAAACTCCTGAACATCGGCATGGAAAAAGGCATGGGTTGTGCAGTTCCGCTCATATCAGTATTTCACTTTACATTCCACATTGAAACCCGCCCGAAAGCGGCTCACCTTGTCCGCATCATTGCCTTGCAGACGGATGCGGACGGGGACTCTCTGCTCCACTTTGACAAAGTTCCCGGTGGCATTGTCTTGCGGTATCAAAGAGAACGCCGCCCCCGTGGCATCGGAGATGGATTCCACTACACCTTTATAGGTTATGCCCGGAACGGCATCGGCCGTAAAAGTGACCTCGGCCCCTTCCTTGATGTTCGGGAGCTGGGTTTCCCGATAGTTAGCGATAACCCACAAGTCGCCATTGTCCACAATGTCCACCATTGTCTGACCGGGCTGCACCAACTGGCCTTCGTGGATGTCTTTACGTCCGGTCACACCATCGCAGGTAGCGACTATGACCGTATAAGATAGGTTCAAACGAGCCAAATCCACGGCGGCTTGCGCCAAACGGATGGCAGCCTCGTTTTGTCCCAGCCGATGCGTCTGTTCTTCTTTGGTCAAGGATGTGGAATGTTTCATGCGAAGCACCTGCTCATACCGCGCGTTGATGGCATCGTATGCCGTCTTAATGTTGTCGTATTGCTGACGGGTGACGGCATCCTCCTCCAACAGTTTTTTGTACCGCTGCAACTCACGTTCCGCATTAGCCCGCTGCACACGGACTTCCTCGATGCCGGCATCATTGACGGTCAGGTTGTTTTCTGTTGTGGCTATCCCGGCATGGGTGGCTTGTTGTCCTGCCAATGCGTTTGCCAAGTCCGCTTCGGCTTGTGCCAACCGCAATCTGAACTCCGCGTCTTCAATCACGAGCAACGTGTCGCCCTTGTGTATAGGCTGGTATTCCTCGAAATAAATCTTCTTGATGAAGCCCTGCACCCGTGTATTGACGGGAGTGATATGTTGTTTTACCTGCGCATTGTCTGTATATTCCACATTCCCCAAATGGATGAAACGTGAACACACGTATACCATTCCGATAACCAGCAACGCGATAACAACTATGTTGTAAACCAATTTTTTAGTCTTTCTTGTAATCATAATATTTTTGAGTTTATAAAGTATGTGTGATGTATTTCATCTTGTAGTAATTGTACAGGATGTTGATGCGGGCGTCCACCAACCCCAAGTCGGCGGCGAGCTTCATGTTGCTGGCATCCAGCATGTCGGTCAGCAACGCCATCTCGTTCTTATAGCGGTTGTCGGTCACGCTGTAGTTCTCGTCAGCCAGCCTCACGCTGTTCTCCTGCGTCCGCAAGTCGGTAAAGGCGGTCAGGAAGTTCACATATCCTTCCTGCACGGCGTTCTCTATTTGCTCTTGCGCCAACTGGTGTTGTTCCTGTGCCTGACGGACATTCAAGCGGGCCTGTTTCAGCTTTCGGTTGTTCTTGAATAAGGAAGAGATATTGTATTTCACGCCTATTCCTATATACCAATAATTGAAATTGTTGTCCAGCACAGGCACTTCAATGGTGATAGGCCCGTCCAAATGGTCTGCCGCCACAATGGATA
>DXEN01000021.1 GCA_019114945.1 Candidatus Parabacteroides intestinigallinarum | reverse complement strand
GGAACATCGCCGACGAGGGACACCCCTCCTCCCCGATGTTCAACCCGGACGGGTCGTTAACATATAGCGCCGTCTATTCCGTAGGAGACCTGCTATACGGAAAGAGCGGTATCACGACCAAGAACTCCGAGTTGAAGAACACGACCGGCTTCAACGCGAAGTTCCTGAACGATCGCTTGCGTGTGAACGGTGACTTCACATATAAGCGGACGACGATGGAGCAGACCAAGAAGCAGGTGCGCTCGCCTTATTCCCGTTCCGTGGACGAGAACGGCGAGAGCATCATCGAGTACATCACCGGTACCTATTCAAATTTCGCAGAGACTATCGACCAAACCAATTATTTGGCGACCAACCTGTACGCCGAGTTCGAGGACACTTTCAACGAGAAGCACTACTTCAAGGCGATGGCGGGATGGAACTACGAGAAATCCAGCTATAAGCGGATCTATGGATATAACGACGAGTTGCTGACGGACGACGTGGAGAACATCAACCTGACGATGGGGACGGACAACCGAAGGATTACCTCCAGCTGGCAAGCTTATCGTTTCGGAGGCGCTTTCTTCCGCTTGAATTACGCGTTCGACGACCGTTACCTCGTGGAGGTGAACGGACGCTACGATGGTTCGTCGCGTTTCCCGAGCGACGAGCGTTGGGCGTTCTTCCCCTCCGCTTCCGTGGGATGGCGTCTTTCCCAAGAGCCCTGGTGGGAAGTGAAGCCGGAGCAAATTTCCAACGTAAAAGTACGTTTCTCGTGGGGCTCATTGGGCAACGCTGTTGGATTAAGCAACTACCAATATATTCAGACATTGGGTATCAGCCAATCGAGCTATATATTGAACGGTCTGCGGCAGAATTATATGTCCGCTCCGGCGGCTTTGCCAAGTGGCTTGACCTGGGAAACTTCCACGACGTGGGACGTGGGTGCCGATTTAGGCTTCTTCGACAACCGCTTGACCTTGACGGGCGATTACTATATACGTAAGACGACCGATATGATCGTGGCCGGCCCGACGGTTCCGGACGTATTCGGTGCCGATTCTCCTGAGGGCAATTACGCGGATATGTCCACCTATGGTTATGAGCTCTCTGTCGAGTGGCGCGACGGTTTCGAGTTGGCGGGCAAGCGCTTTAACTATAGCATCAAGGGAACGTTGGCGGACTACTACTCCGTGATCGATAAGTATAACAATGCGAACAAATCATTAAGCACGGCTTCGAACCAATCATTAGCGGGCAATTACTATGAAGGTATGCGTATCGGAGAGTTGTGGGGCTTCGTATCCAATGGCTTGTGGCAAGACCAGGCCAGCATCGACGCCGCCGAGGCGGGAGCGATCGCCGCGGGTCAATCCTATTACAACCCGTTGATGCAGACCTCCTCCAACTATAAGTTATATCCGGGTGATATCAAGTTCGAGGACTTGAATGGCAACGGTTACATCGACCGGGGGCAGAATACGGCGGACGATCCGGGCGACCGTAAGATCATCGGTAACGAGGAGCCGCGCTACATCTATAGCTTCACCCTCTCCGCCGATTGGAACAATTTCTGGGTAAGCGCCTTCTTCCAGGGCGTGGGCAAGCAGGACTGGTATCCCTCGAACGAGGCGTCCACTTTCTGGGGACAATACAACCGTCCGTACAACCAGATGCCATCTTGGCACTTAGGGAATTATTGGACCGAGGACAATCCCGACGCCTTCCTGCCCCGTTATACCGGCTATTACGCACCCTTATACAAAGGAACCAATAACGCGAATACCCGTTATATGATGAACGTGGCTTATTTACGCTTGAAGAACCTGCAAATTGGTTACAACCTGCCCAAAGAATGGGTAAAGAAACTTCATTTGAGCAACGTGGGCGTTTATCTCTCGGGCGAGAACTTGGTGACATGGTCTCCGCTGTATAAATACTCGAAAGATCTTAACGTATCCAATATCGGAAACTCCGACCCGGATTTGACAACCGGTTCGGGAGATGGTTACAACTACCCGATGATGCGGTCGTTCAGTTTGGGTCTTAATGTTACATTCTAATCAATAAAAATTCACGAAATATGAATATGAAAAAGTATATATATCTAAGTGCGTTATTGGCAGCTACTTCCCTTTTCACCGGCTGCGACATGGATGAAGAGCCGATGGCGGAGGCTTCCGTCGATATGGTGTTCAGCTCGGAGAACGGTTTGCTGACTTATTCCTACTCTTTCTATAATGTATTGCCATCGCGCAGTTCGGCTTTCCAGCGGAATACCACGCTCGATTATGGTCCCAAGAACAACCTATCCGGCATGGAGGTAGGCGCTTATACCGTTAACTCGTCAACCAGCTGGAGCTGGAGCGCCCTGCGGAATATCAATTTCTTCCTGGAAAACAACGTGAACGAATCATTAAACGAGAATATCCGGAACAACTACAACGGCATCGCACGCCTTTTCCGGGCTCGCTTCTATTTCGATAAGTTGGTGCAATACGGCGAGGTGCCTTGGATCGACAAGGTGTTCAACGACGTAGACGACCCAGACCTGTATAACTCGCAAGACACGCGCGACGTGATTATCGGCCACATCCTGGAAGACTTGGATTACGCTTACGCGAATATCACGGAAGAAGGCGTGACACACAACTCTACGATCGTGAACCGTTGGACGGCAGCGGCTTTCAAGTCGCGCGTCTGCCTGTTCGAGGCGGCTTGGCGGAAATATCACGCCAACGACGAGCTGGATATCGCCCGCACGGGTTGCACGGAGTATTCTGCCAACCAATTGTATCAACTCGCGGCCGACGCTGCTCGCGAGGTGATGGATAACAGCCCGTATCAACTGTACACGAGCGGTTCGTACGCGAACGGACGTGGCGCATACCGCGAGTTATTTATCGCCGACAACGCGGTGACCACCGAAGTCATGATGGCGATCGAGACCGATAAGGTATTAGGCTTGGGCGAACAGAACTGGTGGTACAACTCCTCTACCTACGGGCCTCACTTGTGCATGAGCCGCAAGTTCGCTAAAACCTACCTGAACATCGACGGCAGCCCGTATAACGAGCGCAATGCGGATGGCAGCTACAAGACTTTCTTAGAGGAGACGACCGGCCGCGATACCCGCTTGAACCAGACAATTCGTGGCGCCGACTACACCCGTTTGGACGCTTCCGGCAACTACGTGGCGACAGCGGCCAACTTCACGGGGCATACGCTGACCGGCTACCAATTCACGAAGTTCGTGATGGATGACGTTTCTTACGATGATGCCGCTACGAACGACAATGACATACCTATCTTACGCTATGCGGAGGTGTTGCTGAACTACGCCGAGGCGAAAGCGGAGCTGGGTACGTTGACCGACGCCGACTGGGCGGAAACGATCGGTGCCTTGCGTGCCCGCGCCGGTATCACGGGCGGAACGGCGCAAACCGGAACGTTGACTACGAAGCCGACTACGGCGGAACCGTACATCGCCTCCTACTACCCGACTATCTCCGACCCCGTTTTGTTGGAGATTCGTCGCGAGCGTGAGATCGAGTTGTGTCTGGAAGGCTTCCGCCTGAACGACCTGAAGCGTTGGAACTGCTGCGACCTCTGGGTGAACGATCCTTGGGAGGGTGTCTTCATCCCGGCCCTGAATACGCCATTAGATATGAACGGCGACGGCACGTACGATGTTTATTTCTATGACACAGACGCGATTGGCGACGATAACTACGCATCGATCGGTGTTTACGTGGGCACGAACAGCAATAACATCATCAACGTGGAACCCGTGGATGGCGGCTACGTGATGAAATACAACTACGTAGGTCGTAGCTGGCCGGCACGCCAGTACTTATATCCGATTCCGGAAGTAGTTATTCAGTTCAATCCGAACTTGAAGCAAAATCCGGGATGGAGCTAAATGCATTCTCCGGCTCAACGCACATAGGTGCGTGGGCCGGAGCACATAGGTGCGTGAGCCATTTCACATACGTGCGTTGGCAAAGACACATAGGTGCGTTGGACATCGCACCTATGCGCATTTAATCAGGATTACCCCACGTCCGGTCGCACGACCTCGCCCAGCACCTTGTTCTTCGCGATCGTAGCATGAAACTCTTTCAAGTAGAAAGGCTCAAAATAAGCGACATCTTCGAAACGTCCCTCCTCGAAAGCCCGGGCCGCCAACGGTGCCATATTTGCCGCCAACGGATGTATATCGTCAATAAATATCGCATTCGACGAAGTAATGACCGACTTACATTTAGCGGCACCATTTCCAAAGAAACAGACCGCCCCCCGCTCCAAGAACGCCGCATACGTATCCGCGTCCACTACATCGGCCGATACATCGCGCACGCTCCTGAGCGCCTCATCGTAAATCGCGGCGTACACCTCCATCCGGCGTGCGTCAAGCATCGCGCAATACAAGCGATCACCCGCATCCGGCTGGGAACGTATCACGGTAGAGGCCAAAAGCTCCAACGTAGGCACGGCCAACAAGGGAATGCCATACCCGAAACACAATCCTTTCGCCATCGAGACACCGATACGCAACCCCGTGTATGAACCGGGCCCGGCGCTCACCGCCACGGCATCCGGTTCTCTCTCCTTTGAACGCATAAAATCCAAAGCCTCCTCTACATACACGCCCAATAAGGCGGCATGAGAAGGTCCCTCGAACGAGGTCCTCTCGAAAATCACCTCCTCACCTTCCGACAACGCCACGGAGCATACGGAAGTGGAAGTCTCAATATTTAATATCAACGACATAAAATATTCTGTTATAAAATCCAACGAGCAAAGATAGCGCGTTCCATCCGGATAACGCGCAAAACCGTATCATATATTTACGAAAGAAACCCCTTGAGTCTCGATAGAAACTACTATATTCGCGTAAATTTTGAGAGAAATGATACAATCGATGACCGGCTTCGGCAAGGTTACGGCCGAGCTCCCTTCCAAAAAGGTAACCATAGAGATTAAGGCTTTGAACAGTAAGCAACTGGATTTATCCACCCGTGTTCCTTCCTTATATAAAGAGAAGGAGATGGAAATACGGAGCTTGTTGCTCCAAACCCTCGAACGCGGGAAGGTAGATTTCTCGATTTACCTTGAATATATCGGCAAAGACTCGCCAAGCCAGATCAACGTGGCCGCCATCGAGAATTATTACCGGCAGATCAAGAGCGTGGCGGAAAAATTAGACATCGCCGTGCCGACGGATTGGTTCCAGACATTGCTTCGGATGCCGGACGCGATCAAGACGGAGACGGAAGAACCGGACGAGTCGGAATGGGCAGTGGTATGGGACGCGGTAAACAAGGCGATTCGCGCCTTGCAGGATTTCCGGATCCAAGAAGGAGCCATGCTACAAAAACTGTTCACTCAAAAGGTGAACAACATCGCCGCGTTGCTGACCGAGGTAGAAAAATACGAGGGCGAGCGCATCGACAAGATCAAGACACGCATCCTGGACAACCTCCAGAAAGTGGCGGACCAAGATTACGATAAGAACCGCTTCGAGCAAGAAATGATCTACTACATCGAGAAACTGGATATTAACGAGGAGAAAAACCGATTGGACAACCATCTGAAATATTTCCTCACCACGATGGAGAACGGACATGGACAAGGGAAGAAGCTGGGCTTCATCGCCCAAGAGATGGGACGCGAGATCAATACGCTCGGCTCGAAGAGCAACCACGCGGAGATGCAAAAAATCGTGGTACAGATGAAAGACGAGCTGGAGCAAATCAAGGAACAAGTGTTAAACGTATTATAAATCGACCTACGGAATGGCTGGCAAACTGATTATTTTCTCGGCTCCGTCGGGCTCCGGGAAATCGACCATTATCAATTATCTATTGAAACAGGGATTGCGCTTGCGCTTCTCGATATCCGCGACGAGCCGCGCGCCGCGCGGAACGGAGCGCGACGGCGTGGAGTATTATTTCCTCACGCCGGACGAGTTTCGGGCACGTATCACACGGGGCGATTTCCTGGAATACGAGGAGGTGTATCAAGATAAATATTACGGGACGCTCAAAAGCGAGGTGGAACGCATCTTGGCGGAGGGTGATAACGTTATTTTCGACGTGGACGTGGTAGGCGGATGCAACATCAAGGCATTCTATGGAGATCGCGCCCTCTCGATCTTCATCCAGCCCCCCAGCGTGGAGGAACTTCGCCGACGCTTGGAGAACCGCGGCACGGACGCGCCGGAGGTGATAGAAAGCCGCGTCGCCAAGGCGGAATACGAATTAGGATTCGCCAAACGATTCGATAAAGTAATCGTGAACGAACGTTTAGAAACCGCCCAAGAAGAGGCATTGGAGACTATCCGCACGTTCTTAAACACATAAATAAGGAAAAAAGATGTCGAACATTTTCCAAAATCCCCGTTTTCTTAAAGGGCTCTCGATCGTTTGCGGAATCGCGAGCCTCGTCATCGGCGCTCTTTTTATTTATTATAAGGAATATATCATCGGCGCGGCCCTCTTGTTCAACGTCTTCATTTGTTACAAGAACTTTAGGGGATGGCAAAAAAAAAGGATGAATGGACGGAAGGCTTAAAACGGGAATTTACAGCGGATCGTTCAACCCGATCCATATCGGTCATTTGGCATTAGCGAACTGGCTCTGCGAATTCGAGGAACTGGACGAGGTGTGGTTTCTGATCACGCCCCAAAATCCATTAAAGCGGAAGAGCGACTTGCTCGACGATGACTTACGCCTGCGGATGGCACGTGCGGCGATCGCGGATTATCCGAAATTCAAGGTAAGCGATATCGAATTTCATTTGCCCCAACCATCTTACACGATCGACACATTGCACACGCTCTCGCGAACCTATCCGGAACGGGATTTCTATTTTATCATGGGCGCCGACAATTGGACAATCTTTCCCCGCTGGAGAAAACACGAGGAGATTCTCCGGGAATATCCGATACTCATCTATCCCCGGAAAGGATTCGACATCCTTATCCCCGATGCCTATCCGAATGTAAAAAAGGTAGACGCCCCTCTGATGGAAATCTCGTCCACCTTTATCCGTGAGGCATTCCGGGCGGGCAAAGACATACGTTTCTTCTTGCCCGAAGGCGTACGTCCCTATCTCACGCCGGAAACGTCCCCGCTCAATCCACCCGTATCGTCCGGATCGGCTGGGACTTTACGGAATCCATCGGCTTCGCCTGATAATGAACCTTAGCGAAATCGATCGTCCGCAAGTCAATCTTACGAATCTCGCTATCGTACATCGTACGGAAATAAATCGCGCCATTCACCATATCCGTCGCGGAAGTCCACTGTGTGGCGCTCGGGATGTCGCATGGCACCTTTCCCAGCGGAAATTCCACACCGACGGGAATATCGAAATTGTTCAAGATCTGGAAACACTGGAGTACCGTCTCGTGAGCCGTATCCCGCCGCGGCGATGTGGCTTGGTAGAAAGCGGCTCGCACGAAACGGGAAGGCGGAGTCACGTCGCCGGGAATTCCCAAGAACCCACTCCCCGCGCCAAACGAGCGCAAATCGGCAGCCCCTAACTTCTGGACGGGAGCCGAACCGGGATACAAATTGACATAATTATTCAAGTTCGTCAGATGCCATTCCAAGTCAGGAGAATTGGTAAGCACCCCCAAGCTATTCTCGTGAAAACGCGGTTTTCCATCGATAATCTCGAGCACCAATTGACGCCCCGACTTATCGGTAAAACGCCAATGTACGGCAGAGGCGCGCGGATCGACATTGATCACATGGATCTTTTCCACCCATCCTTTCACCTCGTCCACGCTCGCGCATTGTCCCAACAAGAAAGAGACCAGCTGCAAATCCGCGATACTTTGCTCCTTCCGTGTCGAGTCGTATGCCTCGTAACTCCCATAGTTCGGGAAATAAAACAACCCGGCAGAGAATCCCGCCTCGTTGAGCCCTTCCGCCACGAACTCCTTTTGCTCTACCGCGAGCCCCACATAACCGTAACGAGCCGCGAACGTCATACCATCGACACCGGTCGGCGTATACGAGCGGCTCACATACCCCCGAGGCACGATCACATATTGACTATTCAAGTCGCTACCACCCCATTCTATCGTACGCGCGACAATCGTCGTGTCTCCTTTACTACGCAACGTAATACCCGTGCAAGCATCCGCCAGCCACGGAGCGAGCGCCAAACAAGCGATCGCCAGCCACATTCCTAACGCATTCATTGTTCTCATTTTTTTCATTCTCATAAACATCCGTTTTATAGAAAAACAAACCATACACCCAATAAGTTGCGGGAATTGATGCCATTCTTCCACAAAAATATCCCGGCAAAACCTGTTCATCCCCGAATTTTCTCGGAGAAGAGCCCGCTTTTCGGCGTAAATCAGAAATATTTTGTTACTTTCGCGGTAGTGTACAAAAAATAGCGTAATGAATCTATTAGAACTGAGCGAACAGGAAATCTTCCGGCGTAACAGCATGGAGCAGCTACGTCAAATGGGGATAGAGCCCTATCCCGCGGCCGCGTACGAGACAAACGCGTTTTCCAAGGAAATCAAAGAATCATTTCAAGACGACGCGGAACCACGGCCGGTCAGCGTGGCGGGACGTATTATGAGCCGCCGCATCATGGGGAAAGCCTCTTTCATGGAACTACAAGATTCGGAAGGCCGAATACAAGTTTACATCTCGCGCGATGACATTTGCCCGGAAGAGAATAAAGACCTATATAATATCGTATTCAAGAAATTGCTGGACATAGGCGATTTCGTTGGTATCAAGGGATTCGTATTCCGGACACAGATGGGCGAAATATCCGTGCACGCGCAGGAGCTGACCGTTCTTTCCAAGTCGCTCCGCCCGCTGCCTATCGTGAAATATAAGGATGGCGTGGCGTACGATGGATTCAACGACCCGGAACTTCGCTATCGCCAACGCTACGTGGACTTGGTCGTAAACGAGGGTGTCAAGGACATCTTCATCAAGCGGGCTAAGATTATCAAGACCATGCGCGAAGCCTTGGACGAGGCCGGATACACCGAGGTGGAGACACCGATCCTGCAATCCATTCCGGGAGGAGCGAGCGCACGGCCATTCATTACCCATCACAATTCCTTGGATATCGACCTTTATCTGCGTATCGCTACCGAGCTTTACCTGAAACGATTGATCGTAGGAGGTTTCGAAGGCGTATACGAGATCGGGAAGAACTTCCGCAACGAGGGCATGGACCGGACACACAACCCGGAATTCACCTGTATGGAGCTCTACGTCCAATACAAGGATTATAACTGGATGATGGGATTCACCGAGCGATTGCTGGAGCGCATCTGCATCGCCGTCAATGGTTCGAGCGAGAGCGTGATCGATGGAAAGACCATCAGCTTCAAGGCTCCCTATCGCCGTTTACCCATCTTGGAGGCGATCAAGGAGAAAACCGGATACGACCTCGAAGGCAAGAGCGAGGAGGAAATCCGGGCGATTTGCAAGGAATTAAAATTGGAGATCGACGATACGATGGGCAAAGGCAAGTTGATCGATGAGATCTTCGGGGAGTTCTGCGAAGGCACGTTCATCCAGCCGACCTTCATCATCGATTATCCGGTAGAAATGAGCCCGCTGACGAAGATGCACCGGAGCAAACCCGGACTGACCGAGCGCTTCGAGTTGATGGTCAACGGAAAAGAGCTGGCGAACGCTTATAGCGAGCTGAACGACCCGATCGACCAAGAGGAGCGTTTTAAGGAGCAGCTGCGATTGAGCGAGAAAGGCGACGACGAGGCGATGTTCATCGACCAGGATTTCTTGCGCGCCCTGCAATTCGGTATGCCACCCACATCGGGCATCGGTATCGGTATCGACCGCTTGGTGATGCTGATGACCGGACAGACCACGATCCAGGAGGTATTATTGTTCCCGCAGATGCGCCCGGAGAAAACCGTCAAGAAAGATACCGTAGATAAATATACGGCGGCAGGCATCCCGGAGGAATGGGTTCTCGCCTTGCAAAAGGCAGGCTACGTAACGGTTAGCACGCTGAAGGAGGCGAATCCGAACAAGATCCGGCAAGAGCTGTGCGAGCTGAACAAGAAATATAAATTGGAACTGCAAAACCCGACGGTTCAGGAGATAGAGACTTGGATTGAGAACGTAGGACAATAAAAAGCAGATACGATGGACTTGCCCGGAAAAATCGCGATAATGGGAGGTGGTAGCTGGGCTACCGCCTTGGCCAAGATCGTCCTCTCGACCCAAGATAGTATCAACTGGTACATGCGAAGACCCGATCAAATCGAGGAGTTCAAGCAACTGGGGCACAACCCCAGCTATTTGACATCCGTGAAATTCGATACGGGCAAGATTACTTTCTACTCCGACATCAACGAGGCGATCAAAGAGTCGGACACGCTGATCTTCGCGACCCCTTCGCCTTTCTTGAAGCAGCACCTAAGCAAGATCAAGACTCCGTTGAGCCCTAAGTTCATCATCTCGGCGATCAAGGGCATCGTACCGGACGAGAACATGCTGATCACGGATTACTTCGCGGAATATTATAAGGTACCGGAAGAGAACATCGCGGTTATCGGTGGTCCTTGCCACGCGGAGGAGATCGCTTTGGAACGGCTCTCGTACATTACGTTGGCTTGTTCCGACATCGACAAGGTACGCACCATCTCGTCCGTTTTCCGGAGTGTCTATCTGAAAAACTCTTTCTGCAAGGATGTCACGGGTATCGAATACGCGGCCGTACTGAAAAACGTATACGCGATCGCCGCCGGCATCTGCCATGGAATGAAATATGGAGACAACTTCCAAGCCGTGTTCCTCTCGAACGCGATCGAGGAGATGCGCGACTTTGTCGACGCCGTACACGGCCTGGATAGAGACATCACCGACTCGGTCTATTTGGGCGACCTGCTGGTCACCGCCTACTCACGGTTCAGCCGCAACCGCACGTTCGGCACCATGATCGGCAAGGGTTATTCCGTGAAGACCGCCCAGTTGGAAATGGAGATGATCGCCGAGGGATATTACGGGACGAAATGTATGCACGAGATCAACGAGCGCTATCATGTGAACATGCCGATATTAGACGCTGTTTACGATATCTTATATGAAAGGAAATCCCCCGTGATGGTCATCCGTCAATTATCTGAAACATTTAAATAAATAGTATATGAAAAACATCAGCTTAAACATCGACAAAGCCTTGGGCACCGTTACAAGAGAGCAAGTGTATGCCCAAGAGGCAAAAGCAACGGAATGTATCGCTACGTTACACAATGGGAACGGAGCGGGCAACGACTTCTTAGGATGGTTGCATCTCCCCTCCTCCATCACGGACGCGGAGTTGACCGATATCGAGAACACGGCGAACGTCCTCCGTTCCAAATGCGAGGTAGTAGTCGCTATCGGCATTGGCGGTAGCTATTTGGGCACCAAGGCGGTGGTTGAGGCATTGAACAATAGTTTCGATTGGTTGCATACGGACCGCAAGAACCCCGTCATGGTTTACGCGGGACACAATATCGGCGAGGATTATCTGTACGAGCTGACCGAGATCCTGAAAGGGAAACAATTCGGTATTATCAACATCTCTAAGTCGGGTACGACAACCGAGCCGGCGCTGGCTTTCCGCATCTTGAAGAAACAGCTGGAAGACGCCGTTGGTAAAGAAGAGGCCAAGCAACGGATCGTAGCCATCACGGACGCACGGAAGGGCGCGTTACGCACCTTGGCGGATCAAGAAGGATATAAGACATTTGTCATCCCCGATAACGTAGGCGGACGCTTCTCTGTACTGACCCCGGTAGGCTTATTGCCCATCGCCGTAGCGGGTATCAGCATCCGCGATTTAGTAGCCGGCGCCGTATCGATGGAGAAGGCGACAGACCAATCGGTTCCTTTCGCCGAGAATATGGCGGCTATTTACGCGGCTACCCGCAACGAGTTATACAAGAGCGGCAAGAAGATCGAGATCTTGGCGAACTTCCACCCGAAATTGCACTACATCGCCGAGTGGTGGAAACAACTTTACGGCGAGAGCGAAGGCAAGGACGGAAAAGGCATCTTCCCGGCATCGGTCGACTTGACAACCGACTTGCACTCCATGGGACAATGGATCCAAGACGGCGAACGGACAATCTTCGAGACGGTCATCTCCGTCGAGACCCCGGACCACGAGGTGGTTGTCCCCACAGACGAGGCTAATTTGGATGGACTGAACTTCCTGGCAGGAAAGCGGGTAGACCAAGTGAACAAAATGGCCGAGCTGGGCACGCAGTTGGCTCACGTCGACGGCGGTGTTCCGAATATCAAGATCACGATGCCGGCGGTAAACGCTTACTACATCGGCCAGTTGTTCTATTTCTTCGAGAAAGCTTGTGGTATCAGCGGCTACATCCTGGGTGTCAATCCGTTCAACCAACCGGGTGTGGAGGCATATAAGAAGAACATGTTCGCCCTCTTGAACAAACCCGGATACGAGAAAGAATCCGAAGCGATTAAAGCACGCTTGTAATAAGCGTTTATAATACTTTCGAGGCACGGATTCCACGGGAAAAGTGAGATCCGTGCCTTTTTTATATGATTAGAGGTGTAACACAGCAAACTATATGATCCAAGAAGCAATCACGCATTACTTACAAAAGCATTCACAAACGTGTCTTTATCCGAAAGCGGTCCTGTTCGATATGGATGGTGTCCTTTACGACTCCATGCGTTTCCACGCCCGCGCTTGGTACGAGGTAGCGACCCGCCATCACCTCATTGCCAGCATCGAGGATTTCTACCTCTTCGAGGGGCGCACCGGCGAAGGAACGATTAACGAGCTTTTCCAACGGACATTCCACCGAAACGCCACGGAAGAGGAAACGCGAACCATCTATGAAGAGAAATCGGATCTATTTCGCGCTTACAACGATGGCACGCCCATGCCGGGAGCCGCGGACGTATTAGAGAAAGTAAAGGCTTCCGGGCTGCAACGACTGGTGGTCACCGGATCCGGACAACACAGTTTGATTGACAAGTTGAATCACACCTATCCGGGACACTTCAGCCGGGAGAAAATGGTAACGGCATTCGACGTGAAGATCGGGAAACCGCATCCCGAGCCTTATTTGATGGGACTCCAGAAAGCCGGCGTAAAGGCGCACGAGGCATTCGTGGTGGAGAATGCCCCGATGGGCGTAGAAGCGGCGGTAGCGGCAGGCATCTTCACGATCGCGGTCAATACCGGTCCCCTACCGGACCAAACACTGCTCGACGCGGGAGCGGACTTGCTGTATCCCGATATGAACGCCTTGGCGAACGATTGGGATAACCTCATGAAAGCCGCCCGAAGGATACAACTTACCCCATAAAAAAAGGACACCCTACCCAGAGTGTCCTTCCTTGTTCGGAATGGATGGGTGAAAGATGGGGCTCGAACCCACGACCCTTGGAACCACAATCCAATGCTCTAACCAACTGAGCTACATTCACCATAATAAAATAAAAGAGGAACGGAGGGTGAAAGATGGGGCTCGAACCCACGACCCTTGGAACCACAATCCAATGCTCTAACCAACTGAGCTACATTCACCATATTCGCCTCAAAAGGATCCTCCTCAAAAGACGGCGCAAAGATAGGCATTATTTCCGACTTCGCAAACTTTTGAGGCGCTTTTTATCCCCTGTTTTACTTATAAACGGCTTTCTTGCCCGCCAACAAGGTATTTCGCATCAAGGAAATGATCGTCATCGGCCCTACTCCACCGGGAACCGGCGTGATATACGAGCATTTCGGCGCCACCTCGTCGAACTTGACATCGCCCACCAGCTTATAACCGCTCTTCGTAACGCTGCTGGGCATACGCGTCGTACCGACATCGATCACCACGGCGCCCTCTTTCACCATATCTCCCTTCAAGAACTCCGGCACTCCCAACGCGACGATGATGATATCCGCCGACAAGCACATCTCCTTCAGGTTCTGGGAGCGGCTGTGGCAAACCGTCACCGTGCAATCGCCCGGATAAGCCTTCTGCATCATCAACGTAGCCATCGGCTTGCCGACGATGTTGCTACGGCCCAACACCACGCAATGCTTGCCGCGTGTCTCTATCTGATAACGCTTCAGCAACTCCAAGATACCGGCCGGTGTCGCGGAGACGAAACAGGGCAGCCCAATCGACATACGCCCTACGTTAATCGGATGGAAACCATCCACGTCCTTCCGATAATCGATCGCCTCGATCACCTTCTGCTCCGAGATATGCTTCGGGAGCGGAAGCTGCACGATAAATCCATCCACATCCGGATCGTTATTCAACTCATCGACCTTGCGGAGCAAATCCGCCTCCGTCACGTCGTCCTCGAAACGAATCAAGGTCGACTTAAAGCCTATCGCCTCGCAAGTCTTCACCTTGTTGGCGACGTATGTCTCGCTTCCACCGTCGTGTCCTACCAAGATAGCCGCCAAATGAGGGACTTTCCCTCCCTCCGCCTTGATGCGGGCGACCTCTTCCGCCATCTCCTGCTTCATCTGAGCGGAAACAGCCTTACCATCCAATAATTTGTAATCCATAACTACTATATTTAGGATTTTGAAATCTATCTTCTAAATCTCGGCATTGTCGGCATCGAAGGCAACTTCAACTTCCCGGACTTCGCCGAGGATAACATCCGCATCATCTTGCGGGTCTCGTCGAACTGCTTGATCAGCTTGTTCACCTCCTGGATGCTGGTACCGCTTCCCCGCGCGATACGCTGGCGACGGGAGCCGTTCAAGATGGCCGGGTTGCTACGCTCCTCCGGCGTCATCGAATAGATAATCGCCTCGATGCTCTTGAACGCGTCATCGTCGATGTCCACGTCCTTCAGCGCCTTGCCTACGCCCGGAATCATGGAGGCCAACTCCTTCAAGTTACCCATCTTCTTGATTTGCTGGATCTGCGCGATAAAATCATTGAAATCGAACTGGTTCTTGGCGATCTTCTTCTGCAAGCGCTTCGCCTCCTCCTCGTCGTACTGCTCCTGCGCACGCTCCACCAACGATACGATATCGCCCATGCCCAGGATACGATCCGCCATACGCTCGGGATGGAACACGTCCAAGGCATCCATCTTCTCGCCCGTTCCCACGAACTTGATTGGCTTGTCCACCACCGTACGGATTGACAACGCCGCTCCACCGCGGGTATCGCCATCCAACTTCGTAAGCACCACGCCGTCGAAGTCCAACCGCTCGTTGAACTCCTTCGCCGTGTTCACGGCGTCCTGACCGGTCATCGCATCGACCACGAACAGCGTCTCGTCCGGCTGGATCGCCTCCTTGATCGCGGCGATCTCGTTCATCATCTGCTCGTCAATGGCCAAACGGCCCGCCGTATCCACGATCACGACATCGTTGCCTTTCGCCCGCGCCTCGCGAATCGCGTTCTTCGCGATCTCGACCGGGTTCTTGCTATCCAACTCCATATAGACGGGAACGCCCACCTGCTCGCCCACCACGCGCAACTGCTCGATAGCCGCCGGGCGGTACACGTCGCACGCCGCCAATAACGGACGTTTATTTTTCTTGCTCTTCAATAAATTCGCCAACTTGCCGGTGAACGTCGTCTTACCGGAACCTTGCAAGCCCGACATCAGCACGACCGCCGGGGCACCCTTCAGGTTCAACTCGATAGCCGTGCCGCCCATCAGGCGCGCCAACTCGTCGTGAACGATCTTGACCATCAACTGGCTCGGCTTGACCGAGGTAAGCACGTTCTGTCCCAACGCCTTCTCCTTGACCGAGTCCGTGAAGCTCTTGGCTACCTTATAATTCACATCGGCGTCCAACAAGGCTTTACGTACATCCTTCAGCGTCTCCGCCACGTTGATCTCCGTAATCCTGCCCTCGCCTTTCAACAGTTTAAACGAGCGCTCTAACCTTTCGCTTAAATTCTCAAACATAATTTCGTATAGATGTTTATATTATTTTCTTCGGATTAGGTGGCAAAGTTACGAAAAAGTCAATGGATACCCAACGGTTCACCATTGACTTTTCACATGGGGACCTCGAAGAGGTTCAACAGCACCACGTCGTTCGACCTCTCCGAGGTCGGAAACAGGAGGGAGAAACGCTCACATCCCGCAGGTGTCGCTCCGCTCCACCAGGCGGTTACACAGAGAGGGACGGTTCCACCGTCCTTTTCACTCTTCTAACTCCTGATTCACAAAACGATCCCGTTCCCTAATTATTTATATATAATCACTTCCTATACGCGTTGTCGCATTCGTGGAATATAAGCAAACGAAAAATAGCCATTTATCCATCGTGTCATAAAATACGGGCTATTCCTGACACGATGCGCGAAATAGGAGCGTTTCGCTAACAACGCCTTTCGCGAGAATCGTCCAAATAGAGGGCCGCTCGCGCGATAGCTCGCGTCGATTCACGCGAATATTCGCCCGTTTGGGTATAAAAGTACACATAAACCAACACAAACGGCCGCGCGATACGACGCGAACGCCCGTGTTTTTCGCCCGATTTTATGCCGTTTTTCGATACATTCGAAAGAGATTTTTACTTCATTCGAAGGAAATTTAACTTTCTTTCGAGAGAAAAAGAATTTTCCTCCGAAGGGAAACGCGCCTTTTCCGCCTTTATATGGGCATAGCGGCCCACGCATTCATCTAAAATAAAAGGCCGTTTTTCGATACATAGCTATCCATCAATCAGTTGCTAAATATTTTTCTCGTTTTCGCGAGCGACCTGCCCCACGGCCCGGAAAAATCGATTCTCACGGACTTCCGGTTACAAAATGTCACGCGCTATCACGCGGATATTTCCCCTTTTCCCCCTTTTCCCGATATGAAACCGCACGATAATGCCAATAAGCTCTTTGTTTTTCTTTTCTTTTTTGTATCTTCGCCATAAAAAGAAATACCATGAAATTATTATTAGACTGTTTTGAGCAACAAGTAGACGGAATCTCCTTGAAAGAAGGGTACGAAAGCTTCAAGAAAGGCGGCGTCTTGGAATTCAAGAATTTAGGAGGAGGCGATTACGAGGCGGTCGTAGACGCTTTCTCGAGCACGAACCTCGTGAGGCTACACGTCGAGGGAAACGAGATGAGCGATTGCTCTTGCGACTGCGCCTTCCTCCGTAGAGGCTCGATATGCCCTCATATAGTGGCGACCTTGTTCTATTTGCAAAAAGACTTATTCGACGACGACGAAGGAATAATGCCCAAAAAGCCCGCCAAGCCGAAAAGGCCATCGCCGGCCAAACAATTCCGGGATCTGCTGAAAACAATCTCGCACGAGGAGCTCAAAAAATTCATGCAAGAGGTCAGCTATTCCTATCCGAACATACGAGATTCGTTCATCTCGCGATACGCTCACCATCTATATCCCGAATACAAGGAAACGTACACCGAGCGGGTGCAGGCGCTAATCAAGAAATACGCCAACCCCTACGGCTTTGTCGATTACGTAGAATCCTCTCCCCTCAGCCGGTCGATCCGCGACTTAATAGGCGAATCCAGCGTCTCTTTCGAGAGAGGCAACATACAAAAAGGGATTTATATACTGGAGGCCATCGTGGAAGAGATGACGAAAACCCTCAGGCACGCCGACGACGGCAAAGAGCGGATGAGCGAAAGCATATCGCTCGCTTTCGAGCAACTTTCCATATTCGCGAATTCCAATTTAAAGGAGCCCGTCCATAAGGAATTGTTCGAGTGGCTACTCAAGCTATTCGACGAAGGGACATTAAAACACCGGATGTGGCACTACGACGTGATTGTAATCGCCACCGACATGATAAAGAACGACGCCGAGAAAGAGCGCGTACGGGCCTCCTTGAACAAAATAAAACCCAAGGGAGAGCAATGGGACTGGAACTACCAGCAAATCCAGAACCTGACGGCACGGCTCATAAAAAAAACGGAAGGCCCGGAGGAGGCGGCGCGCTACATCGAGAATCACGCCTCCAATCCGGAGTTCAGGAACCTGTTGATAAAGGAGGCAGTCGACCGGGAAGACTACGCGAAAGCGGAACAACTGGCCATCGACGGCATCCGGGAAGACGAGCGCAGATTGCCCGAGTTGGTGGTATTCTGGCGCCACTACTTACTGGAAATCTACCAGCTAAGCAAGAACACGGAACAAATCATCCAAGTGGCGCGGCAACTCTTGATACATTCCGACATTTTTTTCTTCCCGAGAGAAATTCAATCGCTGCGCTCCGGCAAGAAGATAAGCTATACCGAGCAGACCTATTACCAGCTGTTGAAATCGCACGTGCCGCGGGAACAATGGCCGGAATTCTTAGAGCGGCTGGTCGAGGATTTGAGCAAGCAAGATTGGGGAAAAGATTTCGATCGCACCACCCAAATCTATATCTGGGAGCAGCAATGGGATAAGCTCTTCATGCTTCTCCAGAAAAATCCGAACTTCTTCCAAATTAAAAGCAAGATTCCCTATTTGAAAGATAAATACGCCCCCAAACTCGCCCTCCTATGCAAAGATTTGGCTTTAAAATATATAGCCAACAACAAGGGAAGGGAAAGCAACCATTTCACATGCGAGCACATACAACTAATCGACCAATTAGGCGAGCGAGCGATGGCGATGGACTTGATAAAAGAGCTCAAAGCCACGTACCGCACCCGCAAATCGTTGGTAAAAATGCTCGAGCAACTGGAAGAATCCCTTCTTTCTTCGCAACCGGATTGCAAGAACTAAGGGCTACCTTCGCGAGGTAATCAATATAATCAAGCGATGTCGACCCAACAATGTGAAGAGCGATTGAAGGAAAAGGGCATACGGCCCACGGCCGCCCGCATCCTCGTACTGCGGAAGCTATCGGAGCTTATGCGTCCGGCTTCTCTGTCTGAATTAGAGATAGAACTGGAGACCTTGGATCGCTCGACCATCTTCCGCTCGCTGTCCTTGCTCTTGGAGCATCACGCGATCCACGCATTCGAGGACGGCAGCGGTTCGATGAAGTACGAGATCTGTCGGAGCCACTCCGAGACGTGCGCCATCGGCGAGAGGCACATCCATTTCTTTTGCGAGGTATGCCACCAGACAACGTGCTTGACCGATATCAAGATCCCGGTCGCGTCTCTGCCGGAAGGCTATACCGTGGACTCGATTAATTATACGGTAAAAGGCGTCTGTCCCGCTTGCAACCAAAAGCGGCTCTAAATCCGTTTATTCTGCCAGTTCGCTTTCTTCAGGTAAAGGGCGCTCGCGAGCAACATCCCGGTGTAATAAACGATCTCGCACCCGAAACAAATAGCCACGGGCAAGCGCATCCGCATCCCGGTGATATAGATAAACAGCACGTAGAGCACCAACACCGACGACTCGATGAAAAGCGCCGAGCGCGTGTTGCCCGTACCCGACACGCCATTGAATATGATACAGGACACCGCGGCGATCAGCATCGCGACAATAATCACGTAAAGCGACGGAACCGCCGCGTCGATCAAGGATAAATCGTTCGTATAAACCGCCAGCACCTGCTCCGGAATCAGGCAGAAGAGCGCGCATATCCCGACCATCAGCCCGAGCGAATAGTGGCTGATTTTCCGGATAATCGGAATCACCAACGCCGTATCCCTCGCCCCGATGCTGTTGCTGACGAACGTATTGGTCGTCGTCGCCAACGCGTTGACCGGAATCAGCATCACCACGTAAATACTTCGGACGATATTCGCGATCGCCAGCTCGCGCTGCCCCAAATGCTCCACGGCGATAAAGAACATGAACCACGAGACAATCGAGAGGAAATATTGCAACATCATGAAAACGGAGATATTCAGCACCCGCCCCAACAAGGCGAGATCGAACGAGCGAAACTTATCCAACGCGTATTTGCGTATATCCACCGTCCACCGTGTATATACGACAAGGAAGAGAATCGACACCGCCTCGGCGATAACAGAGGCGATCGCCGCCCCTTGGATGCCCATCCTCGGGAAACCCGCGTGTCCGAAAATCAACAGATAATCAAGCACGACATTCGTCACCGCCATCAGCACGGCGTTGATGGTCAGCACTTTCGTACGGGTAATCCCGACATACAAGGCCCGGAACATCACGCTCAAGAACGAGAAGAAGAAACCAATCACCCGCCAATCCAGGAAATCCATCGTAGCTTTCAAGATCGCGTCGGAGGAAATCAACCAGCCCATCACCCCTTCCGCGAAAAGACGGGAAAAAAGGAACGCCAAAGTAGCCAAGGCCAACAGGAAGAATACGCCCTGCGTCATGACAGGCCCGATCTGGTCGTAACGTCCCTCGCCATTCCGCCGCGCGATAACGATTTGCGATCCCGTACTGAAACCAAACGCGATCGTAAACACGCTGATATAGTAAAGCCCGCCCATAGCGGAAGCTCCCAACTCCACCTCGCCGACGCGGCCCAGAAAAGCCGTGTCGGTCACGTTTATCACGTTCTGCGCCAACAGACCTAAAAAGATCGGATAACTGACATTCAATATTTGCTTACCACTATACATATAATACTCGCGCTGTGTCTTGTACTCTCTTTCCAAAAGGCAAAAGAAAAGCCCGCCTCTACCGGACGAGCATTCCTTTCGCTGATAAAATTCACAAAAGACCGAACCTTATACCAACCGATTCGTCGCCGTATCCGGGAAAATGACAGTAGGCTTAAACGTCTTCGCCTCCTCGAAATCCATCATGGCATACGACATAATGATAATCACATCACCCGGCTGCGCCTTGCGGGCGGCCGCCCCGTTCAGGCAAACGACTCCCGAGCCACGCTCGCCCTTGATGATATAAGTCTCAAAACGTTCACCGTTATTATTGTCTACGATCGACACCTTCTCATTCGCGATCAAATTCGCGGCGTCCAACAAATCCTCATCAATCGTGATACTACCGATGTAATTTAAATTAGCCTCCGTAACCGTTACCCGGTGAATTTTTGACTTTAATACCTCTATGAACATCTTTCTGAATTTAAAATTTGAAATTTTAAATTTAAGCTTGATATTTGATATTATCAATCAATCGTACCTCGCCGCAATAGACCGTGACACAACCCACCGGATAATCCGTGTCCGACCAGTTCCGGATAGCTTCCAGCGTATTGCCATCCACGATCTCGTAGTACTCTACCCGCATGACGGGATCGCTATTGATCGTATTCACTACATAATCAATCACCTCCCGCACGCTTTTTTCGGGCACAAAGGTAGTACTTTCTTTTAACGTACGAGCAATTAAAGGCGCTTTTTGACGTTGCTCGGGCGTCAAACGCGTATTCCGGCTGCTCAAAGCCAAGCCATCCTCCTCCCGCACGATGGGGCAAGCCACGATCGTCACCGGTATGCGCAATTGCTTGATCATCGCACGAATCACGGCTATCTGCTGGAAATCCTTCTCGCCGAAATAAGCGTTGTCCGGCTCCACGATATAAAACAACTTGCTCACCACTTGCGCCACGCCGTTAAAATGCCCCGGGCGCTTCGCGCCTTCCATCACACGCGACACCGTCCCGAAATCGAACGTACGCGTATCCGGCTCCGGATACATCTCCTCCACCGAGGGAGCGAACACGTAATCGCAGCCCGCCGCCTCCAGCAACGCGCAATCCGCCTCCAACGTCCGGGGATACGTCTCCAGATCGTGCTTGTCGTTAAATTGAGTCGGATTCACGAAAACACTCACCACGCACACATCGTTCTCCTTCACGCAACGCTCTACCAAACTCAGATGCCCTTTGTGCAAGGCTCCCATCGTGGGAACCAAGCCAATACGCTTATTATCTCGTTTAGCGTCAGCGAGATAACCCTTCAATTCCTTGATACTTTCTACTACTTTCATCGAATAGATGCTTAATTTGACGGTGCAAAGCAACTAAATAATTACGGTAAATAAAAGATTTTTCGTATCTTTGTAGCGTCTTTATAAAAGTAAATTACAGAATGGATGCAAAAAAGATCTTGTTTATAGCCCAAGAAATAACTCCCTACCTTCCAGAATCCGAGATCGCGACAATCTGTAGGAATTTGCCGCAAGGAATCCAGGAGAGAGGCCGTGAAATCAGAACATTCATGCCTAAATTCGGTAATATCAACGAACGCCGCAACCAATTGCACGAGGTCATCCGGCTATCGGGTATGAATTTGATTATCGACGATACGGATCACCCCCTCATTATTAAGGTAGCGTCCATTCAGGCGGCACGTATGCAGGTCTATTTCATCGACAACGATGATTTCTTCCAACGGAAGCATACGGTATGCGACGAGAAAGGGAATGAATATGAAGACAACGACGACCGCTCCATCTTTTACGTACGGGGTGTCTTGGAAACGGTCAAGAAGCTGCGTTGGATACCGGACCTGATCCATTGCCATGGCTGGATATCGGCGCTGGCGGGGCTTTATATCAAACGGATGTACGCGGACGACCCTTGCCTGCGCAACGCGAAAATCGTTTATTCCATCTACAACGACGGGTTCAAGAATCCGTTTAACAAGAACTTCGCGACAAAGCTGAAGACGGATGGGGCGAAAGACGCGGACCTGAAATTAATCAAGACAGACACGAGTTTCGTCGCCCTGACCAAACTGGCAATCGACTTCGCCGACGGAGTCATTCAAGGAAGCGAGACCATCGACCCCGAAATAACGGAATATATATCGACCCAAAAAAATACACCTTTCCTCCCGTATCAGTCGCCGGATATTTATATGGACGAGTTCAATAAGTTCTACGACGTGGTACTGGGAACAAACAAGAAATAACATACGCGATAATGGATAGCAAGCTTTTAATACTTGGACTTGGCTTAGGATTCAGTATCCTGGCCGGTTGTAATGATGATTTGAGCCCGATTGGAACAAGTATTCAGCCTGGCGACGACACGATCGCCGTATATACGGACTCGTTCCGGATACAAGCGACAACGGTATTGTTGGATTCTATTTACGCGCGCTCGACGAGCGCCCAGTTAGGCGAATTGTACGACCCGCTCTACGGCAACCTGAAATCGGATTATATGTGCCAATTCTATTGCCCGAGCGGTTTCCAGTTCGCGCATACGCCTTACGGGGGAAAGATAGACTCCGTTGATTTCCGGATCGAGTATTTCAATTCCTCGCATAAGAACGGAGCGTGGATAGGCGATTCCCTCGCCCCGATGCGCGCCGAGATCTTCCGGATAACAAGCCCGCTGCGGAAACATTTCTATACGAACTTCGATCCCGCCCAATATTGCGACCTGCGGGAATCGTTAGGAGCGCAGACGTATACGGCGTTCAACGCCAGCATCCCCGATTCCGTCCGGGAGGAAGACGACTTCATAGCGCATGTCGATATCCAGCTGCCGGCAGAGCTGGGACAACGGTTTTACGACGAAAGCGTCAACAACCCGTCCACTTTCGACAGTCAAGACTCTTTCAACGAGTTCTTCCCCGGAGTGTACGTGACAAATACGTTCGGAAGCGGGAATATCCTTTCCATATCCAAATCGTATATGCGGATTCATTATCGGTACGCGGTGACAGGTAGCGCGGGGCAAGATTCCCTGATCGCGACCTCCGAGCAGTTCGCGACCTCGAAAGAGGTTATCCAGCTAAACCGCTTCACGAATACGGACCTCAGCCAATTATTGGAGCCTAACGATGAGTTCGCTTATTTCAAGACTCCCGCGGGGGTTTGCATGCGGATTGTTTTCCCGACCACGGAAATCACGCCCATCATGCGAGAGCGCATCGTGAACAACCTGCCGCTGGAACTGAAGGCGATGCCGCAAGAGGATTGGAAATACGCGCTGACCCCGCCTTCCTATTTATTGATTTTGCCGGAGGATTCCGTAAAGAGTTTCTTCGAGAAAGAACAAATCGAGAACGGGCAGACATCGTTCTTGTCCGACGCTTACGACGAGGATACACGCACGTACTCTTTCCCGAACTTGGCAAACCTGCTGAAGCACCAGATGGAGAACGCCCCGGAGGAAGATATGCGGCTGCTGGTGATTCCCGTAGAGCGCACGACGACCTCGAGCGGCGGCGGATACTACCAGACAACGGTCAGCACATCGGCGCTCACCAACTATATGGCGCCGGCGGGCGTAAAGATCCGGAAGGACGAGGCGGTCATGCATATAGGCATCACCTCATGTAAATACGCACGATAAGCGAACAGCATAACAAAGAGGAGCCCATAAGCGAACGTCACCATGCGAGGCAATTCGCTTATGGACTCCTCTCCTTTTTACTTCTTCTCCTTCCCCATCTTGGTCTCGATGATAAAGGCTATAATCAGGCCGATGCCACCGAACAACAATGTGGAAGCGCCATAGGCCACACTCATTAGCTCCTCGCGGAACCAACGGTCGTCCACGAAAGAGGACGAGGCGCTCAAATTAACGCTGATGAAAAATCCCACCAACATGCCCAGCCCAATACCCGCCAACAGGCATCCCGCCTTCAAGGCGCTGACAGAGAACTTAGGGCCATAGCCGGGCAAGGCCAACTTGCCATCGAAGGCGGAACCGTCCAACCGCTCGCCGATTTTCTCGATAATCGCCAACCGCTCTTTCCGGCGGACAAACAACTCGAACAAACCGTAAATACCGGCGCAAATAATTCCCACGATCAGCGGGGCCATAATAAAATCCATCATAACTACCATGTTTTAAAGTTATACATCCATTTCGTTTGCCCTTTTGACGCGGCATTTCCCGACAGGTTACAACACGCGAGGAAAAAATATCGCGTATTTTTGTACCCCAAGAACTGTAACCTATGCGTCCGGCCCGCGTCTATAAGGTAGCATGGAATTGTATAGCGACACATATTATATACATCGGATACTGGCGGGCGACACGGCGTGCTTCGCCTGCCTCTTGGATCGATACAGCCGACCGATCCACGCGTTGATATATAAAGTGACGCAAAATGCGGAGGATGCCGAGGAATTGGCGCAAGACGCTTTCTTGAAAGCCTACACGAGCCTCGCCTCGTTCAAGGGGGAATGTAGCTTCTCCACATGGCTGTACCGAATCGCCTACAACACGGCGCTCTCGGCCGTCCGGAAGAAGAAGCACGAGTTCCTGGCTATCGAGGAGAGTGCGCTCGACAATGTGTCGGAAGAGGAGGCCGCCCATCTGCTCGACCAAGAGGCTCCCTCGGAGCGAGTCCGCTACCTGGAAGCGGCCCTTGGGCAACTGCCGCCGGACGAGCGGGCCTTGCTCCTGCTCTTCTACTGGAAAGAGCGGACCATCGACGAGCTGGCGGGCATCACCGGCCTGACAACCGCGAATGTCAAGGTCAGATTACACCGGATACGAAAGAAATTGTATGTACTTATAAAAAGAATGGAAGATGAATCGGATAGACGCATATCATAAAGAGACAGACAGCTTGGCGGAAGCGTTCAAGCGACTGCCCGAGGAGGAATTGCCCGCCTCGTTCCGGGAGAACGTCATGCGACAGGTGCTACTCGAAGCGGAAAGAGCGAGGAAACGCACCGAGCGGAGCAACCTGGTCGCGCTCATCCTGGCCTTGCTCGCCTTGCTCGCCTTAACGGTCGCTACCTTTATATATATAGAGCTCCCGCGCTTCTCCTTGCCGCGGCTCGACGCATCGGCAATCGCCTTCTATGGCTACATCGGCGCCGCCGCCTTGCTGCTCCTGTTCGCGGACTACAAACTGCGGAACAGGTACCAAAAACGGCGCCCGCTCACGAAATAAATAGAAATCATCCGTACCGGGACGTATTTACGACACGAAAACAATTGTCAGTCAGAAAAAAGCATTATCTTTGCGCTCGATTTTTGAGAGACGACAATATAATGTCTAACTTACTAATTAAAAACAAACGTAGTATTAACAATTAAAGAATGGAAAATTTAAAGAACATCCAACCGATCGAGGACTTCGATTGGGATGCCCTGGAGGAGGGCAAATCTTACAGCCAGGCCAGCAAGGAGGATCTGGAGAAGACGTACGACCAGACGCTGAGCACGGTAAAAGACAAAGAGGTGGTAATGGGAACCGTCACCGCGATGAACAAGCGCGAGGTTGTCGTTAACATCGGTTTCAAATCCGACGGCGTTGTCCCGATGTCCGAGTTCCGTTATAACCCGGATCTGAAAGTGGGCGACCAAGTGGAGGTTTACATCGAGAGCCAGGAGGACAAGAAAGGCCAGTTGATCCTTTCACACAAGAAAGCGCGCGCTACCCGTTCTTGGGACCGTGTAAACGAGGCGCTCGAGAAGGACGAGATTATCAAGGGTTACATCAAGTGCCGCACGAAGGGCGGTATGATCGTCGACGTATTCGGTATCGAGGCGTTCTTGCCGGGTTCACAAATCGACGTGAAGCCGATCCGCGACTACGATGTATTCGTTGGCAAGACAATGGAATTCAAGATCGTAAAGATCAACCAAGAGTTCAAGAACGTGGTTGTTTCCCACAAGGCGCTTATCGAGGCCGAGTTGGAGCAACAGAAGAAAGAGATTATCTCCAAGCTGGAGAAGGGACAGGTATTGGAAGGTACCGTCAAGAACATCACCTCTTACGGCGTATTCATCGACTTGGGCGGCGTAGATGGCTTGATCCACATCACGGATCTTTCTTGGGGCCGCGTATCGCATCCGGAGGAGATCGTTCACTTGGATCAGAAGATCAACGTCGTTATCTTGGATTTCGACGACGAGAAGAAACGTATCGCCTTGGGCTTGAAGCAACTGACCCCGCATCCTTGGGACGCTTTGGATCCGAACCTGAAGGTAGGCGACAAGGTAAAGGGCAAGGTAGTCGTTATGGCGGACTATGGCGCGTTCATCGAGATCGCTCCGGGCGTAGAGGGCTTGATTCACGTATCCGAGATGTCGTGGACACAACACCTGCGTTCCGCTCAGGACTTCATGAAGGTAGGCGACGAGGTAGAGGCCGTTATCTTGACACTCGACCGCGAGGAGCGCAAGATGTCGCTGGGTATCAAGCAGCTTAAGCCGGATCCATGGGAGAACATCGAGGAGCGCTTCCCGGTTGGCTCTCGTCACACGGCGAAGGTACGCAACTTCACGAACTTCGGCGTATTTGTCGAGATCGAGGAGGGCGTAGACGGCTTGATCCACATCTCCGACCTCTCTTGGACGAAGAAAATCAAACATCCGTCGGAGTTCACGCAGATTGGCGCGGATATCGACGTACAGGTATTGGAGATCGACAAGGAGAACCGCCGCTTGAGCCTCGGCCACAAGCAATTGGAGGAGAATCCTTGGGATGTGTTCGAGACTATCTTCACGGTAGGCTCTATCCACGAGGGTACGATTATCGAGATGTTGGATAAGGGCGCGGTTATCTCGTTGCCGTACGGCGTAGAGGGCTTCGCTACCCCGAAGCACTTGGTAAAAGAGGACGGCTCGCAAGCTCAGGTAGACGAGAAGCTGCCGTTCAAGGTTATCGAGTTCAACAAGGAGGCGAAACGCATCATCCTTTCGCACAGCCGCGTATTCGAGGATGAGCAAAAGAAAGCCGCTAACGCCGAGAAGAAGGCCGCTAAGCGTAACAAGAAAGAGGACGATTCCGCTGTAGTGAACAACACGATCGAGAAGACCACGTTGGGCGATATCGAGGAGTTGGCCGCTTTGAAGGAGAAACTTTCCGCGAACAAGGAATAATCTTTCTCAATTCATAATCACGAGGAGGGTAAGTCGCTTCGACTTATCCTCTTTTTTTTCACGTATGTGCCCCCGCCAACGCACGTATGTGAAAACGCCAACGCACCTACGTGACTTTGCCAACGCACGTACGTGACTTTACGGACGCACCTATGTGTCTCTTAGAATAGGCGGTATAACACTCTCGCGATGGGCAATATAATATCCTTACAATGGGCAGTATAATACCCTCACGATGGGCGGCATAACACACTTATAATAGGCGGCATCAAAAAACCTCCCGGCAGGCGCGGCCCACCGGGAGGTTCCATTCAGATACGAGCCTTCATTCGTAACTCGTCATTCGTAACTCGTAACTCGTCATTCGTAACTCACATCACATACTTATCTTGAAGCTCTCGCCGCCTACATATATTATATAGGCACCCTGCGGCATCGGGATGGCGGTCTCGCCAGCCGGCAGCTCCTGAATCTTGTAGACGCGGCCACCGAAGGTGACGATATACGCACTATCCGCCTTCGGGGTACGGATGTGCAAGCGGCCCTCGCTGCTCCAGACCTTCAGCGACAGGTCGTCCACATCCTCGACGCCCACCGTCGGGTCCGGCTCGATACCGGTGACGACAATCTCCACGTCGCCCCATACGGTGACGCTATACACGCCGTTCGCGTCGGGCGTGATGGCCGGGCCGTTCGCCTGCACGAGCAGGTTGTCGGCTATGTAGCCCTCCTCTATCTCGATGGTGAAGCGGAACGTGCCGCCCTCGATCACCGAGGTAGAGCCCAGCGGCTTGATCGTGGCGCCCTCCACCTCCGGAAGCGTCACGTCGTAGTACGATGGCTCCGGTTCCGGTTCCGGCTCTGGCTCCGGTTCTACAGGCTCTGAAACCGTTACCGTGGCGTAGGCCGTCAGGGTGGTGGAGACTTCCTTATCGTCCGTACTTTCTACCGGCTCCGTGCGGGAAATCAAGCAGCGGTATTCACCGGCGTCGGCGGATTGAACCTCCAAGTTAGCGGTAATGCCATTCGCGTCGGAGGCGGCACGGGTAATCGTTCCGCCTTGAACGATAGGCTCACCCACGTTCTGCCATACGCCATCCACCAAGCGTTGCCATTGGAAGGTGACGGTCACGTTTACTTCCACGTTCGCCGTGGCGGTCAGGGTAACCGTTCCGCCCTCTTGCACGGTAGCGTCCGCTATCGGCTCGATACTTAAAGCGGCGGAACCTTCCACAGAAGTAACCAAGCCGGTCTCGTCCCGCAAGGTGCC
>DXEN01000020.1 GCA_019114945.1 Candidatus Parabacteroides intestinigallinarum | reverse complement strand
GCCCTTTGCGTTTGTGAATTGTAAGAAAAAGGAATCTGAAGAAAGAGTGGAGAAGTGGGCGTTGACGGATTCGAACCGCCGACCCTCTGCTTGTAAGGCAGATGCTCTGAACCAGCTGAGCTAAACGCCCGGTGACCACTCGGTACAAAAATTTCAAAGGAAAGGTGGGCGTTGACGGATTCGAACCGCCGACCCTCTGCTTGTAAGGCAGATGCTCTGAACCAGCTGAGCTAAACGCCCTTTCTTTTCGCTTTTGGCTTGCTTTTTCTCTCTAAAGCGCTGCAAAGATACGCCTTTTTTTATTGCCTCCAAATTTTTTTCGCATAAAATGCGCGAAAGATTTTTGGAGGATGCTGTGCGGAAAGGGGCTGTTCGCTTAAAAATGAGGGGATTTCGTTAAATAATGATTAGTTGATTTATTTATTCAGAGGAAAGATTTAAATTCGCGACACTATTAATAGAAGTATATGGTATTATCGGAACTGACAGCAATATCGCCTGTAGACGGGCGATATAGGAGTAAGACGGAGAATTTGGCCACGTATTTCTCTGAGTATGCGTTAATCAAGTATCGGGTGCGAGTGGAAATTGAGTATTTTATCGCGCTCGCGGAGTTCCTTCCGCAGTTAAGTGAGTTAAATACGGAGGAGATAAAAACGGCGCTTCGGAAAATTTACCAGAGCTTTTCGGAAACGGATGCCGCTCGGATCAAGGAGATCGAGGGCGTGACGAATCATGACGTAAAGGCCGTGGAGTATTTTATCAAGGAGAAGACGGATGGCTTATTGGCGGAGAAATATCATGAGTTCATCCATTTCGGATTGACCTCGCAAGATATAAATAATACATCGGTGCCCTTGTCGATCAAGGAGGCATTGGACGATGTGTATTATCCGGGATTGGAAGAGGTTATCGATATCTTACGGAAGCGCGCCGAGGAGTGGATGAATATCCCGATGCTCGCCAAGACGCACGGGCAACCGGCCTCGCCTACCCGTTTGGGCAAGGAGGTGATGGTGTTCGTGTACCGCTTGGAGCAGCAATTAGCCTTGCTGAAGGCGACGCCGATATCCGCCAAGTTTGGCGGGGCTACCGGCAACTTCAACGCGCACCACGTGGCGTACCCGGCTTACGATTGGCGGGCGTTCGGCAATAAGTTCGTGGGCGAAGTGCTGGGCTTGAAGCGCGAGGAGTGGACGACGCAGATATCCAATTACGATAACTTGGCGGCCTTGTTTGATGGCTTGAAACGGATCAATACGATCTTGATCGACTTGAACCGCGATTTCTGGCAATACATCTCGATGGAGTATTTCAAGCAGAAGATCAAGGCGGGCGAGATCGGCTCGTCGGCGATGCCGCATAAGGTGAACCCGATCGATTTCGAGAACGCCGAGGGGAACTTGGGAATGGCGAACGCTATCTTGACCCATTTGGCGATGAAGCTTCCGATCTCCCGTTTGCAACGCGACCTGACGGATTCTACCGTATTGCGTAACGTGGGCGTTCCATTGGCGCATATCGAGATCGCCTTCCAGAGCTTGAAAAAAGGCTTGGGCAAGTTGCTTTTGAACGAGAGCGCCTTGTACCGCGATTTGGATAATTGCTGGGCGGTAGTAGCCGAGGGTATTCAGACGGTCTTGCGCCGCGAGGGCTATCCGAAGCCTTACGAGGCCTTGAAAGCGCTGACCCGTACGAACCAGACGGTTACGGAAAGTTCTATCCGGGAATTTATCGATACGCTGGACGTGAGCGATTCGGTGAAGGAGGAGCTACGGGCGATAACGCCGCATAATTATACAGGAATGTAATATTTTAGAGTGAGATTATATGGGCCACCGTGAGGTGCCTAATTTTAACTATTGAAAATTTTCTAAGCAAATGAGTACAGAAGAAAGAGATGAGTCTCTGCCGCGTCAAAAGAAAGTGATACCGGGTGTTAGACGGGAAAACACAGAGCAAGAAGGTGAAAGAAGACCTTATAATCCGGGTTATAACAGACCGGAGGGTAACTATGAACGCAGACCGTATCGGTCTTATGGGGACAATCGTCCTGCTTATGGGGATAACAACCGTCCTTCTTACGGGGAGCGTCCGAGCCGTCCGCGTGCTTACGACAATAACCGGGAAGGGGGATATGGCAATCGTCCCGCGTATGGAAACAACCGTGGCGGTGGTTATGGTGGTGGCCGTCCCGCGTATGGAAACAATCGTCCCGCGTATGGAGGAGGTAACTCTTACAATCGTCCGCGTCCGAACTACGAGGGACCGGGTAAGGCCTATTCGGCAAGCCCTACAGGCGAGGGCACTCCCAGCGAGGGCGTAAAGAAGAGAAGACCTCGTGTTGGGGATATGCGGATGGAATATAACGAGCCGCGCAACCGTCGCCCGTCTTCTTACGGCAATGAGGGGTACGGTCGCCAAGGTGGTGGTTATGGAAACAATAACAACAATCGCCGTCCGGCTCCCCACGGCAACGCTCCGACGCGTCGTCCGGCTAAGCCGCAGCAAAAGCCGCGTCCGAAGCCAATTAAGTATAAGGAGGTATTGGCCGACCCGAATGAGCCGATCCGCTTGAATAAATTCTTGTCGAACGCGGGTGTATGCTCGCGCCGGGAGGCGGACGAGTTCATCCAGCAAGGTTTGGTGAAAGTAAATGGCGAGGTGATTACCGAGTTGGGTACGAAGATCACTCGTCAGGATCAGGTGACGTTTAAGGAGAAACCGGTACAGATCGAGAGCAAGGTTTATATCGTGCTGAATAAGCCGAAGAATTGCGTGACGACATCGGATGATCCGCAAGCTCGCTTGACCGTGATGGATTTGGTGAAACATGCTTGCCATGAGCGCATCTATCCGGTAGGTCGCTTGGATCGTAATACGACGGGTGTGTTGTTGCTGACGAACGATGGCGATCTCGCGTCGAAGTTGACGCATCCTTCTTTCAAGAAGAAGAAGATCTATCACGTTTGGTTGGACAAGGAAGTGGCTGTAGAGGATATGGAGAAGATCGCGAACGGCATTGACCTGGAGGATGGCGAGATTCATGCGGACGCTATCAGCTACGCGAGCGAGACCGACAAGACACAGGTAGGTATCGAGATTCATTCCGGACGTAACCGTATCGTTCGCCGCATCTTCGAGTCGTTGGGCTATCATGTGGTCAAGTTGGATCGCGTTTATTTCGCGGGTCTGACGAAGAAAAACTTAGGCCGCGGTAAATGGCGCTACTTGAACGAGAAAGAGGTGAACGCGCTTCGGATGGGTGCTTTCGAGTAAAATGATAAAAAGAGGCTGTGTCAAAATTAGGCATTGGCACGTAGATGACGCGGAGGGCGCAGATTTGCGCAGACTTATTTAATTATAAATCATAAAAACAATCTGCGTTTATCCGCTCAATCTGCGTCATCTGCGTGCTTTTTTGCAATTTGACACATCCTCGATTTTTTTAGATGATATTTATAGTGTATAAAACGATAACATGGAATTGATTAGACGGACAAAAGTCGTAGATATATTGAAGAGTGACGCTTTTGGATCTACCGTGAACGTGCGGGGATGGGTGCGTACGCGTCGTGGCAGCAAGCAGGTAAGTTTTATCGCGCTGAACGATGGCTCTACCATTCATAACATACAGATTGTCGTAGACGTGGATAAGTTTGGCGATGAGTTCTTGAAGCCGATTACCACGGGTGCGAGCGTGAGCGTAAACGGAATCTTGACGCGTTCGCAAGGAAAAGGGCAGAGCGTGGAGATTCAAGCCACCGAGATCGAGGTGTATGGTACGGCCGATCCCGCGGTGTATCCGTTGCAGAAGAAAGGGCATTCGATGGAGTTCTTGCGCGAGATCGCTCATCTGCGTCCCCGTACGAATACCTTTGGCGCCGTGTTCCGTATCCGTCATCACATGGCGTACGCGATACATAAGTTCTTCCACGATCGGGGTTTCTTCTATTTCCATACACCGATCATTACGGCTTCCGATTGCGAGGGTGCCGGACAGATGTTCCAGGTGACGACGTTGAACCTGTATGATTTGAAGAAGGATGAGAAGGGTTCGATTCTGTATGACGATGATTTCTTCGGGAAGCAAGCCAGCCTGACGGTTTCCGGACAGTTGGAGGGCGAGTTGGCGGCGACGGCCTTGGGACAGATTTATACCTTCGGTCCGACGTTCCGGGCCGAGAATTCCAATACCCCCCGTCACTTGGCGGAGTTTTGGATGATCGAGCCGGAAGTGGCCTTCAATGATATCACGGACAATATGGAGCTGGCTGAGGAATTCATCAAGTATTGCGTGCGTTGGGCATTGGAAAATTGCCGGGATGACGTGCAATTCTTGAACGATATGTTCGATAAGGAACTGATAGCTCGTTTGGAGGGTGTCTTGAAAGATTCGTTTGTACGTCTCTCGTATACGGAGGGTATCAAGATTTTGGAAGAGGCTGTCGCCCATGGGCGTAAGTTCGAGTTCCCGGTATATTGGGGTGTGGACTTGGCGGCCGAGCACGAGCGTTTCTTGGTGGAGGAGCACTTCAAGCGTCCGGTTATCCTGACGGATTACCCGAAGGAGATTAAGGCGTTCTATATGAAACAGAACGAGGATGGCAAGACGGTCCGTGCGATGGATGTGTTGTTCCCGAAGATCGGAGAGATTATCGGAGGCTCGGAGCGTGAAGCGGATTACGATAAATTACTCCATCGTATCGAGGAGTTGCATATCCCGATGAAAGATATGTGGTGGTATTTGGATACCCGTCGCTTCGGTACGGTGCCGCATTCCGGTTTTGGTTTAGGTTTCGAGCGTCTATTATTGTTCGTGACAGGTATGAGCAATATACGCGACGTGATACCTTTCCCCCGTACCCCGAATAACGCTGAGTTCTAAGAGAAATATCGGATTTTAACATAATAAGGGTGTGTCAAGAACCACGTGCTTTCCGTGATTTGGCACACCCTTTTTCCTGACTTCGTCACTATAAAAGCGTCAATTTTATAATATCCTGATAAATAATGTTTTGTAACTTTGCATACCCTGATTTTGGGGTACGCAAAGCATTTTTGTATGTTTATCAAGCGAAAAAAGAATCGGT
>DXEN01000019.1 GCA_019114945.1 Candidatus Parabacteroides intestinigallinarum | reverse complement strand
GTCGTGTTGATCGACGAGTACGACAAGCCGTTGCTCCAGGCCCTCTTGGACGCCCCGTTGCTGGAGGAGTACCGTCGTACCCTGAAAGCGTTCTACGGCGTGCTGAAAAGCGCGGACCGTTACCTTCGTTTCGTCTTCCTCACGGGCGTCACGAAATTCGCCCAGGTGAGCGTCTTCAGCGACCTGAACCAGCTGCAGGACATCAGCGCGTGGCCGGATTATTCCGCCGTGTGCGGCATCACGAGAGAGGAGTTGCTGCGTGTGTTCACGCCGGAGATCGAGTCGTTGGCGCGGGCGAACGGGGAGACGTTCGAGGAGATGGTGGATGAGATGACCCGCCAATACGACGGCTATCACTTCTTCGCGGGTTGTCCCGGTGTATTCAACCCGTTCAGCGTCTTGAACGCCTTCAAGTCGAAGGTGACGGAGAATTTCTGGTTCCAGACGGGCACGCCGACCTACCTGGCGGACCTGCTGAAGGAGAGCGATTACGACCTGCGTCTGCTGATCGATGGCGTGGAGGTCGCCTCGTCCGCCTTCTCGGAGTACCGTGCGGAGGCGAGCAACCCGCTCCCGATGATTTACCAGAGCGGCTACCTGACGATCAAGGACTACGACAAGGGCCTGAGGCTGTACACGCTGGGCTTCCCGAACGACGAGGTGCGCTACGGTTTCCTGAACTTCCTGCTGCCTTATTATACGAGGGTGACGACCGACGAGACGAGTTTCCACATCGCCACGTTCATCCGTGAGCTCCGCGCCGGAAAGGTGGACTCGTTCATGGGTCGTGTGAAGGTCTTCTTCGCGGGCATCCCGTACGAGTTGAGCGACAACACGGAGCGTCATTACCAGACCATCTTCTACGTCATCTTCACGCTGATGGGTCAGTTCACGGAGGCGGAGGTGCGTAGCTCGCACGGCCGCGCTGACGCGGTGGTGAAGACGCGTGACACGGTGTACGTCTTCGAGTTCAAGCTGAACGGCACGGCGGAGGAGGCTCTTCGACAAATCGACACGGGTGATTACTTGATTCCCTATCAATTATCTGGCAAGAGACTGGTAAAGGTCGGCGTGGAGTTCAGCAAGGAGACACGAAACATCAGCCGCTATCTTGTGGAGTAGAAATTGACAATTGACAATTGACGATTGACAATTATAGGGTTGGGGAAACCGTATTTGACAGTGGGCATTCTAAGGGGGTTACGATGCCTATTATAAGCATCTTATGGTGCCCATTATTAATGCCTTACGATGCCTATTCTTCTTGGATGATATTCCGGGCTTTAAAAAGTGCTCCTATAACGCAGGTGATTCCAGTGGAATTTGTATCTTCGCGGCGTGATCAAGGTGTAACTGCTTTCTTTCCGGAAGGCGGTTAGTAAAAGGGAATCCGGTGCGAATCCGGAGCTGTACCCGTAGCTGTAAGTCCTTGCGACCCCCGGCAATCTCGTTGCCACTGCCCGTCATGCGGGTGGGAAGGTAGCCGGAAGAGGGTGGACAAGCCAGAAAACCTGCCTCGGTCTGTACGACGCAATGTCTCGGGTAAAGACGTTGCCAAACCGTAATTATTATGCGAGATTTATTGGGCATGAGATGGCTATGCGCCTTATGCGTGTGGTTGCTAACTTCTGGAATCGTTTCCGCGCAGCGGATCGACACGACCGCCTATCACGAGCTATCGGGCGTGGAGGTGGTAGAGAAGGCACGTCCTTCCGTATCCCGTGTGGGCGCTCCGCTGCAGGTGATGAGCCGGGCGAGCATCGAGCGCTTAGGCGTACAGGAATTGTCGGAAGCGGTGAAACGTTTCTCCGGCGTGACGGTGCAGGACTACGGGGGAATCGGTGGGTTGAAGACCGTATCGGTGCGGAGCTTGGGCGCCAAGCATACGGCGGTGAGCTACGATGGCGTGACGGTGACCGACGCGCAAAGCGGGCAGGTGGATATCAGTCGCTTCTCGCTGGACAACGTGGAGATGGTCTCCCTCTCGATTGGTCAATCGGACGATATCTTCCAAACGGCGCGGGTGTACGCTTCGGCGGGCGCACTGAACATCCAGACCGGTAAACCCTCGTTCGGCGAGAAGTCGTTCAACGCCTACGTGAAGATGAAAGGCGGTTCCTTCGGTTTGTTCAATCCCGTGCTGCATTACGACCAGCGTTTGGGCAAGCGTTGGAGCGCTTCCTTGCATGGTGACTTCACGCGTGCCGACGGACGCTATCCGTACACGTTGGTGAATGGCGATTTGGTGACCCGGGAGAAACGGAAGAACAGCGACATCCAATCGTATCATTTGGAAGGAAATCTGTTCGGGGATTTCGGAAAGGGAGGCGAGTTTACCTTCAAGGCCTATTATTTCGACTCGGAACGCGGATTGCCCGGCTCCGTGAGACTTTACAACACGAACACCTCGGAACGCTTGTGGGATAATAACTTCTTCGTCCAGTCGGGCTATACGAACCGTTTGAACGAACGATTCACCGTTCGGGCGTTGGTAAAATACAATTATGCCTTTACCCGTTATTTAGACGTAAGCGATAAGTACGCCGCGGGCCAGCAGCTTGATTTGAACACGCAGCATGAGTATTACGGCTCGGTGGGCGCGTTGTACACGCCGATGGAGCGTTTCTCCGTAGCGTTGACGACCGACCTGACCCGTTCCCGGCTGAGCAACAACTACGTGAGCGGTCCGAACCCGAAGCGTTTCGACTCGCGCTCCGTGCTTGCCGCGCAATATAAGGACAGCCGGCTGACCGCGACCGCCAGTTTGCTGGGCACGTACATCACGGATAAAGTGGAGCAGGGCGACACGCCGGCGGATAAGAAACGCCTCTCGCCCGCCGTGAGCCTCTCGTGGCGGCCTTTCGCGGAAAGCACGTTCCGCGTCCGGGCCTCGTATAAGGATATTATCCGGGTGCCGACCTTCACGGACTTGTATTACCTGCGCATGGGCAACACGAACCTGACGCCGGAGAAGGCCACGCAATTCGACCTGGGTCTCACGTGGAGCGCCTCTTGCGGCGAATGGCTGCGGCACCTCGACATTACCGTGGACGGATATTACAACTGGGTGAAAGACAAGATCGTGGCGATGCCTACGATGTATATCTGGCGCATGATGAACATGGGCGAGGTAGACATTAAGGGCGCGGACGTAAACCTTTCCGCCGAGTTCCCGCTGCCTTACCGTATGGGGCTCGTGCTGTCCGGCACGTATTCGTACCAATACGCGGTGGATATCACGGACCCGGACGCGAAGAACTACAAGGACCAGATTCCTTACACGCCCCGGCATTCGGGCACGGCGACGGTAGCTTGGGAGAATCCGTGGGTGAATGTCTCGTATATCCTGACGGCGGTAGGCGACCGTTACGCCCTGCCGCAGAACATCGACGCGAACCGGATTGACTCGTATGTCGAGCAGAGCCTATCGTTGAACCGGGAGTTCCGCTTCCGGGGATTCGGGTTGCGCTTGCAAGGCGAGATACTGAATCTTGCCGATGTGAATTACGACGTGATCCAGTATTATCCGATGCCGGGTCGCTCGTGGCGTTTGAGTATTTGTTTGTCTTACTAAATTTATAATGGAATGAAAAAGAAAAACTTTATCTGGGTTTCCGCGCTATGCGCGTGTTTGTCGATGGGATTCGTAAGCTGCGACGACGAGGACGATCCTGTCCCCGCCGATGTCCCGAGCGCCGTAGTCACCGGCTTGAGCTTCACCGACGAGAACGAGAAGGTGAATACGCTGAGCGGTACGCTGAGCTGGACGGCTCCCGCTTCCGTGGAGAACGTAACGAAGTATGTGATTTACGCCTCTTCCAGCGCAACCGTTAAAACGGAGAAATTGGGTGAGGTAAATGTTGGAACCAACTCGTTTACGCTGACCGATGTGACCAATTTGGGGTATTTATTGGTGTTCGCCGCCAACGAGCTGGGCGAGGCGGAGGCCTGCGCGTCCATCGAGGTAGTTGATAACGAAGGCACCGATGGCTCTATATTCCAGCTTTATTTCCTCAATTCGGGCAACATGGGCAACAACAACGCGACCCTCACGATGTATGACCCGGAGACCGGAGAGAGCGATCCGGATTATTTCATGACGCAGAACGGACGCGGCCTGGGCGACACGGCGCAGGATATCATCGTCTATGGCGAGAAGATGTATATCGCCGTGTATGGCGAGTCGACCATCGAGGTGACGGATTTGCGCGCGAAATCGATCAAGCAGATCCGGACCGAGGGACAGCCCCGTTATATGGTGGCCGATGGCGGCAAGGTGTATGTGACTTACTATAATGGCTATGTAGCCCGCTTGGATACCGCCTCGTTGGAGGTAGAGGCCACGGTGCCCGTAGGCCGTAACCCGGAGCAATTGGCGGTCGCCAACAACAAGATTTACGTGGCGAATTCAGGTGGCATGGATTACAGCACGCCGGTCGGTTATGACAAGACCGTGTCGGTGGTCGATATATCGACCTTCGCGGCAACCGAGAAGATTGAGGTCGTATTAAACCCGACCAAGATACAGGCGGACGAGCGAGGCAATGTGTATGTGATATCGATGGGCAACTATGGCGATGTGCCGAACACGTTGCAACGTATCGATGGGCAAACGGGCGAGGTGTCTGTCTTGGAGGCTTGCCCGAACGCCACGGATATGACCTATTTGGATGGCGTGCTTTATACCTATTACTCGCAGTGGACCGCGAGCGGACTGCCTTCTACGACATTCACGAGCTATAACACGACAACCGGCGCCACGGAGAATTGGATCAAGGACGGTACGGCGATCGCCCAGCCGTATAGCGTCAGCGCGACGGGAGCTTGCGTTTACGTGGCGGAATCGGATTACACGAACAATGGCGACGTGTATGCTTTCGATACGGATGGCAGCTTGATCGTATCGATAGAGGCGGGCCTGAACCCGATGAAGGTGGTATTGGCGCAAAAGGATGACTTTTGATGCGTACGTTGTTCGCTCTGTTATTGGGACTCGCTTGCTGGATGATGGCTTGTACGCCATCCGGCAAGCGAATCGCTTCCGGGGAGCCGCGATCCGTTGACAGCGTTCGTTATGCAAGAGGTTTCACGATCCAGCGTTTCGAGGATTATACGCGAGTGGAGGTGCGTGATCCGTGGGACAGCGCCCGTTTATTGCAACGTTATGTGCTGGTCGACCGGACGAAGCCGCTTCCCGATGGGTTGCCGCAAGGGACAGTCGTGCGGGTGCCCGTGCGTAACGTGGTGGTTTACACCTCCGTGCACGCGGCCATTATTGACCAATTGGGAGAGACGGCGCGGGTCATAGGCGTTTGCGAACCTCGCTATATGGAGACACCCGCTATCCAGGAAGGGCTGCGAGCCGGGCGTATCGCGGATTTAGGAGAGGCGACAGCCCCGAACGTGGAGCGTATGATCGAGATCGGCGCGGAGTTGGTGATCGCCTCACCCTTCGAGAATAGTAGTTATGGACCGGTCGAGAAGATCGGGATTCCTATTATCGAAGGAGCGGATTATATGGAATCGTCGCCGTTAGGGCGTACGGAATGGATTCGCTTCTATGGCTTACTGTTCGGTCGGGAGGAACGGGCGGACTCGTTGTTTCGGGAGACTGAGCGGGCTTACTTGTCGTTGAAAGCGTTGGTGGCCGACGTAACGGAACGTCCTACCGTATTCTCGGAGAAAAAGTATGGTTCTTCCTGGTATATGCCTGCCGGCGATAGTTATATGGCGCGTCTTTTTGCCGACGCCGGGGCGGATTATGTGTTTAAGGCGTTGCCCGGTAAGGGGAGCGTGCCGTTAGCGTTCGAGCGTGTCTTGGAGCAAGCGATCCATGCGGATTATTGGCTCTTGAAATATAACCAAGCCGCGGATTTGACCTACCAAGGTTTGCGGATGGAATATACGCCCTACGAGCATTTCGATGCTTTCCGGGATCGGCGGATTTACGCCTGCAACACTGGAAAAGTCCCTTATTACGAGGAATTCCCCTTGCATCCCGATTACCTGTTGAAGGACCTTATTGGGGTCTTTCATCCGGAATTGCTGTCCGGCTATGAGCCGCGTTATTTCCGGCGAATGGCGGATTGAGAATGATAAAGCCCCGATTTCGGAGAAACCGGGGCTTATAGTTTTGACATTCGAATTGAGGGAGAAAGTTTATGGTTATAATCCCATCATATATATTTGTTGTATTTTGTTTTTCGATTTCGAATCGTTTACGCTTTTATGCGTATCCCTTAAGCATTCCATAGAAATACAAAGGTTTTAAGATATATACTTTCAAGAGCCAAGCCAGCCATTGCTCTTTCGAGGTGTCGATTAACGTGAACGGGAAAGAAATCTCCGGCTCCTTGTTGTAATCGAACTCGCACAGCAATACATGCCCATAATCCGTCACGATCGGGCAAGCGGCGTAGCCATCGTATTTCTCGGTAGGCTCCTTGCCTTCCATCAAAGCGATCAGATTCTTAGCGGCGATAGGCACCTGCTTGCGGATCGCCGCGGAGGTCTTGCTGGTCGGTATGCCCGCTACGTCGCCCAAGGAAACGATATTCTGGTATTTCTTATGTACCAATGTCTCCTTATCGACCATTACCCAGCCATCGGCGGCCAATTTCCCTTCCGTCCAACTCAAGCCGGCCTCTTTTACGAAGTCCGGAGCGGACATGGGCGGCGTGAAGTGCAGGAAATCATAATCCTCCGTGAAAGGTGTCACGATCTTCTCCTCGCCCTTGGTCTCGATACGCTCGAAATAGACTTTCTTGGCGGATGTATCCACGCCTTTCAAACGTACGTTCAGATGAATGGGTACATTCCGCTCCTTATAGATTTCCTCTAAGCGCGGCGTGAAATAAGGCACGTCGTACAACTGGCGCTCCGCCGTGAAATAATCCAATTGCAACTTATCGCGTGTGCCATGCTTCCGTGCGTAATGCTCGGTCAGCAAGCATATCTTCTTGGGAGCGCCTCCGCATTTGTGTTTCGTATACGTATCTGTATAGACTCCTTTTCCGCCTTTGATAGCGAACTCGCTCATCGCCTTCCAGGTCTTTTGCGCGCCCTCGAAGTCGTAGATGCAATTCGCGTTGCCCTCGCCTAAGGTTTGATAGGTGATTCCTTCCACCTTCTCCCAATTGCATTGCAATCCGGGCGTGAGCACTAAGAAATCATAGGGAATCTTACCATTCTCCCGTGTGGAGACTTGGTTCCATACGGGGTCGACCGCCACGACGGAGTCCTTAATCCATTTAATACCGTTCGGGATGCAATCCTCTTGCTTTCTCCATACGTCGTCCGGTTGATAAACACCCGACGCGATCAAGGTAAATCCGGGTTGATAGAACTGCCGATCGCTTGGATCGATTAACGTGATATTGGGTTCGTTGAGCCAACGTTTCAAGCGGGCTGCCATACTGATGCCCGCGGCCCCTCCTCCAATGATGACAATCTTGCCTTTCGCGTTACTGGAAAACGCCCGGGCCTCCGAGTGAGCGCCCACGAGCAATCCCGCTGCCGCTAAGAATTTAAGAAAGCGTCGTCTGTCGATGCCTTTCTTCTCCATTTCATCCAACTGTTTTATTATTTCGTGTTTCATCATGTATGAGAAGGTCTTTTAATAACTCTCGCCGCAAAGGAACGATTATTTCAAGGAAGGAGGCATAAAAAGGACTACTACAAGACTTGCGCAAATCTTTTTAGGAACGAAAAAGAATACAACACGGCTTTCTCATCCGCCTTTCATCGCTTATTAAAGCGTTGGTAATGAGCGATTATCGCATATGCCTATTTCTAGAAACTATTTTTTAGAAGTTCATGAGGAAATCTACGAGATTGGTGTCGCCATCCAGGTTCAATCGCTTCCGCAAGCGATATCTCCGCAGCTCGATGGCGCGTACGGAGACGTTCATGAGCGACGCGATTTCTTTCGTGGAGAGGTTCATGCGCAGCAAGCAGCAAATACGCAGGTCGCCGGCGGTAATGTCGGTGTATTGTTGGCGCAGCCGATCCATAAAGTTATGGTAAGCGCTGTTGAAATAGGTCTCGAACTGCACCCAATCCGCTTGGTTGTTCAAGGTGGATTCCATCAACGAGCGCAAGCGGTTGTAGAGTTTATTCGGGTAGCGGTCGCCCAAGGCTTCCTTTTGCTTGTCCAATTCTTCCATGATGGCCTGCACCGCCTCGTTTCGTTTTACCAAGGCCGTGGTTTGTAGCATCAGCTCGTTGTTTTTATTTTGGAGTTCCGTTTCCAGCATCTCGCTTCGCAACTGTTGCAAGCGTTGTTGCTCGATTTGCCGTTCTTCTTTTAACTTCTGTAGCTCTTTTCTCCGTAATTGGTGGACATGGATGCGCGCGCCTGCCCAGACGCCTCCACCGACGAGCGCTATATAAATAAGGTAAGCCCATACGGTGTTGTACCATGGCGGGCGGACGACGATCCGCATCGTGATCTCGGGAAACGGGCCGCGGGTGACGTATTTGCGGATGTGCAACTCGTAGGAGCCTTCCGGCAGTTTGAGGAAGGTGATTTCCCCGTCTTTTTGCCAAGGTGACCAGTCGGTGGACACGCCGTCTAATTTGTAACTGATTTGATGGTTGGGCGTGAACACCGTCGTCCCGACAAAGAGGGAAACTTCCTGGAAACTGTGAGGCAAGCTGACCTCCTGTGTGTCCGGGCGGAGTATATGCGTTCCTTTCCGGTCGGTGTAACTCAGGTGCGTGAAGCGTGGCGTGGTAAGCGTGCCTAAGCCGCCCGCTATCAGGTGGCGGGTATTGATCAGTAGCGTGCCCTGCATCGAGGAGACCAAATCCAGCGAGTCGTCCAGCGGGATGATTTGCCGTCCGTACGTCACTAAGTTCAGGTTGTAATTATCGAACAAGATCCGGCATTTCACGCTATGGGCCTCTTCCTCCCGGTGGAGAAGCACGGCCTCGTTATCGTACGTCAGCCAATATAAATCCTCGGACGCCGGATATACGTCCTCCGCTTTGGCGAATATGCCAAGTTGGTCCGGCCGCTCGAAAATATCGCCGACAGAGACGCGTTCGTATGGCGGTCGCGGGGGAATATGCTCGCGCCCTTCTGCCTCGGGAATCGGGGTCAGCTCGTCGCGCGCGTTCAAATCGCAATGGAAGTAGCCGATGTTGGTTTGGATATAGAGTTGATTGTCTACCCGGGCCGCGTCCTCTAACTTCCCGATCCGGTTCCGCCGTCCTAACATCGATACGGGCGGATTGATGTCGATTTGCGAGATGCCATTGTCCAAGGCGACCCACACGAGGTTCTTATCCTGCACGCAGAAGCCCCGGACAATGTTGTCCGGCAATCGGTTGTTGATACTCAGGTGGTAGAAGATCTCTCCCTGCCGGTTCGTGATATAGACCCCCGCGGTCGTGGTGCCGATGAAGCAGAGGTCGCCCGTGTCCGCGAAGGCGGAGATTTGCTTGTCGCGTAACTCGGCGGGAAGGATAATGGGAGGAACGGCCAGCGAATCGAACCGGACACCCGCGGGTAGGCGGTCGAGTGGCGTGTAGACCAGTTCTTCCGTCTCGCTATGCAGCCAATAGCCTACGGAGTTGCTGCCTTGGGTATAAATCGTATCGTTGTGGAAGGTGACGTCGTAGATGGGCGATTTATCCGGGAGCGGATAGAGCCGCCATGTATTTCCGTCGAAGGTAAGCAGTCCGGAGTTGTTGGCGATATACAGGAGGCCGTGGTAAGAGACCGCGATGTTCCAGTTCTGGCAACTGGCCTCGTAATCTTCCACCGTATAATTCTGGACAAGGATGGACGGAGCGACCGATACCTCGGAGGCACGCGTGGCGATAACGGCCATGAGCGAAGCGAGTAGTATGGAAACGAACCGTCTGAGCATTCCTTCTTAAACTGATTATTAAAAAAACACGGAGGCACAAGGTCTTGTGTCTCCGTGTTTAAATTTAGTTATCGCGAATATACGGAAAATTCGCTTACTTGTACTCTTGCCAGCTCTTAATCTGTATATCTCCTGACTTCGTCACTATAAAAGCGTCAATTTTATAATATCCTGATAAATAATGTTTTGTAACTTTGCATACCCTGATTTTGGGGTACGCAAAGCATTTTTGTATGTTTATCAAGCGAAAAAAGAATCGGT
>DXEN01000018.1 GCA_019114945.1 Candidatus Parabacteroides intestinigallinarum | reverse complement strand
TTCCAGCGGACTCGCGTGAAGCGAGAAACGGGTGTTTCTTGTCTCAGCGGCTCCGCGTGAAGGAATCCGCGGGTGTTTCTTGTCTCAGCGGCTCCGCGGGAAGAAATCCGCGGCCGTTTCTTGCTTCCCGCGAATGCGCGTGAAGGAATCCGCGGGTGTTTCTTGCTTCCCGCGAATGCGCGTGAAGGAATCCGCGGCCGTTTCTTGAAGGAATAAAAGAGAAAAACTATAACAAGAATAAATAAAGAATTTATGAGAAGAAAAAATCAAATCAAATCGATCGCGCTGCTGGCGCTGGCTGGCGGGATGCTATTCGCGTGCGCAAAACCGGAGGCCTCCGCTCCGAAAGAGGAGCTAAGCCAATATGTAGAGCCGCGTATCGGCACGGCGCATTGCCGTTGGTTCCATTTCACGCCGGGCGCGATGCCCTTTGGCATGGCGAAGACCGCTCCCTCCACGAACGGGCATCTGGGAAACAAGTCGGGCTGGGAGGCGACCGGCTACGATTACCGCGACCGCTCCATCGAGGGTTTCCCCTGCCTACATGAGTTCCAGGTAGGCGGTATCACGCTGATGCCGACCGCGGGCGAGCTGCGGACGGTGCCCGGCGCCGTGGACGATACCACGGGCACGGGGTATCGCTCCCGCTACGACCATGCGGACGAGGTCGCCACGGCGGGATACTATTCCGTCCTGCTGAAGGACTACGCGATAAAGGCGGAACTGACCGCCACGCCGCGAGTGGCTTTCCAGCGCTATACTTTTCCCAAGAACGAGGAGAGTCATATCTTGTTCGACATCGGCAACCGGCAAGGCGAGAGCGGGGCGATTCGCGACGCGGAAGTGCGCCTGACCGACGACGGACGCGTCGAGGGATGGGTCGTCACCGAGCCGGAATACGTGAAGAAATACCAACCCGGCGCCTCGGTGCCCTTGTATTTCTCCGCCGTCTTGGATAAGGAGCCGTCGGCATACGGCGCCTTCAATGGCGAGACCATCCGCCCCGGTGAGCGGAAGGCGACCGGCGTGGGAGCGGGGCTCTACCTGACTTTCGCGACTACCGATCGGGAGGCGGTGACCGTCCGAGTGGGCCTGTCGTACACTTCCGTGGAGAATGCCCGTCTGAATCTACGTGCGGAAGCGGAGCATCTGTCGTTCGACGAGGCGCGGGCGCTGTCCCATCAGGCTTGGGAGGAGTACCTGGGTCGCATCCGGGTAGAGACGCCCGACCGCGATGATAAGGTGAAATTCTACACCGGATTATATCACGCCCTGCTGGGCCGCGGCTTAGCGAGCGACGTAAACGGCGCGTATCCGCGCAACGACGGCTCGGTGGGACAAATTCCCTTGAAGAATGGCAAGCCGGCGCACAATTTCTATAATACCGACGCGGCTTGGGGCGCGCAATGGAACCTGGCGCAAGTCTGGGCGCTGGCTTATCCGGAATATCTCTCCGATTACATCAGCGGCCATCTGTTGGTCTATAAGGACGCCGGTTGGCTGGCGGACGGCATCGCCAACAGCCGTTACGTGTCCGGCGTGGGGACGAACCAGTTGAGCCTGCTCATCGCCGCCGCCTATCAGTGTGGTATACGCGATTTCGACTTGGAGACGGCTTACGCCGCCTGCCTGAAGAACGAGCTGGACGGGAAAGACCGTCCCTTAGGCGCGGGCAAGGTAGATACGGACTTGTTCACGGAATATGGCTACGTGCCGCATGCCGACGCGGGCGAGGGGCCTGACGAGGCGTTCATGTTCTCCGCCTCGCACACGTTGGAGTACTCGTACAGCGCGTGGGCCTTGGCGCAATGGGCGAGAGAGCTGGGCGAGACGGCGGATTACGACCGCTTGATGGACCTCTCCAAAGGCTGGGAGCGCATCTACGATCCCTCCACGAATTTCGTCCGCCCGAAACGGAAGGATGGCTCCTTTATCGACAACTTCAACCCGATGCAGGTGTGGCGCGGTTTCCAGGAGGGAAACGCGTGGCAATATACGTTCTACGTGCCGCACGACGCGGCTGGCTTGGTCGCCAAGGTGGGTGCCGACGTGTTCACGAATCGTCTGGATAGTATCTTCACGGTCTCCCAAAAACTCATCTTCAGCGGAGGCACGGAAGTGGGCGCTTTCGCCGGATTGCGGACATTGTATAACCAGGGCAACCAGCCATGCTTGCATATCTCGTGGCTCTTCAACGAGGCCGGGCGCCCATCGCTTACGCAAAAGTGGGTGCGTGCCATCCTCGACGAGTTCTACGGAACGGACGGCATCCATGGCTATGGCTACGGGCAGGACGAGGATCAGGGTCAGTTAGGCGCTTGGTACGTGATTTCTTCCTTAGGCTTGTTCGACGTGAAAGGCCTGACCGATTCGGAACCATCTTTCGCCATCGGGAGCCCGCTCTTCGACAAGGTTACGATTCAGCTGAGCGATCGCTACTATTCCGGCAAGGAATTCGTGATAGAGGCGAGGAATAACAGTAAGGAGAATTCATACGTGCGCTCCATGACGTTGGACGGGCAGCCGTTGTCGGAGCCGCGCGTCCCGTTCGCCGATATCGTCAAGGGCGGCCGCCTGGTCTTGGAGATGGACAGTCAATCCGTTGATGATTATGGAAGCGCGTCGAACTAATCCCGCCATCTTGTTCCCTATCCTGTTCGGTTTCTTCGTGATGGGATTCGTGGACGTGGTAGGTATCGCCACGAACTACGTGAAGCGGGATTTTGGCTTGTCGGATACCGTAGCGAACTTGTTGCCGATGATGGTATTCCTATGGTTCGCTCTCTTCTCGGTGCCCACCGGCGTTTGGATGGGGCGTCACGGCCGTAGACGGACGGTGATCGTCGCTTTGGCTATCACCGCCGTGGCGATGCTGATACCGTTGTTTCTCTACGATTTCGTTTGCGTCCTGCTGGCGTTCGCTCTGTTAGGCATCGGGAACACCATCCTGCAAGTCTCCCTGAATCCGATGGTGGCGCAAGTGGTGAACCCGGAGCGGGTGACAAGCGTATTGACGTTGGGGCAGTTTATCAAGGCGGTGTCGTCGTTCCTCGGTCCCATCATCGCCGGCGCGGCGGCGTCGTTCTGGGGCGATTGGAAGTGGATATTCGTGGTCTATGCGGCGACGACCTTGCTGTCGCTCCTGTGGGTGCGGATGGCGATTCCCGCCCGGGAAGAAGGGTCGGAGCGGGAGGCCTCGTTCGCTTCGACCGTGGCGTTGTGTAAGGATTCGAGAATCTTGATGCTCTTTTTCGGCATCCTCTGCATCGTCGGCATCGACGTGGGGCTGAATACGACGATACCCAAGCTCTTGATGGAACGGCTGGCGATACCGTTGCGGGAGGCGGGATTGGGCAGCAGCCTGTATTTCGCCGCCCGCACCGGAGGCTCTTTCCTGGGGGCGATCCTATTGGCGAGAATCGCGTCGCGGCCTTTCTTGCGCGGCAGTATGCTGGTCGCCATCCTCGCCTTTATCGGCTTGTTGTCGCTGGGAGATTTGTGGAGCATGTGCGCGATGATCGTGCTCGTCGGCCTGGCTTGCTCGAATGTTTTCTCCATCCTCTTCGCGTTCGCGTTGGAACGGACGCCTGAGCGGCAGAACGAGATCTCGGCGTTGATGATCATGGGCGTGTCGGGCGGCGCGCTGGTGACGCCGTGCATGGGCGTGCTCGCGGATGGCTTCGGACAAGTGGCGGGCCTGCTGTTGTTGTTGGTTTGTATGTTGTATATTGGATTTATATCATTAAAAGTACGTTAGTATGAAGAAAAAAGTGTATTTATCGGTAATGGGGCTGGCGTTGCTGTGCGGGGCGCTGTCGGCCCACGCGTCGCCGGGATGGACGGACATGAAGAGCCGGGTATTGCCGGCGGTGTATAAGTCGGAAGGCGGATTGACGCAAAAGGTGGAGATTTCTGCGAGGTATGAGGGCGAGCCCGCCACGGCCACGGTTCGCTTGGGCGAGCGGAGCCGGAAGGAGAAAGTGGTGCCGGGCGAGAACGTGTTCCTGTTCGAGATTCCCGAGGTAAGCGCGTCGACGCGGTTGCCGTTGACGCTGACTTGTGGAAAAGAGCGTGAGGAGACGACGGTGACGGTCGAGCCGGTTCGCCATTGGCAGATGAATATGGTGCAACATACGCATACGGACATTGGTTATACCCGTTCGCAGATGGAAATCTTGGCGGAGCACTTGCGGTACATCGATTACGCGTTGGATTATTGCGACGCGACGGACGATTATCCCGATTTCGCGAAATTCCGCTGGACGTGCGAGATCGCTTGGGCGGTGAGCGAGTACTTGAAATGCCGTCCGGCGGAGCAGATCGAGCGGCTGAAGAAGCGAGTGAAGGAAGGACGCATCGAATTGGCGACGATGTACTTGAATTTCGATGAGCTGCCGGACGAGCAGACTTTGGCGGCCTCGCTCTATCCCATTAAGCAGTTCCGCGAGCAGGGGATGCGTGCCGAGGTGGCGATGCAGGACGACGTGAACGGCATCGGTTGGTGCTTCAGCGAGTATTTCGCCGACGCGGGCGTGAAATATGTCAACATGGGCACGCATGGCCATCGGGCGTTGATTTGTTTCGACAAGCCGACGGTGTTTTGGTGGGAGTCGCCTTCCGGGAAGAAGGTGTTGACCTATCGGGCGGAACATTATAACCAAGGCAATTTCTTCGGCATCCATACCGACGATTTCGAGCAATTCGAGAAGAAGGTATTGGACTATTTAGACCAGATGGAGGCAAAGGATTATCCGTACGACATCCTTGCGGCGCAACATTCCGGTTATTTTACGGACAACGCGCCGCCATCTACCAAGAGTTGCGAGATGTTATTGAAGTGGAACGAGAAGTATGAGTGGCCGAAGCTGCGCACGGCGGTGGCGAGCGAGTTTTTCAAGACCGTGGAGAGCCAATACGCCGACCAAATCCAGACGATTCGTGGCGCTTGGCCGGATTGGTGGACGGATGGTTTCGCTTCCGGGGCGCGCGAGGCGGCTATCTCCCGCGTGACGCATTCCGACGTGATCGCGACCCAGGCGGGTTTGTCATTCGCGCGGATGCTGGGCGCCGCGCTGCCGGCGGACGTGAACGACAAGATTTTCGATATCAACAACGCTCTCTTGTTTTACGATGAGCATACTTTCGGCCATAGCGAGAGCGTTCGGAACCCGTATGGGCTGGAGACGTGGGAACAGCGTTCCCTGAAGCAGTCGTACGCGTGGGAGGCGTATCGTCATTCCGGTCTGTTGCGCGAGGTGACGATGGGTTTGCTGCAAGCGTTCGTGCCGAAGGCCGACGTTCCTTCTATCGCGGTGTTCAACACGTTGAATTGGAGTTACAGCGGCATCGCAAAGGCATATATCGACCATCAAATACTGCCACGCGACAAGGCGTTCGAGATCGTGGACGAGGCGGGCAACCCGATTCCCGCGCAAGCGGGCGAGAGCCGTTCCGACGGGACGTATTGGAACTTGTACGTAAAGGATGTCCCGGCGTTGGGCTACACGCGCTATTATATAAAGGTAAAGGACACGCCGAGGCCCGCGGTAGAGAGTTGCTCGGAACTGGCGGATACGCACGTGGAGAACACGTGGTACACCATCGACTTCGACCGCCAAAAAGGTACGATACGCGGCCTCTTCGATAAGGAATTGCGAAAACAGTTACTCACGACAGACGCGGAGTGGGAGATGGGCGAGTTTATCTACGAGATTATCGATAGTCGGCATCCGATGGAACGATATACGGCTCCGCAATTCCTTCGCCGGCGACCGGAGAAGATGCGTTTCGAGCGATACGAGAAGGGAGCTATCTGGGACACGTATTGTTTTCGTGGCGAGACCGTGGCGGGCCGCGAGCCGGATAATCTAATGGTGGAATACCGCATTTTTAACGTGACGAAGAAGATTGAGGTAGTGTATCGCCTGCGAAAGAAGGCCGTGACAGATCCGGAGTCGGTGTACATCGCGTTTCCGTTCGAGGTGGAGCGGGGAAAGATTTACTTAGACGTGCCGGGAGGTACGATCGAGGCGGGCGTGGACCAGATTCCGGGCTCGTCGAACGATTGGTACACGGTGCAGAACTTCGCCACGGCGTGCGCCGACGCTTCGCAGGTGATAATCGGCAGTCAAGAGATACCGCTGATGCAATTCGGGGCGATTAATACCGGACGTTACCAGGCGGGAGCCGTTCCGCAGTCGACGAATATGTATTCGTGGCCGATGAACAACTATTGGGTCACGAATTTCAACGCAGACCAGATGGGCGAGATACAATGGAGCTACTTTATCAATTCCTCCGCGGATAATTCGATAGCGTACGCCACGCGATTCGCTTGGGAGAACCGTATCCCGTTCCTGACGCGCGTATTACCCGCTGGCGAGGGACGCGCCGAGCCGTTCCGCGCCGCTTCGCTGTTCCGCGTCGTGCCGGATAACTTGTTGCTGGTGAATATGCGACCCGTGGAGGGCGAGAACGCCGTGATGCTACAGTTGCGAGAGATTGGCGGGAGGACGGCCGACTTCTCCGCGACGTCGGACAAGCTGACATTCACCGACGTCACGGTGTGCGACGTGGTGGGAGAGCCGCTGCGGGGCGAGAGCGCTTCCCTGACGTTCCGCCCGTGGGAGAACAAGTTTATCAAGCTCGCTTGGTAAACCGCGAATAGCTTATTCATAGATAGGTAGGCGGATAGTGCGGAATCTACAGATGAACGCGAATGTATTCAATTGATCAGTCAATACGAATAATCCGCGTTCATCCGTTTTATCCATGTTATCCGCGCGCTGTTTTTGACGCGCCATTATCCGCCTACTATTCTTTCCTTGAATACGCGTCAACTCTTCTTCTTATAACTCACCACCGCCCAGACATTGAACACGAGGGCGAAGCCGCAGAGCCAGCCGAACGGGGAAAGCATCTCGGCGAAGCCGCTTCCTTTCAGGTAAACAAGGCGCATCGCTCCGGCGAAATACTGCAACGGATTAATGGCAGTGGCACGCTGCATCCACAGGGGCATACTCTCCACGGGCGTGAAAAGCCCCGACGTCAGCATCATAATCACCAGGAAGAAAAACATCACGAACATCGCCTGTTGCATCGTGTCGGAATAGTTGGAGATGACCATGCCGATACCGGTCGTTACAAATACGTAGACGAGCGTAAAGAGCAGAATCGTCAGCAAGTTCCCCGCGGGGGCTACACCGTGCACCAGCCATCCGAAGGTCATCCCGAAAGCGAGAGCGATAAAACCGATAATCCAATTGGGCATCAGCTTGGCGAGAATAAACAGACGCTTCGACACGGGCGACACATTGATTTGCTCGATAGTTCCCGCTTCCTTCTCGCCCACGATGTTGAGGGCGGTCAAGGCGCACCCCAGTATGGTGAGCAACATCATAATCAGTCCGGGCACCATGAAAACCTTATACTCCAATTCGGGATTGAAGCGGTAACGGATGCGCACATCAGGCAGAAGCTCGGCGACCGCCGAGGTATTCGCCCCGCCCGAAAGCGGACGTATCTCCTGATTATAATCCCTAACGACCGACGCGAGGTATTGCGCCCCCAACGCTCCCCGCGTGCCGTTCACCGAATTGGCAGCAATCAGCACCTGCGCCGCCCCGTCCCGATAGAGGTCGCGCTCGAAATCCTGCGGAATCTGAAACACGATGTCCGCATCGCCCGTCTCAACGCTCCGCATCGCCTCCTCGTAGGTGGGCGACACGTCGGCAAGACGGAAGTAGCCCGAATCGGACGCCTTCTGCACCAGCCTTTCCGATAGAGGGCTGCGGTCTTGGTCGACCACCGCTAATTTCACGTCCTGCACATCCTGATTCGTAACGAAAGGGAATATCACAATCGTTGTAACCGGCAGCACAAATATCAGCTTCGACAAGAATTTGTTGCGAAGTATCTGCTTGAACTCTTTTTCCAATAAATATTTCAGCATACGTTTCCAGTTTTTTGAGTCCTTAAGTTATCCAGTTTTTTATTGCCCGTCCCCAGCGGGGACAACGCTAATCCGGCAGGATTTATCCTGTCCCCGGCGGGGAAAGTGCTTATCCGTCCCGATTGGCTCCGTCCCCGGCGGGGAAAGCACTTATCCTGTAGGATTTGTCCTGTCCCCAGCGGGGACGATACTTATAATTTTCCGCAAGCTCTGTCCCCGCCGGGGACAACGCTTAAAATTTTCTGTAAGCACTGTCCCCGCTTCGGATGACACTTATAATTTTCTGCAAGTGCTATCCGAGGCGTATCTTGAACTTTTTCCACGCGACAGCGACCAGCACAGCCGCCATCGCGAGTAACACGCATAGCTCGACGGCGAAACACGATGCGTCCACGCCCTGAATCATTATCTTACGCATCGCCGAGATGTACCAACGGGCGGGAATGAGGTCTGCTATCCAGCGCAATGCCGCGGGCATACTCTCTAATGGGAATATCAGACCCGAAAAGACCAGCGTGGGCATCATCAGCCCCACGCCGGAAGCGAGAAGCGCCGCCATTTGCGAGTCGACCAGCGTGGATATAAGCAACCCCAACGACAGTGCCACGACGATGAAGACCGCAGATACCACCGCCAGCCACAGCAGGCTCCCGCGGATGGGGACACCCATCACGAACACCGCGAGGAGGAGTATCGTGACGACGTTGGTCACCGATAGCGTGAAGTAAGGTGTCATCTTCGAGAGGATGATGTGGATAGGCCGCATCGGGGAGGCGAGCAGGATTTCCATGGTTCCCGTCTCCTTCTCGCGGACGATAGAGACGCTGGTCATCATCGCGCAGATGAGCATCAGCACCACGCCCATCACGCCGGGCACGAAATTGTACGCGCTCTCGCCTTGCGGGTTGTAGAGCATCCGCGTTACGACGTTGATGCGCGTCGGTACGCGGCTTTGCTCCAACAGTTCGGCTTGATAAGAGGAGAGCACGCCTTGCGCGTAGCTCGTCAAGAGCGACGCTTGGTTCGGGTCGGTTCCGTCGGCTATTAGCTGGATGCTTGCCTCTCCGCAAGACATATCGGAGGCGAAATTCTCGCTGAATACCACAACCAGCCCGATGCTCCCGTCGCGGAACGCCTTGTTGATTTCGGCGGGCGAGACGAGCTCGCGCACCACGGTGAAATACTCGCTCGCCTGCAGACGCTCGATGACGCGGCGCGTCTCCGTGTCCTTCGACGGGTCGAACACCGCCACCCGCGCGTCGTTCAGCTCCGTCTTGATGGCGTAGCCCAACAGCAGCACCAGCATCAGCGGCATGATGAGCAGGATAAGCAAGGTGCGCCGGTCGCGGAATATCTGGCGGAACTCTTTTCGTACAAATGATAGGAATTGTTTCATATTTTTTCTTTTATAAACGCAGAGACGCAAAAGCGCAGAGTTTCTTTTTTCGAGAGAGCGAAGCGCACAGAGAAGGGTGACTTTTGCGGACTTTGCCTTCTCTAAAAAATAATTCTTTGCGCTTTTGCGTCTCTGCGTTTGCTTTTTAATCTGACTTACGGACAGCTTTTCTCGCCAATTGCTGGAAAACATCATCCATCGTAGCGGCTTGGAAGCAGGCGCGCAGCCGCTCGGGCGTGTCCAACGCCTCAATCCGCCCGTCCACCATGATAGAGACACGGTCGCAATACTCCGCCTCGTCCATATAATGCGTGGTGACGAAAACCGTGATGCCTCTGTCCGCCGCGCGGTAGATTAACTCCCAAAATTGGCGGCGCGTGACAGGATCGACACCTCCGGTGGGCTCGTCGAGGAAGACGACACGCGGTTCGTGGAAGATGGAGACCGAGAACGCGAGTTTCTGCTTCCAGCCGAGCGGCAGAGCACGCACGAACGTATCGCGCACCGACTCGAATCCCAAATCGGTGAGCATCTCGTCCGTCTTCCGGGCTATTTCCTTATCCTTCATCCCGTAGATGCCGCCGAAAAGACGTAAGTTCTCCCAGACTTTCAAATCCTCGTAAAGCGAGAACCGCTGGCTCATATAACCGATTCGCTTCTTCACTTCCTCCGCTTCGGTGGCGATATCGAAGCCAGCCACGCGCCCTTCGCCCGCGGTGGGCACGCTGAGTCCGCAAAGCATGCGCATCGCAGTAGTTTTTCCCGCTCCGTTGGCTCCCAAGAAGCCGAATATCTCGCCCCGCCTCACGCTGAACGTAATGCGGTCGACGGCGGTAAACGTCCCGAAGCGTTTAGTCAGCTCGCGGGTGTAAATAACGTTTTCTTCCATAACCATCCTATTTACTTAACAACATAAAGCAATCTTCTACCGAAGGCAGAATCGCCTGTATCGCTACATCGGAATGACCCTTTTGCATGAGATAGGCTTTTAAATCATCGGGCGAACCTGCCTCACGAAGCGTGACATGAAACGCCGTGCCGAACGAGAACGAGGTGTTCACGTGCGGATAATCCCGCAAATCGCCCAACAAGCGGTGCATCTTGCCCGAACGTACGGCGAGGAGCGTAGCGGGATAACGGCTTACGACGCTACGCGGCGTATCTACCTGCAAGAACTCGCCCGCTTGTACCAGCGCGATGCGGTCGCACAAGCTCGCCTCGTCCATATAAGGCGTCGAGACCAAAATCGTGATATCCTGCCGCTTCAGTTTAAGCAACATTCCCCAAAACTCCTTGCGCGAGACGGGATCGACACCCGTTGTCGGCTCGTCGAGGAACAAGACCTTCGGCTTATGTATCAACGCGCAGCTCAACGCCAACTTCTGCTTCATCCCGCCTGATAATTTGCCCGCCTTCCGGTGCTTGAACGGCTCAATCTGTTTGTAAATGTCCGCGATCAGGTGGTAATTTTCCTCGATAGTGGTATTGAACACCGTGGCGAAGAACCGCAGATTCTCCTCCACCGTCAAATCCTGATAGAGCGAGAACTTTCCCGACATATATCCGATGATATCGCGTATCTTCCGGTAGTCCTTCACCACGTCGTATCCCATCACCCGCGCGTCTCCCTTGTCGGCGAGCATCAAGGTGGTGAGAACGCGAAAAAGCGTCGACTTCCCGGCTCCGTCAGGCCCGATAATGCCATACAGCTCGCCCTCGTCTACGGTAAAGTTCACGCCGTTCAACGCCTGCACCTTGCCATAGGATTTATATAGTTGGTCTACAATTACTGTGCTCATAATTGTCAATTGTCCATTGTTAATTGTCAATTATCTTCATCTCCCCATACATCCCTTTCTTGATGAATCCGTCGTTCCTCACCGCGATTTTTACGGCATACACCAAATTAGCGCGCTCGTCGCGCGTCTGGATAGTTTTCGGGGTAAACTCCGCCTTGTCGGCAATCCACGACACCCTGCCTGCGTACTCGCGGCGTCCGTCCTCACCTTCATCGGCGTAAACCTTCACCTGTTGACCTACTTTCAACGTTGTCAACTGAGGAGCGGTGATGTAGACACGCAGATACATATCGCTCAGGTCGCCCACCTTGAAAAGGCTGCGCCCTTGCGCCGCCAACTCTCCCTGCTCGGCGTATTTCGAGAGAACCGTCCCCCGCACGGGACTCGTAATCACGCATTTCGCGATCTGATCCTCAATCTGAGCGATTCGCGCCTCCAACATCAGCACCTCTCCACTCACGCTTCGGTTGCTGTTCTCCAATGTCTCCACCTGCGCCGCGAGCCGCTTCTCGAGTACGGCGAGCCCAGAATTAATGTCATCCAGTTGCTTTTGATTCGCCGCTTTCTCGCGTACCAAATTCTCGTAGCGTAGCCGCTCACGCTTTTGCGTGGCAATCTCCTGTCGGAGAGAAGCTATCTGCCGGCTAACGTTGTAACGGCGGCTGTCCGTAGCCATCAGACTCCCCAACAACTCCTCCTTCTTCAGATGCAACTGGATGGTATCGATGTATCCCACCGCCTGCCCGGCCTCTACCTGATGCCCTTCCTTGATGTCGAAGCGCATAATCTCGCCCGTACCTCGCGCGGAAACGGTCACTTCCGTAGTCTCGAACACGCCCGACGCGTCGTAATCGCCGCTTCCTCCCTTACACGAAGCGAACAATGCCATCAAACCAATGGCTACATAATAAGAACGTATCGTTTTCATCATCTTCTTTTTTTATTTGTTATTAGTTACATATTTCAAATTATAGATAGCTTGCAGCAATTCCATTTCGTGCAAGATTTTGTCTTGAATAGCGGATTGCTCGGCGTGGATATCCCGTGTCAGGTCTGTTCCCGATAAGGTTCCGTTCGCCATTTTGGCTTCCGAAGCCCGCTTCACGGAACCTCGCAAAGCGATAATCTCGTCGTCGTACTTCAATTGGTCGATATACTTGTCGATAGTGGCGTTACGTTGTGCAACGTCGAGCGAAGTATTGAAGAGGAATGTCTCCCGCTGGGTTTCGATAGAACGGATACCAGTTTGTATCTTTCTCCGGTCATTCTTTCGGGTATAAAGGCTTCCCAGATTCCACGAAAGTTTCACGCCCGCGAGGTAATATACCTTAAAATTATCCTCGAACATATCCAGTCCGGGCTTCCCGTAACCTCCCGTAACAAACAAACCCAGTTTCGGCATCATCCCCGCCGTGATGCGGCTATCTTGCGCCCGCAAGTTCCGTATCCGTGCCTGATAAAGTTCCAATTCAGGGCGATTGTTCTCCTTCGTCAAGGGACGAACGGCTTCTGGCTTCACCAATCGGGTTTCCTCGCCGATTTCCTCGCCGATAAGCCGCGAAAGCATCTCTCTGTAAGCCCGCTTGGTATGCTCGAATTGCGCTTCCGTCTGCTTCGCCTTCAGCAAATCCACCTGGATAGCGTCCAAATCCGACTGGTTAGCAATGCCGTTCTTGATATACGAGGATACTTGGTCGCAATTCCGCCGCAGTTC
>DXEN01000017.1 GCA_019114945.1 Candidatus Parabacteroides intestinigallinarum | reverse complement strand
AGCCAATTCAACGGCTGTGTCCTGCAATTCCGCAAGACCTTGGCCCGCCGCGGCATAGGCTCCGCCTCCGACAAGGAGGAGGCGAACCCGAATGGCACCGAGACGCCCGACACGGAAACCCCCGGCGGCGAAGACACGGAGACCCCCGATGGCGAGGGCGGCGAGCAAACCACCCCGACCGACCCCGGCACGGGCGAGGTGGAGTCGCCGGAAGTGATATAGTCGTCCTGCGTGCTTTTCCCGCGATTGGACGCGTCGGTTGATAGACAAAAAAATAGGGTGCGCCGTGATGAGCGACGCGCCCTCTTTGTTCTCGTGCGGCTGAAGGGACTCGAACCCCCACGCCGTGAAGCATCAGATCCTAAGTCTGACGTGGCTACCAATTACACCACAGCCGCATTGGAATCATGCCGCGAAAGTAACGGCTTTTTCGTTAATCCGCAAACTTTCGGCCTACTTTTTCGCCGCGAACGGGAAACCTCGCCGCCCCGGCGCGGGTGGCCTACAACAAGGCCGCGTACTTCCGTATCTGGTTGAGCCGTTCCATAAAGGGCTTGTCGCGGGTGGCTTGCTGCATGTTATATCTCAGTTGCAGGCGCATCAGCGAATCGGCGGGCACGCCCAGCGCCGCCTCCAGCATCATAGCCGTGGCGGTTGTCATTGGCCGACGCCCGTTCAGTATGTCGTTCAGCGCTTTATAAGAGATTCCCATTTGCTCGGCCAGCTTGCGTTGGGAGATTTTACGATACTCTATCTCGTCCTTGACTACCTCGCCGGGATGTGTCGGATAGGCCGGAGTCAAGTTGTTGGCTATCATGTCCGGGTCGATTCCTTGTATCTTTATCATAAATCCTTTATTTATAGTGGTTCGACAAATCCTTCCTTCGCTACATACGCTGCGAAGATACAGTAAAGCCCCGAAAAGTCCTCATTTTTCGCGGACTTTTCTTAGGGCTTTCTTTATTCCTTGCTTTTCCGCTTTACGGTATGCTTGAGCTTCAGCACGGCGAAGTTGAGTTCGAGGGTCGTTTCCGAGTCGCTGACCTGCGTCTCGTCGTCCAGCAGGTCGGCCAGGATGTCGCCGCCCTGCCGCATGAGGCTTTTTTGCCTCGTCCGGTCCTTGGTGTCGGACAGCTCCGCCACGGCGCGCGACAGTTTGCGTATCTTAGCGAAAGTCTCCACGATGGCGATGGTGGTATGCGTGGCCTTGGGGCTTTTCAAGATGGTGGCGAGCATGTACAAACCCTTCTCGGTGAAGGCCTTGGGCAGATATTTCGTATGCTCTCCCCGTCCCCCTGTCTTTAAGGTCGAATTTTTCGACCTTAAAGCGTCCCATTCCTCATCGCTTAAGGCGAATATGTAGCCTTCGGGAAACTTGTCCGGATTGTTCTTTACCGCCTCGTTTACTCGCTTGGTTTCCACGCCATATAAGGCGGATACGTCGGAATCCAAGATGACCTGTTGTCCTCTTATCACGACAACCGCTCTCTCCACGTCGCTGAATTTGGCTATGTCCTTATTCATAGTTATTTATTCTTTTGGTTCGTAATGACCGCAAATATAATAAATCCTATGGAATAAGGCGTCGCTGAGGCTGTTTTCTCAATCCTTGATGTGCAGCGTGTCCATGAAGCGTTTGAGTACGGCGGCGTCGCCCGTGTGCTTTCCCCGGTCCTCGCTTATCTTGCACGTGTCGTTGTAGAACGCCCACGACTCCGTGATTTTGGCGGCCACCAGCTTGATGACGATGTTCATGGGCTTGACGCCGTCGAAATCGTTGGTGAAGTGCGTCCCGATCCCGAAGGACGGCTTGCAGTACTGCCGGGCGTATCGCTGTATCTCGATGGCGCTCTCGGTGTCGAGGGCGTTGCTGAACACGACCTGCTTCGTCCTCGGGTCGATACCCAGGGAGCGGTATTTCTCGACGATGCGCTTCAGCTGGTCGTAATTGTCGCCGCTATCCACGCGCAGCCCCTTGAACAGGTTGGCGAAATCCTCGGAGAAGTTCAGGCTGAAGATGTCCCAGCCGAAACTGTCGTATAGGTACGTCCCCAGCGCGCCGCGGAAGGTGTTGCGCCAGGAGTTCATCGCGATATGGTTCGCCATTTGCGGCCCGTACATGCCGCCGATGGCGCAGACGAATTCGTGCGCCATGGTGCCGATGGGCTGCAGGTCGTGCCGCATCGCCAGGTAGATGTTGCTGGTGCCCACGAACTTTCCGTCCCACTCCCGCTCGCTGTCGCGATCTTTCATCGCCCGGACGACGGTGTCCTCCGCCTCGAACGAGGCCCGGCGGCGGGTGCCGAAGTCGCTGAACAGGCATCCGGCCTCCAGCAGGCGCCGTCCTTTCTCGGACGTCTTGTCGTAATACGCCTTGTAGTCGAACCGCCCGTTCGCCCCGGTCATGATGTAGTAAAGTTCGGAGATGATGGCCAGCAACTTCACCTCCAGCAAGATGGTATCCGCCCAGCTGCCCTCTATCTCAAGGCGCAGGCGCCCCTCCTCGTCCTGCCAGGCCCTCACCCAATGGCGGTTGAAGCGGTAGCCGCGCAGGTAGCGGTAGAACCATCCGGGGATGAAGGTGCATCTGCGCCGGAGGAAGTCGATTTCCTCGTCGGTGATGGCGACCGATTCCAACGAGGCGATTTGCTCGTTGAGCTCCCGCGCGAACCCGGCGGGGTAAATCGTGTCGTCCCGGTCCGTGAACGCGTATTTCACCCGTGCCCGGGGAAAATTGTCGATGACGGCGCAACACATGGTAAATTTGTACAAGTCGTCGTCCGTGAAATGCTGGATGATCTGTCTCATGGTCGATAGCAGTCTTTCTTTATTATGGAAGGACAAAATTATAAAAAATCGTCATTGACACGATTAAAAACGGGGGAGAAGGTAGGGCGGGAAATGAATTTTGGAAACTTTTCCCGCTTTATAGAGGGAAAAAGAGTACATTCGCGTGAATGATGATGATAGATTTTTAAGATATGAGACGTATTTTTTTGGTCGGATACATGGGAGCGGGAAAGACAACGGTGGGAAGAGCGCTTTCCAAACGGACGGGACTTTCGTTTATTGATTTGGATTATTACATCGAGGGCCGTTATCGCAAGACGGTCTCCCAGATATTCGCCGAGAAAGGGGAGGAAGGTTTCCGGAAGATCGAGCGCAACCTGCTTCATGAGGTGGCGGCGTTCGAGGACGTGCTGGTCTCTACGGGTGGCGGCACGCCTTGCTTCTTCGATAATATGGACTACATGAACGCTTGCGGCGCGACGATTTACCTGAAAGTATCGGTAGAGGAGCTGGCGCGACGCCTGGAGGTGTGCAAGCGAACCCGCCCGGTGTTGCGAGGCCGTTCGGGGGAGGAATTGAGAGACTTTATCGCGGAGAGCCTGGAGCGCCGGGAGCCTTATTACGGGAAGGCGTCCGTCGTTTTCGACGCGGAGCGGATGCTCACGGAATCGGACGTGCGCGGCATAACGGACGCGTTAGTGAAAATCATACAGATATAATATAGGTATATGGAGGCGAATGAGGGACGGCAGGAGCAGGGATTCTATATCCCGCGGGAATTATTGAAGGAAATCGGCAAGGTGAATAGTAAGTTGCTGGTCGGGATCCCTCGTGAGCGGTACGAGGGCGAGCGACGGTTGGCGTTGACCCCGGAAGCGGTGGACATGCTGACGGAGCGCGGGCACCGGGTCTTGGTAGAGACCGACGCGGGCCTGGGCATCAATTATTCGGACAACCATTACTCCGAGGCGGGGGCGGAGATAGTCGACACGCCCGCCGAGGTCTATCAGGCGGATATCATCCTGAAGATCCTGCCTCCCCTGCCGGAGGAGGTCGCGCTGATGCGACCGCGTTCCGTCCTTTTCTCGTTGATACCTTTTAACCTGTTTGACCCGAGGGCTTTCGAGCTGATGATGGCGAAGCGGATCACGGCGATCGCCTACGAGCTGATGGCCGACGAGCGTGGTCATTTCCCCGTGTTGAACGTGACGTCCGAGATAGAGGGCGCGGCCTCGATTACGGTCGCGTCCGAGTTGTTGAGCAACGCGCAAGGCGGGAAAGGCATCTTGTTGGGAGGAATCCCGGGCGTCTCGCCCACGGAAGTAGTGATCGTCGGCGCCGGGAACGCCGGTACGGTAGCGGCGCGCGCGGCCTTGGCGCTGGGCGCTTCCGTGAAGGTGTTCGATGATGATATCGGTAAGTTGCGCCGGATCCAGCAGGCGCTGGGGCAGGGGCTTTTCACCTCCACGTTCCACCCGAATGTGTTGCATAACGCTTTCCGGAGCGCGGATGTGGCGATTGGGGCGATGCGCTATATCAACGCGAGGCGTCGCTATGTCATAGCGGCGGATATGATACGGGCGATGAAGCGGGGAGCGCTGGTCATCGACCTGCGGGTGAGCCAAGGCGGATGCTTCGAGACCACCTGTGGCCTGTCGAGAAAAGGTCCGGCTATATTCGAGCGGTACGGGGTGTTGCATTATTGCCAGTTGGATGTCAGCAACCGGGTGGCCCGTACGACGTCGATGGCTTATAGTAACATCTTTGTCCCGATGTTGTTCTCTTTGGGCGACGCGGGCTCGGTGCAGGGCATGGCCAAGTCGGACAGAGGTTTTCGCGGTGGTGTTTATATGTATTATGGAAAGGCCGTGAACAGCTATGTCTCGAATCATTTTAATCTACCCTCGAGCGACCTGGATTTGTATCTATCCGCTTTTTAAGCGAAAAAGTTTTGAACTCGCGAAGTTTATGTGTTACTTCGCGGTCAATCTAAATACCAACTAATAAGCGAAAGGCTAATAAAGTTTATTATGACAGAACAGACAAAAGTTAAGACACTGGAGAAGGTCGTGATCCGTTTCTCGGGCGATTCGGGAGATGGCATGCAGTTAACCGGTACGATCTTCTCGAACCTGTCCGCTATTTTCGGGAACGAGATCTCTACCTTCCCGGATTACCCTGCGGAAGTGCGTGCTCCACAAGGCACATTGAGTGGTGTATCTGGATTCCAGGTGCATTTAGGCTCTCGTAAGATTTTCACGCCCGGCGACAAGGCGGACGTGTTGGTGGCGATGAATCCCGCGGCATTGAAGGTGAACGTGAAGCATCTGAAGCCCAACGCTATCGTTTTGATTGATACGGATTCTTTCAAGAAGAGCGACTTGGACAAGGCGCAATTTACGACCGACGATCCTTTCACGGAGTTGGGGTTGACTGGCGTCCAGGTAGTGGCCGCTCCGATCTCCACGATGGTAAAGGACGGATTGGTAGAGTTCGGCTTGGACAATAAATCCGCCCTTCGCTGCAAGAATATGTTCGCGTTGGGATTGGTTTGCTGGTTGTTCGAGCGCCCGCTGGAGGAGGCTATGCACATGTTGCAGAATAAATTCGCGAAGAAACCGGTTATCGCCCAGGCGAATATCAAGGCGTTGACGGACGGTTATAATTATGGTCATAACATCCATGCCTCGGTTTCCACCTATCGCATAGAGAGCAAGAAGGCCGAGCCGGGATTCTATACGGACGTGAACGGGAATAAGGCGACCGCGTATGGCTTGATAGCCGCCGCGGAGAAAGCGGGGTTGCGCTTGTTCTTGGGCAGTTACCCGATTACGCCGGCTACCGATATCTTGCATGAGTTGTCCAAGCGGAAGGATTTGGGCGTGATCACGGTGCAGGCGGAGGACGAGATTGCCGGTGTTTGTACCGCGATAGGCGCCAGCTTCGCCGGTTGCCTGGCGGCTACCTCTACCTCCGGTCCGGGCTTGGCGCTGAAGAGCGAGGCGATCGGGTTGGCGGTGATCGCGGAGTTGCCGTTGGTCGTTATCGACGTGCAGCGTGGCGGTCCTTCCACGGGTATGCCGACCAAGAGCGAGCAGACCGACTTGATGCAGGCGTTGTATGGCCGTAACGGTGAGAGCCCGGCGGTAGTGGTGGCGGCTTCTACGCCGACGGACTGCTTCGACGCGGCTTTCTGGGCTTGCAAGCTGGCGGTAGAGCACATGACGCCGGTTATCTTGCTGACCGATGCGTTCATCGCCAACGGTTCTTCCGCTTGGCGGATTCCGGATTTGGATAAGTATCCGGAGATTAAGCCGAATTATGTCTCCAACTATAAAGACGAGAAGGTTTGGAAGCCGTATCGTCGCGACAAGGAGAGCTTGGTGCGCTATTGGGCGATCCCGGGAACGGAAGGTTTCATGCATCGCTTGGGCGGACTGGAGAAGGATTACGATACGAGTGCGATATCGACTGACCCTGCGAACCACCAGAAGATGGTGACGACCCGTCAAGCCAAGATTGACAAGATCGCGGATTATATCCCCAACTTGGAGGTGATTGGCGACGAGGATGCGGATTTGTTGATTGTCGGTTGGGGCGGTACATACGGACACCTCTACGAGACGATGGAAACCATGCAGGAGAACGGGAAGAAAGTGGCGCTCGCTCACTTTAAGTTCATCAACCCGCTTCCTAAGAATACCGCCGAGGTGTTGATGCGGTATAAGAAAGTGGTGGTAGCGGAGCAGAATAACGGTCAGTTCGCGAATTATTTGCGCGGGAAGGTGGCTGGTTTCAATCCTCATCGCTTCAATCGCGTGAAGGGACAGCCATTCATCGTGGCGAGATTAGTTGAGGAATTCACGAAAATATTGGAGGCTTAAACATGGAAACAGAAGAAATAAAATATCAACCGAAAGATTATAAAAGCGATCAGTATGTACGCTGGTGCCCGGGTTGTGGCGACCACGCGGTGTTGAACTGTTTGCACAAGGCGATGGCCGAAGTAGGTGTGGCGCCTCACGATATGGCGGTGATTTCCGGTATCGGCTGCTCTTCTCGCCTTCCTTATTATATGAATACGTATGGTTTCCATACGATTCACGGACGCGGCGCGGCGATCGCCACGGGCGTGAAGACGGCTCGCCCGGATTTGACGGTATGGCTGATAACGGGCGATGGCGATTGCTTGGCGATTGGCGGTAATCATTTTATCCATGCTGTCCGCCGTAACGTGGATCTGAACATCGTGTTGTTCAACAATAAGATTTATGGATTGACGAAAGGACAATACTCGCCGACTTCCGACCGCGGCTTCGTTTCCAAGAGCTCGCCTTATGGAACGGTGGAGGATCCGTTCATTCCCGCGGAGTTGGCGTTGGGAGCGCGTGGTAATTTCTTCGCCCGTGCGATTGACGTGGACTTGAAAAATACGACCGAGATTCTGGCGGCTTCCGCCCGGCATAAAGGGGCTTCCGTAACGGAGGTGCTGGTGAATTGCGTGATTTTCAACGATGGTATCCATAAGAAGATTACCGATAAGGACGTTCGTGCGGATCGTACGATTTTCTTGCGTCATGGCGAGAAGATGATCTACGGCGCGAACCGGGATAAGGGTATCGTACTGGATGGATTGAAGTTGAAATCGGTCACGATCGGGCAGGATGGTTATACGATCGATGACGTATTGGTACACGATGCGCACGAGAAGGATAACACATTGCACATGATGCTGGCGATGATGGGTGGCGATATGCCGGTCGCCTTGGGTGTGATCCGCGACGTGGAGGGACCGACCTACGATCAAGCGGTACACCAACAGCTCGCCGAGGTGCAGGCGAAGATGCCGACACGCAAATTGCGCGACTTGTTGATGCAAGGCGAGATTTGGGAAATTAAGTAGCGCGTCGGTTATTTGGACGCGTATAAACGGGGCACGAATCAAGCGTTCCTTTGCCTGGAAAATGAGGCAAAAACGCCGTGGTTCGTGCCCCGGATTTTCTTCGGAGGAAAAAAGAATTTCCTTCGGAAGAAATTCCATTTTCCTTCGAAGGAAAATAAAATTTCCCTCGAAGGAAAAATGGCCATTGTGAAGGCAGGAAAATGCCTCTTTCTCGCTCGAAATGAGGCTGGATTGCAAAGCGTAGATAGCAAATAGCGAGCGCTTTTGTTAATAGCATGGAAAAGCGTGATTATTACTGAAAAATTTCCTTAATAAGCTGTGGGTGACAAAAAAAAGTATTACTTTTGTACCGCGATTAACAAGGCAGGCGAACAGCGAGACAAAATAGAATGATGATATGCCTTGTGTCTGAAAATCATCGAGTAGAGAAAAAGGTTATATAAAGTCAATCATTTAAATTCAATTCAAGATGGCTAATTTAGATTTAAGCAAGTACGGAATTACGGATGTAAAGGAAATCTTACACAATCCGTCTTATGAGGTTTTGTACGCGGAAGAGACAAAAGAAGGTTTGGAAGGCTACGAGAAGGGCCAAGAGACCGAACTGGGCGCCGTAAATGTAATGACCGGTATTTATACGGGTCGTTCTCCTAAGGATAAATTCTTCGTATACAATGAGGCCAGCAAGGACACTGTATGGTGGACTTCCGATGAATATAAGAACGATAACAAGCCGTGCTCAGAAGAGGCTTGGGCTGACTTGAAGGCTAAGGCTGTTAAGCAGTTGAGCGGAAAGCGTTTGTTCGTGATGGATACATTCTGTGGCGCTAACGCCGCTACTCGCCTGAAGGTGCGTTTTATCATGGAGGTAGCATGGCAAGCTCACTTCGTGAAGAATATGTTCATCCGTCCGACGGAGGAGGAGTTGGCTAACTATGGCGAGCCTGATTTCGTTTCTTTCAACGCCGCTAAAGCGAAGGTTGAGAACTACAAGGAGCTGGGCTTGAACTCTGAGACCGCTACCGTCTTCAACCTGAAGACCAACGAGCAAGTAATCTTGAATACTTGGTATGGTGGTGAGATGAAGAAAGGTATCTTCTCGATCATGAACTACCTGAACCCGTTGCGCGGCATCGCTTCTATGCACTGCTCGGCTAACACGAACATGGAGGGTACCGATACGGCTATCTTCTTCGGTCTGTCCGGTACGGGTAAGACTACGTTGTCTACGGATCCGAAACGTCTGTTGATCGGTGACGACGAGCACGGATGGGACGACGAGGGCGTATTCAACTACGAGGGTGGTTGCTACGCGAAGGTTATCAATCTGGATAAGGAGAGCGAGCCGGATATCTACAACGCTATCAAGCGCGACGCTTTGTTGGAGAACGTAACGGTTGACGCTAACGGTAAAATCGACTTCGCTGATAAGAGCGTAACGGAGAATACTCGTGTATCTTACCCGATCTATCATATCCAGAACATCGTTAAGCCGATCTCTAAGGGTCCGCACGCGCATCAAGTTATCTTCTTGTCGGCTGATGCCTTCGGCGTATTGCCTCCGGTATCTATCTTGACTCCGGAGCAGACGAAGTACTACTTCCTGTCTGGTTTCACCGCTAAGTTGGCTGGTACGGAGCGTGGTATCACGGAGCCGACCCCGACATTCTCCGCTTGCTTCGGCGCTGCTTTCTTGAGCTTGCACCCGACGAAATATGGCGAGGAGTTGGTTAAGAAGATGGAGAAGGTAGGCGCTAAGGCTTACTTGGTGAACACGGGTTGGAACGGTACCGGCAAGCGTATCTCTATCCGCGATACACGTGGTATCATCGACGCTATCCTGGATGGTTCTATCGACAAGGCGCCGACGAAACAAATCCCGTACTTCGACTTCACGGTTCCGACAGAGTTGCCAGGTGTAGATCCGAAGATCTTGGATCCGCGCGATACATATGCTGACGCCGCTCAGTGGGATGAGAAGGCTAAGGATTTGGCCGCTCGTTTCATCAAGAACTTCAAGAAGTTCGAGGGCAATGAGGCTGGTAAGGCTTTGGTTGCCGCTGGTCCGCAATTGTAATGAGATAAAAAAACCGTCTGTGAAGATGGGGGATTCATAAATACTCTTATAAGCAGAAAGGGGATGCCGAGAGGTGTCCCCTTTTTTATTCCGTATGCCGGAAAGAATACTTTTAATGAGAACAAACCTTAAATTCCTTATAAATATAAGCCGATTTTAAATAAATATTCCTACCTTTAGGGCGGATTATCGATTATCGCGAAAAGAATTGATAGAAAAGCATGACAAAACGATTGATATTTCTCATAATAGGATTTGTAATAGGCTTGTTATCATGTAGCAAGGATTATGTCTACCGGATTGAGGGAGAGCTTTCGAATTTGGAGGACCAGACAGTTTACGCTGTTTTCGAGAAAGACAACTATAAGAAGGTAGATACGGTGACGTGCGTGAAGCCGGGTCGGTTTGATCTTAAGCAAAAGGAAGGTGGGTTTCATTGCGTTACGCTCTTTCTGGAGAATAGGAAGCATTGGGTAACCGTTTATCTGGAGGAAGGGGCGCATGTCAAGGTGTCGGGAGACCTCCAGGCGCCGTTGCTTTTGCAGGTGAAAGGTGGCCGGTTGAACGATGAGTTGACGGCTTTCAAGAAACGGGTCGCGCCGCTGCTGGAGGAGTTGACGCGATTGTCTTCGTCGCTGGAGGATGCGGATCAGGATGGGGAGATTGAGGAGACGACGGACTTGACCGCCCGCTTGGCGGACGTGAATATGCGATTGAGCGAGGAGGCGATCCAATATGTGAAAGATCATCCGGACGAGCGGGCCTCGGCGGTGTTGATACAGACATTTTTCTCCGACCCGGATGATACCCGCAAGATTGACGAGCTGTTGGCCTTGCTGGATCCGGAGTTGAAAGACTTTTACGTCGTAAGGGAGTTGGAGCAATATAGCGCACGGGCGAAACGGACGGCTTTGGGGGCCGAGGCGCCCAACTTCTCCGTGAGAAATATTTATGGTAAGCGGTTCAGCCTGGATTCGTTGAAGGCGGACTATCTGTTGCTTACTTTTACCGCCCCGTGGCGGGAGATGTGCCAGATAGAGGATCTTTATCTGGATAAGGTGGCGACGAGATACTCGAAAGAGAAGCTGGATATTTTGCTGGTCAGCTTGGATCACGACGCGGCGCATGTGCGTGACGCGTTAAAAGCCGATTCGATCGCTTGGAACGTGGTGACCGATTCGGCGGGACAGGTCGCTACGTTGTTGGACCTTTACAACGTAAGCGCGTTGCCGCGTTGCTTCTTGATTGACGAGGAGCACAAAATCCAGATGAAGACCGACAATGGCATCGAGATCCGGGAAACCCTGGAGAACCTTTTTGATAATTGACAATGGACAATTGATAATTGACATTAATAATATGAAACTTGTAATTCGTAACTCATAATTCGTAACTCATAATTCGTAACTCATAAAAATCTTAACTATGTTAGTCAAATCATACGCTGCCGCTTTGCAAGGCATCTCCGCCACGATTGTCACGGTGGAGGTTAGCTGCTCGAAAGGCATTCAATTCTTTTTAGTCGGACTTCCGGACGTGGCCGTGCGCGAGAGCCACGAGCGTATCATCTCCGCTTTTCAGGTATGCGGGTACAAGTTCCCCCGCAACCGGATTGTTATCAATATGGCACCCGCCGATATCCGTAAGGAAGGTTCCTCGTACGATTTACCCTTGGCCATTGGCATCTTGGCGGCGGCGGAGCAGATCGACGCCTCCCGGCTCTCCCACTTCATGCTGATGGGAGAGTTATCGATGGACGGTAGCCTGCAACCTATCAAAGGCGCGTTGCCCATCGCCATCAAGGCGCGGGAGGAAGGCTTCAAGGGATTCATCCTGCCGATACAAAACGCCCGCGAGGCGGCTGTGGTAAATGGCCTGGAGGTGTATGGGGCGTCGAATATCAAGGAAGTGATCGAGTTTATGGATGGCAAGCGCACGTTGGAGCCTACGGTGGTCGATACCCGCAAGGAGTTTTACGAGCGGCAGCAATCGTTCGACTGCGATTTCTCGGACGTGCGTGGCCAGGAGAACGTGAAGCGTGCCTTGGAGGTCGCCGCCGCCGGCGGGCACAACTTGATTATGGTTGGGCCGCCGGGAAGCGGCAAGTCGATGTTGGCGAAGCGGTTGCCTACCATCCTGCCGCCCTTCACCCTGCAAGAATCCTTGGAGACGACGAAAATCCATTCCGTGGCGGGAAAAATCGGGGGGAACACCTCCTTGATGGCCCGGCGTCCGTTCCGCTCGCCGCACCACACCATATCGGACGTGGCGATGGTGGGCGGAGGCTCCTTCCCGCAGCCCGGCGAGATCAGCCTGGCGCACAACGGCGTGTTGTTCCTCGACGAGCTGCCGGAGTTCAACCGGAGCGTGCTGGAGGTATTGCGCCAGCCGCTGGAGGACCGTATCATCCACATCTCGCGGGCCCGTTTCTCGGTGGAATATCCGGCGGGCTTCATGCTGGTCGCCTCCATGAATCCCTGCCCGTGCGGCTATTACAACCACCCTACCCGTCAGTGCCTCTGCTCGCCCGGCGCGGTGCAGAAGTACATGAACCGCATCTCCGGCCCGTTGTTGGACCGTATCGACATCCAGGTCGAGATCGTGCCCGTCCCGTTCGAGAAAATATCCGAGCGAAAGCCCGGCGAGTCCAGCGCCACCGTGCGCGAGCGGGTCATCGCCGCCCGTAAGGTACAGGCGGAGCGGTTCGCCGCCTACGAGGGCATCCATTGCAACGCCCAGATGAATTCCCAATTGCTGCATCAATTCGCCGTGCCCGACGCCGCCGGCCTCGCTATCCTGAAGACCGCCATGCAGCGGCTCAGCCTCTCCGCCCGCGCCTACGACCGCATCCTGAAAGTCTCCCGCACCATCGCCGACTTGGAAGGCTCCGAGCGCGTCGAGGTGCGCCACTTGGCGGAGGCGATCCAATACCGCAGCCTCGACCGGGAAAATTGGGGGCAATAATTTCTTGTCGGTCAACAAATAATACCTACTTTTGCTATGAAAAAGGAATTCGGGAAATGGCTGATGGATATCGCCAAGTATATGGTAACGGCGATCTTGCTGTCGTCGGTGTTTGAGAATGTTGAGCGGGCGGGATTGTTTTTTCTCTGCCTCGTGTTTTCTGGCGGTATTTTGGTGGCGGGCTTATTGTTGATTAAAGAGCCTAAGAAACAAGTAAAAGAACGTTTATTTCAAAAAAGAAGGAGATAGTCATATGAATAAATGGAGTGTTTATGTATGTCTGTATGTTTTTGTGATCGCCATTATCGGGCTGATTTATTTCAAGATACAGGATTGGCGGGAACAGAAAAGGCAAAATAATCGGTAGCATACTATGTTTGATAAAGAACTTTGGATGGATCCAACCGTATTTATTTGCCTGTATTTAATGGCCATAGCCGTTATTGGTGTCACTTATTTCCAAATACAGGACTGGCGGGAACGCAAGAAGGAGCGCGAGCGCGACCATCGGGACGACGATTGACGCGCTTCAGCTCTTTCGGTACTCCAACGGGCCCATGCCCACGTAGCGCTTGAAATATTTCCCGAAGAACGACATATTCGTGAAGTTCAGCGAGTAGGCGATGTCGTGGATGCTCAGGTCGGTCGATTTCAGTTGCGCCTTGGCGTCCATGATCACCATCGAGGTGATAATCTCCACGCACGTGCGGCCCGTTGTCTGCCGCACGATGGTGCTCAGGTGCGCCTGCGTGATGCCCAGCCGCTTGGCGTACCACGCCACGTTCCGCTCCCGCATGTAATTCTGCGTCACCAGCTGGGCGAAGTTCTGGCTGATTTGCTCCGCCTTCGTGAGCGGTGCCTTCTCCTCCGTCTGGGCCTTGTACATGGCGCTGACCCCGAGGAAGATGCCCGCGAACAGGTGGTTGATGAACGTCCGCCCTAATCCCAGCCCCGACGCGTCGGTCGCGTAGATCTTGATAAGCAACTCGAAATAATCGATCAGCAGCGACGCCGCCCTCTCGTGGAGCGCGAACACCGGGCTGTCCTTCACCATGTAATGCATCTCCATGAACGCCTTGCCCACGTGCGCCTGGTTGATGAAGTCGGACGAGAAGCCCATGAAGTAGACGCTCAGGTCGCCCTCGATGCGATGGATTTGGAAGATGGAGCCCGGCAGGAGCGTGATGAAGCTGCACGGCTCCACCTCCGAGCGGGTCAGGTTGATCGACGCGTCTACCCGGCCGCTCAGGACGAGCGCGAAGATGCCCGCCTTCAGCCGGCAGGGATAATTCGCGTACAAGTTCAGCAAGCCGAGGTCTTTCTCGGTCAGTTTCCCGATTACCCAATCCTGGGGCAGGTCTATCTTAGGGATGTCGTTTTCCATGCGCGTTACGTTTTTTAGAACCGATTCACGTACGCGAAGATAACGCGCGCGCCGCTTACCGCCAAACATCTCCCTCGCTCTTTTTCTAAAAAAACGAACAGGTGCGGATAAAAATCGGACATATAGCCCGCTTATATCCGTCCGTCCCCGGAGTATATCTAAAAAAAAGAACATCGAATTATATAAATAGACCTTGTAGGATTGGCGGGGATAGTGTTATTTCGCGACGGTTTGGAAAAGAAATTTTTTATCCATCGGAAAAGAAAGAAAACAGATTTTTATATGAGACAGTTAATGAATTTATGGAAAGGAATGGCCTCCGCCGTGGCGGGTGGCCTGTTGCTGTGCGCCTGCTCGGCCGAGGAAGAGGCGGCGCTGACCGCCGACGGGAAAGGCTTCGTGAAAATCGGCCTCTCCGCCGACACCGCTTTCGGCGCCGCCACCAAGGCGGTGGATGAGAGCGCGTATCAAGATAAGAATAAGTACACCGTGCAACTACTGGACGCGAATGGCGAAAAAGTAGAGCGGGATTTGGGCCTCTTCTCCGAGATAGAGAACCCGCTTACGCTGAGTGCCGGCGCTTATAAGCTGAAGGCGTTTTACAACGAGGAGTACAAGGACGTAGCCGCCTCGCAGGATGGTTTCTACGTGGAAGGCGCGACAGAGGCTTTCAACATCACCGCCGACCAAGAGACGTCGGTTTCCATCAAATGTGCTCCGACATCGGTGAAGGTGACGGTCGCTTTCGCCGACGAGATGAAGGAATACTTCGACGATTATTACATGACTTTCAACACGAAGGCCTTAGGATCGGGTAAATACCAAGAGCTGCGGAATACCGACCCGCTCTACTTGATAGTGGAGAATAAGGAAACGGTGAAAGCCCAAATCGCCTTGAAGAAAAAGGGAGAGACGGGCGTTGAGTTCATCGAGAAGAGTTACGTGATGAGCCCGGGCGAGGCGAAGCGTATCAATATCAAGCCGACGGTGAAAGACCCCGCCACGGGCGGCTTGGGCTTGACCATCGAGGTGGACGACAAGGTAGAGACGGTAGAGGTTCCCGTCACGATCCCGGCGTGGGAATAACCCATTTGTTTAATCAGAAAAAAGACGAGATATGAGATATACATCATTATTATGCGGGGCGATGCTCTGCGCGGGCCTGGCCTCTTGCGAGATGAAAGAGGAGATTTTGGGCGACAAGGGATTCTCCGGCGATTCCGGATATTTGAACATGGGCGTCGTGGTGGACGAGGCCGTTAACGCCATCTCCACCAAGGCGGGAGAGACCGACGACGAGGAAATCGTCGTGGAGGGAACACCGGCGAACGGCTTCATCGTGGAGCTGACCGGGCCGGATAATTATACGAAGACATTCACCTACCAATCCGGCATGGAGCCGGTGGAGCTGCCCGTGGGCGATTTCACCGTATATGCCCATACCGACGGTAGCTTGGACGATACGACGGCGCCTTTCTACGGGAAGCGCGACAACTTCACTATCAAGAAAGACGCGGAAACCAAGGTGGGCATCCAATGCGAGATGATGAACACCATGTTTCAGTTGAAATACGACGCGGGCTTCATCGCGATGTACCGGAAATGGGAAATCACCGTGACGGCGGGCAAGCATTCGAAGCCCTACCTTTTCGAGAAGAAGGACCTAAACGACACGCCGCAGAACCCCGACCCCATCTATTGGTATCTGGGCGATGAGGAGGTGAAAAACTTCATCGTGGAAGTGCAGGCGTGGACGCAGGACGGCAACATCCCCGTGCCGGCTACCCAGTCGTTCTCGAAAGAAGACCAAGCGGCCTACACCGGCGGCGAGGCGGTGAACATCACCATGATGCCGGGCAGCCCCGACGTTTCCACGGAGGGAACGGCAACGATAGACATCAACGTCACCCTCTTCTCGCCCTATGAGGATATCAACGAGAGCATCGAGATAGACGGAACCCCGACGGAACCCAGCGAGCCGGATCAAGAGCCGGATGAGCCCGCTACGGGGGACGCACCGACAATTATAAGCGACTATTTGGAGTCAGGTATCTCTTATCAATTAGCCGGACAAGGTATGACCGGCAATCCGGAACATGCGGTGGTTACGGTATCCGCTCCTGCCAAATTCAAGGCGATTTATGTGAAAATCTTTGGAGGAAATAATGATTTCGATGATGTTATCGCCTCAATGAAGCAAGGGGTTTTCCAAAAAGACCCGGGAGTGGACGTGATAACGATAGGAAATGATTCTGATTTATCTATGCTCTCAACTTTATTAGCTCCAATCCCGACAACGGATGATACGGAATATAACTTGGATCTCGCGAACTTTTTTGTGATGATGAATATGTTTGGTGTGACTGTGGGGGATAAGGAGGATACGACCGGACGGGACGCACATGAATTCGTGATCACGGTTGTCGACCAAAATAACGTGAGTGAGAGCGCTACGTTGAAAGTTTTTATTAATCCTGCTGAATAATATGCTATGAGACATCTATTCTATAATATCCTATTCGTATGCTGCGCCATCGCTTTCTTCGCTTGCGAGGCGGATAAGGAAGGCATGAGCGGCGTGGGCTACCTGCGCCTCGGCGTGGAGGAGAGTAACGACGTAATCACGAAGGCGGAGGAGTACAACGCCGAGGTCTTCACCGTGAAGATAACGAACAAGACGAGCGGCGAGGTGGCGAAAACCATCGAGGCGTGGGCGAAGGGCGAGAAGCAAGAGATCGCGCTGGAACCGGGCACCTATACCATCTCCGCCACCTCCGCGGGCTACGACAGCAAGGCGGCGTTCGACAAGCCTTACTACGCCGGCGAGGACGAGATAGAAATCACCGCGGGCAACTCCGTGGAAAGGACCCTGACCTGCACGCTGGCGAATGTGCGCGTCTCCGTGGTGTTCGACGAAGCGTTGCTCGCGAAATACGCCGACCGCACCATCGCGGTGTCCGTCGACGGCGGGGCGGGCAACTCGCTCAACTTCGGACGCGACGAGGCGGGGCGCGACAAGCAAGCCTACTTCCCCGTGGCCGACCTGACCGCCAAGATTTCCATCTCCAAGCCGCAAGGCGCGGGCGACGCGACACCTTACGAGTATTCCTATACCATCGACGACGTGAAGGCGAAGCATTGGTACGTCCTGACCTACCGATTGCCGGATACGGGCGAGGGCGACTTCACCGTGACCTACGACCCGAGCATGACGACGTATGAGTATGAGTTCGTGGTCAATCCCGTGGCGAAGAACACCGCCAGCCTCACGGCGAACGCGTGGGCGAAGTTCGCTTACCTCACCGCCGCGAACGTGACGACCGACGGAACGACGGACATCTCCGCCTTGAAGTTCCAATACAAGAAGAAGGCGGACAGCCAGTGGACCGACGCGGAGACTACGCTAAGCGAGGAGGTTTACACCGCCACGGTAAAGGGCTTGACCGATAATACGGCTTACGATTACCGCCTCGTGAACGCCGACGAGACCTTCGTCTCCACCGGCTCCTTCACCACCGAGGCGGCGACGGCGTTGCCTTACGCTGATTTCGATAGTTGGTATCAATCTGATAAGACAATCTATCTCGGTGCGTCCGGAGACGAGTTTTGGGATAGCAGTAACCCGGGAACGACGCAAGGATGGGGAGCTCTTGTAAATGTAAATCCAACAAAAGGCGTGGAAAGCCCCGTACATACGCCTGGCGGGAAAGCGGCTGAATTGAAAACGCAATGGGCTGTGGCGAAACTGGCCGCCGCCAGCCTCTATACGGGTTCCTTTGGCGGGTTGGTCGGCAGTCCTGTTCCCACAGGTGCGAAAATTAATTTCGGTAGTCCTTTCACCGCTCGCCCGACAGCGTTGAAAGGATGGTTCCAATACGCTCCGCAGTTAATCGATAACGAAACTCAAGAAGTCGGAAAATATACGCCGAGTATGAAAGGGAAGATGGATATTTGCTCTATTTATATAGCCTTGGCTACAGATGTTTGCCAAGTGGATAATACGGATCCGGATAAAATCGCTATCGATTTTGCGAACGATTCGCGGATTATCGCTTACGGCGAGTTGCCGATAGAGGAATGCGTAGATACGGACGGCGAATGGAAGAATTTTAACATTCCGTTGAAATATAAAAATCTGACGGATAAACCCACTCATATTATCGTGGTTTGTTCTTCCAGCAAGTACGGCGATTACTTCACTGGTGCGGATGGTAGCGTGATGTACATCGACGATTTCGAGCTGGTTTATGGAGATACGCCGGTAATGGAGCCGGTAACGCAGGAATAACCCCCCATTATTTGTAGAGACGCGAAATTTTGCGTCTCTACGTGCGGTGGAAGGGATATGCTGATGATGAAATCAATTAGTAATTAAAATAACAAATTTTCTATCTATAATGCGTGCGAAACGCCGAAATCTATCATTTTGACGTTTCGCACGCCCCGAAAGAGCAAAATGATAGATTTTGGGCTCTCGGGGATTCCCGAAAGGGGAAAATGACGGATGGAGGCGTATCGCACGTCCCGAAAGGCCCAAATAATGGATTGGGGGGCTTCGGGAGTTCCCGAAGGCTAAAAATTTAAGATTTAAGACTTTCGGGAGGCGCGAAGGCGTAAAATTCGTAATTTCGCGGTCTCGCTCGATGGAGCGGGGCATGCATTCAATTTTTTAACAAGAAAAAAGAGATACGTATTATGAAACAGATTTTATCCATGTCGTTGGAAAAGGCTCGCAACGCCGAGCATATGCAGCTGCATACCAATATGTTGGAGGCCATCACGGGCGAGTTCGCCACGGCGCAGGGCGTGGGCGCCCAACGCGACGCCTACGCGGCGGCGGTTGCGGCGGAGCAGGATTGCTTCCTCGGCAACCAGGCCTTTGAGGACACGCCCCAGTTGCAGGCGGCCGACCGCCGGCGCGACAACGGCTTCTACCTCGTGGCCAACGTGGCGGACGCGTACGCTAAGTACGCCCTCGACGACGACGAGCGCGCCGCGGGCGAGCGGCTGGCGTACGTGATACGACCCGCGCGCGACGCGGCGCAGAAATCGTACGCCGAGGAGACGGCCATCCTCTCCGACCTCTACGGCAAGTTGCTCGACCCGGCCAGCGCGACCGACCTCGCGACGCTGCGCCTCGCCGAGGCGGTGGAGACGGCCCGGGAGGCCAACGACGCGTTCAACACGCTCTACGTGACCCGCTCGGCCGAGTTGCGGACGCGGGCCTCGAGCGCTACGATGAAGCAGCTCCGCCCGCTGACGGACGAGGCGTTCCGCGCGCTGGCGGAGGCGATCAACGCGTTCTATATGGTGAACGCCCTCTCGACGAAGGACGAGGCGAAGGAGGAGGCCCTGGGCGGCGCCATCGACGCGGCGAACGGACTGCTCGTCCAGCTGGACCGCGTGATACGCGCCCGCGGCGGCAAAGGCTCCGCTACGATGGAACCGGATGATACGGATAAGCCGGATGATACGACCGACCCCGGCACGACTCCGGGCGGCGAGGAGCCTACCGACCCGGAGCCAGGCGGCGAGGGCGGCGAGACGGAATCGCCCGACACGGTGTGACACCCCCACCCCGACCCTCCCCCTCTTTGCAGGGGGAGGGAGTGAGCCCACCCCCGCGCCGCGTGCGCTCCCCCTATGAAGAGGGGGAGCTCCCCGAAGGGGTGAGGGGGTTGGGTGAGGGGGTCTGAGGGGGGAGACTGACAAAATAAAGTTTCACGATAGTAAAAGACATTGATGACACGACGAATCCTGACAATCTTGTGCCTGTCGCTCCTTTGGGCGGGCGCGGCCATGGCCCAGCGGGGCGAGCGGCGCATCCAGCGCATCGACCGCGAGGTGCAAAAGCTGGTCTTCATCCCCAAGGGCACGTGGATGGCGGGCGGCTCCGTCTCCTACCAGGAGCACGACGAGAGCAACCTCAACTTCCTTATCCTGAAGGATATCGAGGGCAAGGGCTACGACTTCAGCGTCAGCCCCTACATAGGCTATTTCTTCCGCGACAACATCGCCGCGGGCTTCCGCTTCACCTACCGGCGCGACTATCTGGACCTCGGCAACTTCGACGCGAACCTGGGCGACATCACCCTCTCGTTCGACGACCTGTATTATCTGGAGCACAAGTACGAGGCGACGGGTTTCCTGCGCACCTACATACCCATCGGGCGCAGCAAGATATTCGGCCTCTTCAACGAGGCGCGGCTTACCTACGGCTACGGCACGGGGAAGAACTCCACCGGCTCGGGCGCGTCGTACGACGGCACGTACCAGACGGTGCAGAACTTCCAGATCGGTTTCGCGCCGGGCATGACGGCCTTCATCACCGACTGGTCGGCCATCGAGGTCTCCGTCGGCGTGATGGGCTTCGACTTCAAGTGGACCGACCAGACGACGAACCAGGTGGAGCAGGGCTCGCAACGCACGTCGGGCGGCAATTTCAAGATAAACCTCTTCTCGATTAATATCGGGATGACGTTTTATCTGTAGTTTCGGCGCCCTCCCCGGCCCTCCCCCGTTCGACTCCCTCACCCGCTTCGCGGGAGCTCCCCCTTCACAAGGGGGAGCGGGAATCAACCGATGCTCCCCCTTTTGAAGGGGGAGCTCCCGCGAAGCGGGTGAGGGAGTTGAAAGGGGGAACTGTCCGAAGGACTGAGGGAGTTACTTTTAAATAACCAAACTTTAAAAGACAGAGGACTATGAGAAAAGAGAAATTTTTCAACCGGCCGGAGCACAAAGAGCTTCGGCGTTATTTGAGAAACAACGTCACTTCGGCGGAGGTGGCGCTTTGGAAGAGATTAAGGAAAAAACAGGTAAACGGATTGCTATTCCGCCGCCAGTTCGGGGTCGGGCCGTATGTGCTGGATTTTTACTGTCCGGAATTGCGGTTGGCGATCGAGCTGGATGGCGCGGCGCACGACACGCCGGAGGCGATCCTCTACGACAAGGAACGGACCGCCTGGCTGACAGGGGAGTTCGGGATACGCGTCTTGCGCTTCCGGAACGAGCAGGTCTTCGAGACCCCGGATCTCGTGATCGAGGAAATCAGGAAAGTGGTAGATGAGTGAGGAGATCCCGACCTTTATTCCCTTGCCCGCGTTCGGTTTCCTCACCCGTTTAACTCCCTCACCCGCGTTGCGGGAGCTCCCCCTTCAAAAGGGGGAGCGGTTGGAGAATTGTATATTAATATAATAAATAGGATCCCCTCGCTCCCCCTTTTGAAGGGGGAGCTGCCCGAAGGGCTGAGGGAGTAAAAAATAGATATGACACGGAAATTGAAATACAGAATTGGCATGATGGCTCTGGCCTTGGCCCTCTTGACGGGTTGCGCCATCGAGAACGACATCCCTTACCCGGAGGTCAACGGGCTGATAACGGACATCGCCGTGGAGGGGCAGCGGGCGGCGGAGGGCGAGACGAACGCCGCCGCCACGATCGACAACACGGCGCGTACGGTGACGCTCTACGTGAACGACTCGGTGGATGTCTCGCGGTTGCGGATCACCCGGCTGGCGCTCAACCCGACGGACGTGGAGCTGACGCTCGACTCCGCGCTGTGCGACGACGCGGAGCGGTTCCCCTTCGGCCATTTCGCCTCGCTGGACAGCGTCCCCGCCTCGGCGAACACGCGGGTGGATTTCTCCAGCCCGGTGACGTTCACCCTGCGCAAGTACGCGGACTATCCGTGGAAGGTGACGGTGAACCAGATCATCCAGCGCGATATCGAGGTGGAGGGTATGACGCGCCACGTGCTCGACGCGGACTCGCGCACGGTGATTATCTATATGGAAGAGGACGCGGACCTGAGCGACGTGCGCATCACGAAACTGAACCTCGGCGGCGAGTATGGCGAGGTGACACCCGACCCGACGACCATGCGCGACTTCACGAGCTCGCGCACCTTCTACGCCCGCCTCTCGTGGGAAGAGACGTGGAGCGACTGGAAAGTCTTCGTCTACCCCGACACGGGCGGCGGTAGCGGCGCCTCGGGCGACGTGTTCCCGATGACCTCGCGGGCTATCATCAACGGCAGCGTGACGAGCGGCCGTACGCCCACTGTGGAATACAAGGAGCAAAACGCCTCCACGTGGCAGACCGTTGACGAGAAAAACATGGAGGTCAAGGGCGGCAAGTTCACCGCCACGCTGACGGGCCTGACGGGCTCTACCACCTACAACTACCGCGTGTCGGTGGACGGCGTGCCCGGCGCGGAGCAATCGTTCACCACGGTGGCGGCGGCGGAGCTGCCGAACGGTGGGTTCGAGGATTGGAGCGAGGGATATACGCAAAGCGGAAACGCTTTCCAGGTGCCGAACAAGGCCGGCGAGGCCTTTTGGGGCACGGGCAACGAGGGGTCGATGACGATGGAGAGCATCGGCAACGTCACCTACCCCACGAGCGAGAGCGTATCCGGCCAGGCGGCGTTGCTGGAGTCGAAATGGGCGATTCTGAAGCTGGCGGCGGGCAACCTTTTCACGGGCGAGTTCGGGTTCGACCCGGATCATACGCTGGACGGGTTGCTGACGTTTGGCAGGTCGTTCACCTCGTTCCCCACGGCGTTGCGGCTTTATTATAAATATACTTCCGCCACGATTGACAAGATCGGCGACAACGTGGGCGACCTGGCCTCGCTGAAGGGACAGCCGGATATGTGCCATATCTATATCGCCCTGACCGACAAACAATATACGATTAAGAACTGGTCGGGCAATAACGGGAATTACCGCCAGTTGTTCGACAAGGATGACAGCGGCATCATCGCCTATGGGGAGTTCATCTCCGACGAGTCGACCTCCTCTTTCCAACAGATAGAGATCCCGATCGAGTACCGGGCGAACCGTACGCCCAAATATATCATTATCGTAGCCTCCTCCAGCCGCTACGGTGATTATTACATTGGCGGTGTCGGCAGCAAGCTCTGGCTGGACGAGATGGAATTGGTTTATGAGTAAAACAGACGATATGAGAGATTGGAAGAAGATACTGGGAGGCCTGGCGATGGCGTGCCTGCTGGCGGCTTGCCAGACGGACGATTGGCGCGAGGCGCGAGGCGGCATCCGCATCTCGCTGGGCGAGGCGTCGGTTGGCGTGGAGACGAAGAGCACGCCCGAGGAGTTGGGCAAGCCACTCACGACGGAGTTCAACGTGCGCGTCGTGAAGGAAGGCGGAAGCGAGATTTACAACGGTAAGTTTCCGGACGAGACCATCCCCGCCTCGGCGGGCACCTACACCGTGACCGCCTCCTATGGCGAGAACGCCGGCATCGCTTGGGACGCACCCTATTACGAGGGAACGACCGAGGAGCCCGTCGTGGTGAAAGACGGCGAGACCGCCACGGCGACCGTCACGTGCAAGGTGGCGAACGCCTTGTTCTCCGCCACTTTCCCCCCGGCGGAGGAGATGGAGAAGGCGTACGAGGCGTACGGCCTGAAAGTGACCGTCGGTTCTACCTCGATGACGTTCAAGCCTGGTGAGATGCGGCATATCTACGTGAAAGCCGGCTCTGCCGTAAAATACGCGTTCGCCTATACGAGGTTGAGCGGCGAGGAGGGCGAGGCTCCGCTCACGAGCGACGAACTTCCTACGGCTCCGGAGGCGGGTACGCATTATACTATCCGTCTTACGATGGACGACAAGCTGGGCCTGGATATCTCGAAAGTGGACGCCGAGGAGGTCTCCATCAGTGAGACTATCCCGCTGGAATGGCTGCCGGCGCCGAAAGTGAATGGCTTTGATGGGCGGAATAGCGTGGTTTATACGGAAACGGCGGCTCCTATCTCGGCCGTATTGGCGTTCTCGGGTTCGCATACGATTCAAGACGTGGAATTTTCTTTCGAGTTTGCGGATGCGCAAAATCAGTTCCAAGCGTTGAATGAAAAAATTTTTAAGTTAAGCGAATTGTCGGAAGAGGATAGGACATTACTTAATGCGGCCTCGATTATCCTTCCGACTTTGGATGGAACGAATAAGGGGCAATTCGATTTCACGGCGATGACCGGTAATCTCCAGACAAATGCCGGAGCCGAGACCGTCAATAAGATCAAACTCCGTGTACAAGCGAACAACCGATGGAGCAGCGAGGCTCCGGAGGCTTATGAAATTAAGACTGTCGCGCCGAAATTCAAGGTGGATGCTTATCCCGGAAATATTTGGACAAAGGAATTTACGATGAACGCCTTGCGGGAAGAGCAAGTGGAAAGTGGCGATTTCAACAAATTGAGTTCCGATATGACCTATCAATTCAGTGCGAATGGTTCTTCTAATTGGGAGAATTTGGGCGATGACTTAAAGAAAGGAGGTTTGACTCCCGGAACGACTTATTATATCCGCGGATTGTATCGTGGAGAGGTGCCAGGGGATGTAGCGGAAGTGGAGTTGTATGAGCAATTTCAAATCCCTAATTCAAGTTTGGATGAGGGATATACCTCAACAAATCCGAAACGAAATAATCCGCTTTATATATTTAATGGGAATTGGATTGATACTCGTAATGAATTAACCTGCCATAGTGATGGAGCTAATGTCTTTTATGTATCAAAATCAAGTACATTGCCTATAAATGATAATGGAAGTACGGTAGCGCATATGATGGTTATTGGTTGGGGTGCTGGAAACACTTGTGATTTTGGTAAAAAAAGAAACAGTATTATTAATAATATATCTTCAGGTTTTGTTTGTGTAGGCGATTACGATGCTAATTCAAACGTTATTAAAGCGAAGGAGGCGTATATTCGTCCAACATCATTAACCTTTACTTATAAGGCTTCTCCATATAATGGTGATGAATATTTAGTAGAAGCAACATTGTTGAACATTACAGATGGTGTAGAAACGATTATTGGAGAAGGAAAATTGCAATCAGGAACATCAGTGGGAAGTTATATAACTCAATCGCTTGATATTACATATAATGAATCAGCAAAAGAATTGCCGATTTCTCATGTAAAAGTATTATTTCAAGCGGGAACTGAAGAAGATAGGGATCATTTGGAAGATGAATTTCGAGACTTTAGTGGTTGGGAAACTATTACAGCTTATGCCAGTGCTTATATAATTGGCAGTCAATTCTGGCTTGATTCTTTCAAGTTTAATTATGACAAATAGAAATATGAAACATTCATTATTAATATACATAGCGACAATCTTCCTGCTGGCGGCGTGCGGGCAGGAGGAATTGCCATCGGGAGAGGGCGTAGGCTACCTCTCTTTGGAGAACATCCAACTTCAAGCTGCCGAGGAGGAAATCATCCAAACCCGCGCCGTGGACAATGATTTGTATGTGCAAATAGATGATGGCACGCCCTATAGCCCCGGAAATGCTCCTTCCACGATAGAGCTATCCGCAGGAACGCATACGCTGAAAGCCTATACTTCGGAAAATTACAAGCCGGGCGAGGCTTGGTATTACGGGGAGACCTCTTTCAATATCGAGGAAGGCAAAGTAAACGCCGTAACGCTGGAAGTCCCGATGAGGACGTTCGGCATCCGCCTGGAGTTGCCGGAAGGGTTTGAGGATTACTTTAGCGACCCAACTTTCACGGTGACTTATGGGGATAAGGAGGGAACGATTACGGCGGATGGCGGAACTTATCATTTCCTTTATGATTCGGAAGTATCGGCCGTAAGCTACACTCTTTCCGCCACGAACGCTGATGGCGAGCCTTTGTCACAAGAAGGAAGCAGAGCGAGCTGGCCGGCGGAAAAGAAACCGTTGGAGGCGGGCAAGATTTACGTCATTACTTACGATTACGCCACGAAAAGCCTCAATCTGTTGGCGGATTAAATGAGACAAGAAAGGCAACCGGGAAAACAGGTTTATTATCCCGGTCGCCCTTCTTGTATTCACTTATCCAAGCTCTTCATCCACCGTTTTCCCGCTTTGGTATGCAAGAATATGAACATACCGCAACTAATGATCGCTAAAAAACTAAATACTCCTAAAATGGGTGTCATTGTTGATCCTCCTTTTCGTATAATCCACTTGCTAAACTGAATATAACGGTAATGAATCCGGTAGTAATAACTAATACGGTATTCTCAAAATCTTTCATGATCGCAGAAATGACCACTCCCGCTAAAACTAGCTTAGCGACATCGATAAAAAACTTCCCTAATTCTTTTCTCATAATTAAAAATCTTGATTCGGCGGAAACGCCGTCACAAAGGAAATCAATCTTTTCTTACAAACCAAATTATCGCGTATCTTTGTGCAAAAGTTTGTTTATGAGAACAAAAGAAGAGTATGTGGCGTTGTTGCGGGATTATTTCCTGAATAAAGCGAAGGCTTACGGGGTTGTTCGAATGGCCCTGTTTGGCTCCGTGGCGCGTGGCGAGTGTACCGAATCCAGCGATATCGATGTCGCTTATGAGGGGAAGGCGGATATTCTTTTGCGTTGTAGGATAAAGCAGGAGCTGGAGGCTTTGTTTGGCTGCGAGGTGGATGTTGTCCGTCTTCGTAAGCGATTGGAGGGAACGGCTTTTTTGCGAGATATCTCAAAAGATTTGCTTTATGTTTGATATAGTCCGCGTACAGTCTCTGTTGGATCGGGTGGAGGGTGCTATTTTATTGATTCAAAGTAAAGCACGCCTGATAAAAACCCCGGATGATTTTTTGCTGGACCAGGAAGGTATGTTCCTTTTAAGCGGCATTTGCATGCAATTGATATTTATTGGCAAGAGTGTCAAGACGATAGATAACAAGACCGATCATCGTTATTTGGCGGATTATCCGGATATCCCTTGGCGCCAGATTATGGGGTTACGGGACATTATCGCTCATGAATATCATCGGATTGATGAGGAGGAAATCTTTAATATTATCTAGGAGGAATTACCGGTTCTTTTGGTGACCGTCCGGAAGATGAGAGAGGAATTGCCCGGTTATGTTCTTTAAGGGGCTCGGATCGTGATTCGCTCCGTTATCTTTTCCTACAAACCAAATTATCGCGTATCTTTGTGCCTCAAAAAGAGAACATAAGGTATGGAGAAACATTTTAAGAGAACGTTGATTACTACGGCGTTGCCGTACGCGAACGGGCCGGTGCACATCGGGCATCTGGCCGGGGTGTACGTGCCCGCCGATATTTATGCCCGTTACCTTCGCTTGAAAGGCGAGGAGGTGTTGATGATTGGTGGGTCGGACGAGCACGGCGTGCCCATCACGCTCCGGGCGAAGAAAGAGGGCGTCACGCCGCAGGATATCGTGGATCGTTACCATAATATTATTAAGAAGTCGTTCGAGGATTTCGGCATCTCGTTCGATATCTATTCCCGCACCACTTCCGCCACGCATCGGCAGGTGGCGTCGGATTTCTTCCGTAAGCTCTACGACAAGGGCGAGTTCATCGAGAAGACCAGCGAGCAATATTACGACGAGGAGGCGAAGCAGTTTCTGGCCGACCGTTACATCACCGGTACTTGCCCCCATTGCGGCAACGAGAAGGCCTATGGCGACCAGTGCGAGGCTTGCGGCACGTCGCTCAGCCCGACGGAGCTGATCAACCCGAAATCGGCCCTGAGCGGTAGCGCGTTGGTGCTGAAGGAGACGAAGCATTGGTATTTGCCGCTCGACAAGTGGGAGCCGTTCTTGCGCGAGTGGATTCTTGAGGGGCACAAGGAGTGGAAACCGAACGTTTACGGGCAGTGCAAGAGCTGGCTGGATATGGGCTTGCAGCCGCGCGCCGTAAGCCGCGACCTGGATTGGGGAATCCCCGTGCCGGTGGAGGGTGCCGAGGGAAAGGTGCTCTACGTTTGGTTCGACGCGCCGATCGGTTACATCTCGAATACGAAGGAGCTGCTGCCCGATAGCTGGGAGAAATGGTGGAAAGATCCCGAGACGAAGATGATTCATTTCATCGGCAAGGACAACATCGTGTTCCATTGCATCGTGTTCCCGGCGATGCTGAAGGCGGAGGGGACCTTCAACCTGCCGGAGAACGTACCGGCGAACGAGTTCCTGAACTTGGAGGGCGATAAGATTTCGACCTCGCGCAACTGGGCGGTTTGGCTGAACGAGTATCTGGTGGATATGCCGGGCAAGCAGGATGTGCTGCGCTACGTGCTGACGGCCAACGCTCCCGAGACGAAAGACAACGATTTTACCTGGAAGGATTTCCAGGCACGCAACAATAATGAGCTGGTGGCCATCCTGGGCAACTTCGTGAACCGGGCCTTGGTGCTGACCGGCAAGTATTTCGATAACAAGGTGCCCGAGGCGGGCGAGCTGACCGACTACGACCGGCAGACCCTGGCGGAGTTCGCCGAGGTGAAGGCCAACGTGGAGCGCCTGCTGGATACGTTCCATTTCCGCGACGCGCAACGGGAGGCGATGAACCTGGCCCGTATCGGCAACAAGTACCTGGCCGATATGGAGCCTTGGAAGTTGGCGAAGACCGACATGGCGCGTGTCGCTACGATCATGAACATCGCTTTGCAAATCACGGCCAACCTGGCGATCGCCTTCGAGCCGTTCTTGCCATTCAGCATGAAGAAACTGAACCGGATGCTGAACGTGGAACCGATGGCGTGGGAGCGCTTGGGCTCGACCGACCTGTTGCCTGCCGGGCATGAGCTGGGCAAGGCCGAGCTGTTGTTCGAGAAAATCGAGGATAGCGTGATCGAGGCGCAAGTACAGAAGCTGCTCGATACGAAGAAAGCGAACGAGGAGGCGAATTACAAGGCGAATCCGATCCGCGAGACCATTACGTACGACGATTTCGCGAAATTGGACATCCGCGTGGGCACGATCCAGGAGTGCGTGAAGGTGCCGAAGGCGGATAAATTGCTCCAGTTCCGTATAGACGATGGCCTGGAGAAGCGGACGATCGTGTCGGGCATCGCGCATCATTATAAACCGGAGGAATTGGTCGGCAAGCAGGTTTGCTTCATCGCGAACCTGGCGCCGCGCAAGCTGAAAGGCATCGTGTCGGAAGGTATGATTCTCTCGGCGGAGAATTTCGATGGAGGCTTGTCCGTCATCATGCCGCAAAAGGAGGTGAAACCGGGAAGTGAGGTGAAATAATGGAGCCGATCCAGATGGTGGATTTGCGCCGGCAGTACCTGCGCTTGCGCCCGGATATCGACCGGGCGATAAGCGAGGTGGTCGGCGATGCCCATTTTATCAATGGTCCGCAGGTAAGGCGGTTCGCCGAGAGCCTGGAATCCTATTTAGAGGTGCCGCACGTCGTGACCTGCGGCAATGGGACCGATGCCTTACAGATTGCTTTGATGGCGCTCGACCTGCGCCCGGGCGACGAGGTGATAGTCCCTGCCTTTACCTATGTGGCGGCGGCCGAGGTGGTCGCCTTGCTGGGGCTGATCCCGGTTTGGGTGGATGTGGACCCGGCGACATTCACGATCAATCCTTCCTTGGTAGAGGGCGCGATTTCCGGCAAGACCAAGGCGATCGTCGCCGTTCATCTTTTCGGGCAATGCGCGGATATGGAGCCGCTCATGCGAATCGCCAACGAGAACGGGCTTTATCTGATTGAGGATAACGCGCAGTCGTTGGGCGCGGACTATCGTTTCCCGGATGGACATACCCGGAAGGCGGGGACGATCGGGCATATAGGGACAACCTCCTTCTTCCCCTCCAAGCCTTTGGCCTGTTTCGGGGATGGCGGTGCCTTGATGACTGCCGATGATTATTGGGCGGAGCGGGCGCGTATGATCGCCTCGCATGGACAAAAGGTGAAATATCATCATCAGATCCTGGGGTGTAACTCGCGGTTGGATACGTTACAGGCGGCGGTATTGGAGGTGAAGTTGCCTCACTTGGCCGAATTTAACGCGGCCCGGCAGGCGGTCGCCGCCCGATACGATGAGGCCTTGCGTGACGACCCTCGTTGGATCATTCCCCAAAGGGCGGGGTATTCCTCCCATCTTTACCATCAATATACCCTGCGAATTAATGACCGTCAACGGGATGGCTTGCGGGATTTCTTGGCATCCAAGGGGATTCCCTCGATGATTTATTACCCGTTGCCCATGCAAAAGCAGGAGGCGTTTTATGGTTTCGCCCGGAAAGGTAGTACCCTCGACGTGGCGGACAGTCTGTCGGAGACCGTCCTTTCCCTACCGATTCATACGGAGATGACCGACGAGGAGGTTCTTTATATCATAGATACGATTAAGCGTTATGAATACTGACAAGAAAATACGTTTCGCCGTGGTAGGCTGCGGGCATATCGGGAAGCGTCATGCCGAGATGATCACCCGCGACGCGGGTGCCGAGTTGGTCGCCCTGTGCGATATCCGGCCGCGGGAGGAGTTGGGCATCGAGGCTTACGACGTACCTTTCGCCCCGAGTATCGACGCCCTGTTCCGGATGGGATTGGAGTTCGACGTGGTGAATATCTGTACCCCGAACGGCTTGCATGCCGCGATGGCGGTCCAAGCGATGGAGCAGGGGCACCACGTGGTGATCGAGAAGCCAATGGCGCTTACCCTGGCGGATGCCGAGCGAGTGGTTTATACCTCGTTGCGTTATCGCAAGCAGGTGTTTTGCGTGATGCAGAACCGTTATTCGCCACCATCGGTATGGATCAAGCGGATGGTAGAGTCCGGTAAGCTGGGCAAGATTTACATGGTGCAACTGAATTGTTACTGGAACCGCGATGAGCGGTATTATAAGCCGGGCGGTTGGCATGGCGACGCCGCGTTGGATGGCGGCACGTTGTTTACGCAATTTTCCCATTTCATCGATATCATGTATTGGTTGTTCGGAGACATCTGCAACATCTCCGCCCGCTTCGCCGACTTCAATCACGAGGGGTTGACCGCTTTCGAGGATTCTGGTTTCGTGACTTTCAACTTCGTGAACGGCGGTATGGGATGCTTGAATTATTCCACGTCGGTGTGGGATAAGAATATGGAGAGCAGCTTGCTTATCGTGGCGGAGAATGGGAGCGTGAAGATTGGTGGGCAATATATGAACGAGGTGGCCTATTGTCACGTCAAGGATTATGTGATGCCCGAGTTGCCGCCCACCAATCCAGGTAATGATTATGGCCCTTATAAGGGTTCCGCCCAAAATCACAACTTCGTGATCCGCAACGTGGTCAATGTCCTTTCCGGTGCGCCGGGCGAGATTATTACCACCAACGTCCTCGAAGGCATGAAGGTGGTCGACATCATCCAGCGCATCTATGCCGAGAAGAAGAGATAGTTTAGCCGTGACCAAACAACGGTGGCCGTTCCCTGTTGAAAGCCGGTCGCCGTTGTTTGTCGTTTTCTTTTGCCGGTCGTTTGGGGCACCTATGTTTTCGGACCAACGCACGTATGTTAAAAAGCCAACGCACGTATGTTAAATCGTCCACGCACGTATGTTCTCCGGGCAAGTCACCTATGTGCTGTGGCTTCATGAAAAAGCTTTCCTGGATATTCATGTGGAGCGTGTGAATATTCGCGATTCTTTCGTACTTTCGCGAGCGAATATTGAATATATCGAAAGTGATGAATTATCTGATAAGCGCGCCGGACGCTCCGCTCCGGGCTTCTATAAAACTTCCAGCCTCGAAAAGTATCAGTAACCGGGCGTTAATATTGAACGCGTTGAGTTATAGCCCTTACGACGTGGATAATTTGTCGGATTGCGATGATACGAATTTGATGGTAAGGGCATTGAACTCCAACGATCGGGATTTCAACGTGGGGGCTGCCGGCACTACGATGCGTTTCCTGACCGCTTTCTTGTCGAAGGTGGTGGGCGAGTGGACGATTACCGGAACCGAGCGCATGAAGAACCGCCCGATAAAGGTATTGGTAGACGCGCTGAATACATTGGGCGCCCGTATTGAATATATGGAGAAGGAGGGATATCCGCCTTTGCGTATTTTCGGAAGCGCGTTGCAGGGGGGCGAGATCGCTTTGCCCGGTAATGTCAGTTCGCAATATATATCCGCGATCTTGATGATCGCGCCCCTTATGGAAAAGGGAGTGACCTTGCGTTTGGAGGGGGATATAATCTCGAAACCGTATATTCGTTTGACATTGGGTTTGATGGAATGTTTCGGGGTGAAAGCCTCGTGGACGGGGAACACGATCCGGGTACTTCCCGGGGAGTATAAGCCGGTTCGGTTTCAAGTGGAATCGGATTGGAGCGCCGCCTCTTATTGGTACGAGATGTTGGCGCTCTCGAAAGGGGGCGAGATACAGTTGCGAGGATTGTTCAAACATAGTTTACAGGGCGATGCCGCCGGGGCGCGTTTGTTTGCCCGGCTGGGCGTAAGCACTACGTATACGCGAGATGGTGTCTTGTTGCGTTATACCGGGGATGTGTGCGATAAGTTGGTGTATAATTTCGTGGACGAGCCGGATTTGGCGCAGACGTTCGTGGTTTGTTGCGCGTTGTTGAATATCCCCTTCCGCTTTTCCGGATTGCGCTCCTTGCGGATTAAGGAGACTGATCGTATTGAGGCTTTGAAAGCGGAGCTTCGGAAATTGGGATATGTCCTGATGGATAGCGGAGAGGGTGTACTGGCATGGACTGGCGAGCGATGTGAGCCGGAAACCAATCCGGTAATCGCGACTTACGAGGACCATCGGATGGCCTTGTCGTTTGCTCCCGCCGCTTTGACGCGTCCCGGAGGAATCGTAATCGCTCATCCCGAGGTGGTGAGCAAGAGCTATCCACATTATTGGGAGGATTTGAGAACCGCCGGCTTTTCCGTGCGAGAGCGGGATATGTAATGAACGATATAATTCGATGGACGAGTTGTTATGTGGTACATTGTTCTAAGTTTGGTCGTTTTGGGTGTCGTCGCCGCCATCGCCGGATATTTCCGGGAGAGAAAGCTACGGAAGATGCTGGAGCGCGGGGAGATTACCGAGATGCCCGAGGCGCGGGAAATCCCGGAGGAATGCTGTGGCCAGCACGAGACCTGTGAGCGGGATAGCCTTTTGGCCGCGGTTAGCAAGCAGATTGAGTATTACGATGACGAGGAGTTGGATCGCTTTAAGGGCGTGGAGGCGGACGCTTACGACGACGAGGCGATTAATGAGTTTAGCGAGGTGCTTTACACGCTGCGGGAAGTAGAGGTGGCCGGTTGGCTCCGGAGCTTGCAATTGCGTGGGATCAACCTGCCGGATGCCTTGAAGGACGAGGCTTTTCTGATCGTGGGTGAGCGCCGGATGCGTTAGAAGTGGTTGTAAAAAACGAGCGGATGGAATTATTTCAATATGCTTTTTTCCAAAACGCCCTGCTGGGGAGTTTGCTAACCGCGATCGCGTGCGGGATCGTGGGGACATACATCGTGTCCCGCCGGTTGGTGTTTATCAGCGGAGGAATCACGCACGCTTCCTTTGGCGGGTTAGGGCTGGGCTTCTATTTAGGCATGAACCCGATCGTGATGGCGATGGTGTTCGCGGTGCTTTCCTCCTTTTGCGTGGAATGGGCGAGCCGGACACAAAATATACGCGAGGACTCCGCCATAGCGGGTGTATGGTCGCTGGGTATGGCGCTGGGCGTGATCTTTATTTTCCTGACTCCCGGCTATGCCCCGAATCTATCCGCTTATTTGTTCGGCAATATCTTGACTATCACGACCGCGGATATTTTGTGGATACTTGGATTGGTGGTGGTGTTGGCGATCGTGTTTTCCCTTTTTCTCCGCGAGATCGTATATGTGGCGTTCGACCGTGATTTCGCGCTGACGCGAGGCCTTCCGGTGCGCTGGATCGAATATGCGATGATGTGCTTCGTGGCGATCACGATTGTCCTTTCGATACGTTTGGTCGGGATTATGCTGTTGATGAGTTTGCTGACCCTTCCGCAGATCACGATGAACCTCTTCACCTCCGATTTTAAGAAAATTATCTGGGGGAGTATTGGCATCGGTTTCCTGGGATGCGTGTGTGGCTTGTTGCTCTCTTATTTCCTGAACGTGCCCTCCGGCGCTTTTATCATCCTGTTCCTGGTCGTCTTGTTTTTAGCCTTGAAAGCAATAAAAGCCTTGTCCCGTCGTTAATTAAAGGATGAAAAGAGGGTTTTGGTACATAGGGGCGTTACTCATCCTACTTTGCCTTGGGGCGTGCAGCACGAAAAAGAACACCAAGGCGAGCCGCTTTTATCATGCCTTTACCACGCGTTATAATATCTATTTCAATGGGAAAGAGGCTTTCAACGAGGCGTTGAAAAGCCAGTTGGACGGGCATAAGGACAATTATGCCGATATGATTTATATGTATCCTATCAGTGCCTTGCCCAAGGAGAAGTCGGAGACGGGTGGCCCGTTCGACCGGACTATCGAGAAAAGCAATAAGGCTATCAAGTTGCATTCCATCCAGGCGAAGCCCGCCAAGAAACCGGGGTGGCGGAACGATCCCAAGCAGCGCGCTTTCCAGGAGCGGGAGGAATACAATCCTTTCTTGAAGAATAGTTGGCTGATTATGGGGCAGGCGCAATTTTATAACGCCGATTTCCTGCAGGCCTCCGCTACATTCTCTTATATTTCCCGCCATTACGCGACCGACGAGGAGGTGGTGGCGGAGGCGCGTCTGTGGCAGGCCCGTTGCTATTCGGAGATGGGATGGTACTACGAGTCGGAGGATATTTTGGATAAGTTGAACAAGAATGGCATCCCGGCCTCGTGCCAGGAGCAATACGCCGCCGTGTATGCCGATTATCTGATTAAGAACCAACGTTTCGAGGAAGCGATCCCTTACTTGCGGACCGCTATCAAGGATGAGCGGAACCGGAAGCAGCGTACACGCATGAAGTATTTGTTGGGTCAGATCTATGCGGATCAGCGCATGGATGAGTTGGCTTATAAGACCTTTGGCGAGGTGGCCCGCTCTAATCCGCCTTACGAGCTGGAGTTTGCGGCGCGTATTCGCCAGACGGAAGTTTTTCCCGGCGCGAATTACCAGAAAGTGGTCAAAATGTTGGAGCGGATGGCGAGAAGCCAGAAAAACAAGGATTATCTGGACCAGGTGTATTACGCCTTAGGGAATGTCTATCTGAGCCAGAAGGATACGGCGAACGCGATCAAGCATTATCAGATGGGTATCGATAAGAGTACCTTGAATGGGATGGATAAGGCGATTTGCCAGATTAAGTTGGGGGATATCTATTTCACGACGCGCGATTATGTGAAAGCGCAGCCTTGCTTTAACGGTGCTTTGGCGGGTATCCAGAAGGAATATAAGGATTATGAGCGGGTGTCTAAGCTCTCGGCGGTGTTGGACGAGTTGGTGGTGCACGTGGAGGCGGTTCATTTACAGGATAGCTTGCAGGCCTTGGCGAAGATGCCGGAGGCGGAGCGCTTGGCGATTATCGACAAGAAGATCGAGCAGGTGAAGAAAGAGGAAGAGGAAGCGAAAGCCTTGGCGGAGAAAGAGGCTTACCTGGCCGAGCAGGCGGCGAAAGGTACCGGTATCGATCGTCCGGGTACGGAGCTGAACCCGACCATGCTGCCAACGACCTCCGGAGGCGCTACCTTTTATTTTTATAACCCGCAAACCGTGGCGCAGGGAAAGACGCAGTTCCAGCGTAAGTGGGGGCGCCGTCCGCTGGAGGATAACTGGCGTCGACGGAAGAAAGAACTCTCTACGTTTAATATGGATACCGACGAGGAGTTGGCGGAGGGAGAAGCGCCGCTGGGTCCGGATGGCGAGCCTTTGCCTGCGGATTCCATCGCGGGCGACACGCCGCCCGTGGCCGACGACCCGCATACACGCGAGTATTATCTTCAGCAATTGCCTTTCACCGAGGAGGATGTGGAGGCTTCGAACGTCATCATCATCGACGGATTGTATAACATGGCGATGATCTATAAGGACAAATTGGAGGATATTCCGTTGGCGGTGGAGGCGTTCGAGAACCTGGAGCGTCGCTTCCCGGATAACGAGCATCGGTTGGAGAGTTATTACCAGGTTTATTTGATGGCGTCCCGGAGTGGCGACGCCGCATTGGCGGCGGCGTATAAGACGAAGCTGATGGAGGCCTTCCCGGAGAGCGACTATGCCGTGGCACTGGCCGATCCGAACTATGAGTACAATATCCGGATGATGGACGTGGTGCAGGATTCTATCTATGAGGCTACTTACGAACGTTATTTGGCAGGGGATACCTCGGCGGTGCGTAAAAGCTACCGTTACGTGAGCGAGAAGTACCCGTTGGCGACGCTGATGCCGAAGTTCATGTTCCTGGAGGCGCTGACTTATGTGCAGTCCGGTGATGCCGAGAGCTTTAAGTTGGCGTTGAAAGCGTTGATCGATAAATACCCGAGCGCGGACGTGACGGAGTTGGCGGGCGAGATGCTGAAAGGTGTCTTGCGGGGACGTGCGATGGTGCAAGGGGGCGTGAGGGGGATGACGTGGAACCTGCGTTTCGGCTTGGGAGAGGACGGCTCTTTGTCGGCGGCGGATTCGGCGCGTGTCTTCTCGTCCGAGCGGAATATGCCGTATCAGATGCTATTGGTTTATCCGACCGGAAGCGTGGACTCGAATCAGTTGCTGTTTGTCGCCGCTGCTTACAACTTCGCAAATTTCATGGTGAAAGAACTCGATTTGGAGCCGATACAGGCAGGCTCGATGAGTATGTTAGCGATCAAGGGGTTTGTCAATCTTGACGAGGCCGTGCAGTATTACAAGATGATTTATGGTAAAGATGGATATGCCGGTGCCTTGAGCGAGGCGGTAGTCGTGTTGCCTATCTCGGACGATAATTACGAGACTTTGATGCATGGCAAGACGTTGGATGAATATATCGCTTTCTTCGATGAGCATTTCGGGGAAGAGTTACCGGAGTTAGCTGCTCGTTGGGATGCCCGGATGGAAGCCGCCGAGGAGGAGGCGAAAGCGGGGGAAGCCGCGGAAACGGAACGGACGGAAGAAGAACCGTCCGCCGCTGAGGATGAGCGCGAGATACCTGCCCGGGAGGAAACAGGGGCGGAGGAGCGCCCGTTCGTTTTGCCGGATTCCCTCTTCTTACGTCCGGAATCGCTCGATACGATCGCGGTGCCCGAGGTGGATACGATCGGCGTTCAGCCGGTGGTGTTGCCCGGCAGGGAGGAGATACCGGGCGTGCAAGCGCCGGTAGAGGACGAGGGCATGACCTTGGAGGAGGTGATGGAGATCCGTGCCCGCAAGGCCGCCGAGGAAGAGGCTCGCAGGGAGGAGGCCCGCAAGGCGTTCGAGGAGAAACAAAAGGCGGACGAGGAATTGCGTGAGCGCAAGGCGAAAGAACGCGAGGAGTTGCGCGAGCGACAAGAGGAAGAGGAGCGTGCCCTATTGAAGGCCAAACGGGAGCGCGAGAAACAACTGGAGAAAGAGCGCAAGGCGAAGCTGAAACAGGCGGAGGCCGACCGCAAGGCGAAACTGAAAGCCCGCGAGGAGCTCCGGAAGGAGAAGGAGCGTGCTTACAAACAGAAGTTGAAAGAGAAGGAGAAGGAACGCAAGGAGAAGGAGCGTGCCTATAAGAAGAAGTTGAAGGAGCGCGAGAAAGCCCGCAAGGAGGCCTTGAAGGCGAAAGAGAAAGAAGCCCGCGAGCGGGCCAAGAACCGATAGCCAACTCCCGGTACGTACGGAGTGCCTGCTCCCTGTACGTACCGAGAGACTAAGGATTCCATTAATAGGTCAGGATCTCCAAGCCGTTGTCCGTCATCAGGAAAGTATGCTCCCATTGGGCGGAAGGTCTCTCGTCCTCGGTGACGACGGTCCAGCCATCTTCCTCGTCGATAAAGACGTGCCAGGTGCCCATGTTGATCATTGGCTCGATGGTGAACACCATACCCGGTACCAATAGCATGCCGGTGCCTTTGCGCCCGAAGTGGCATACCTCCGGTTCCTCGTGGAATTCCAAGCCTACGCCATGCCCGCACAAGTCGCGCACGACGGAGAAGCCGTTTTTCTCGGCGTGATGCTGGATCGCGTTCCCGATATCGCCTACGAACCCGAACGGGCGGGCGGCTTTCATGCCAATCTCCAGGCACTCTTTCGTCACCTCCACCAGTTTCCGCTTGGCGGGCGACACGTTCCCGATCATGAACATCCGCGAGGCGTCGGAATAGTAGCCGTCCAAGATGGTGGAAACATCCACGTTGATGATGTCGCCATCCCGCAAGATCTCTTTCTCGCTCGGGATGCCGTGGCAGACCACCTCGTTGATCGAGGTACAGACGCTTTTCGGGAAACCTTCGTAATTCAGGGGGGCGGGAATCGCCCCGTGGTCCGTCGTGTATTCGAATACTAATTTGTCGATGGCGGCGGTGGACATTCCCTCGTGGATTTCCTGTGCGACCAGGTCCAACACGCCCGTGTTGACGACACCGCTCCGCCGGATGCCCTCTATCTGCTCCGGTGTCTTGATAAGCGAGCGGGTGGGCACCAAGTGCCCCTTGTTTTGGAAATAAAGGACTTTCTTGTCCAGTTCCGTGAGCGGCTGTCCCTTGATGGGGCGCCAGTTATTGCTTTTTCTACGTGAGAACATATTATATATTAGGTATTATTTGTTGTCCAAATAGGTTTTCTTGAAGATATCGACGCACAGGAGCAGCAGGGAGAGCAGCAGGGGACCGAAGATGATACCCATGAAGCCAAACACCGAGAGCCCGATGACGACACCGAATACCGTGATGAGCGGATGCGTGTCCGCCAGTTTCTTTTGCAGGACGAAGCGGATCAGGTTGTCCACGTTCGTCAGGATGAACAGCGAGTACACGAACAATCCCAACGCGTGTATCCAGTCGCCCGCCAATGCCATGTAAGCGGCCAAGGGCACCCACACCAAGGCGGTCCCCACGATGGGGATGATGGTGGCGAGGCAGGTGAGGAAGCCGAACAGGAGCGGGTCGGGCGCCCCGAAGATGAGGTAGCCGATTAGCGCTACGATGCCCTGGATGAGCGCCAGGAGCGGGATGCCGATGGCGTTCGACTTGACGATCATGTTGATCTCGCCGAGCACCTCGTCCTTGTTACGGTCGTCGAAGGGCACCAGCGTGTACATATACCGTTCCATAGCGCGCCCTCCTATCAACATGAAATAGAGGATGAAGATTAGCACCACCACGTTGATCGCGAAGCTGCTGATACCGCTCACCAGGAACTGTCCGATCTGCGGTAGCACGGAGAGCGCCTTGAGGATGTTGCTTTTTTCCCACACGTCGAAACCGGTCTGCTTCTGGATGAAGTCGGCGAACTCTTGCCCGGCGTTCAGAAGCAGGGTGGGGTCGAGGTTGATGTCTTGTATCTTGTCGATAATCAACCAGACGGCCAGGGAGATGGGAATCAAGAAGAATAGGATGGTCTCGCCCAGCAGGAGCGAGGCGGCGATGGACGGCCGTATCCGCATCTGCTCGGTCAGGTAGAACATCTGTTTCCGCAGGAGGATGTAGATGGTGAACGCTCCGAGTATGCCCCCGAGGAACGGGGTCGCCTCGAAGAACAGGATGACGCTGACGCCGATGATGATGGCGATCAGCGAATATCTCCAATATTGCTCTTTGATACTTTCCATAGGTTATTTATTGTCGTGTATTACCAATACGTTGTCCCGGAGCGAGCGGGGCGGCTCGTAACGGATATCCGGCCCGGACGAGGGCGAGGTGGCCCGTAGCGCCGGGGACGCGATGCCGCTTATCTCGGCGAGGGCGTATCCCAATAAGGGGTCTCGCGGGTCGCCGAGTGGGGCGAGCGGATAGGCGAACTCGTTGATGCTGACATCCGGCGCGAAACCATCGGCGTAGTCCGCCTCATGATCCCGGTTGTAGATGCGGAACGTTATGGGCGAGAGGATCCATCCGTACCGCTCCGATTCGTTGTAAACGGTCGCGCCCACCGTTTTCCCGAAGGTTTGCCTGCCGATCAGGCGTACGTTCTGCCGTCCGAGGTAGGGGATTAGCGTGTTGATCACCAACTCCGACGACGAGGCGGTCGTGCTTCCCGTCAGCACGAACAGACGGTCCAGGTCGAGGTTGCCCGCCAATATCTCTGTCGTGCGGAGCAGGGGCATGGCGTTGTTCTCGTCCGTGTGCTTGTCGTTGTATTCCATGAGACAAAAGGTCTCGCCCAATGCCGCCTCGGGGGCGAGGAACGAGGCCAGCGCCTGGGCGCATAGCACGTTGCCCCCGCCGTTGTAGCGCAGGTCGAGCACGAACTCGTTCACGCCCGCTTGCTTGAACCGGGCGAAGAGTTCCTCCAACTGTTGCTGGTAGCGTGTGTCGTCGAGGTCGTTTTCGTCCGGGCCGAGCTCGAAATGATTATACATCAGGTAGCCCACCCGCCGGGTGCCTACTTGGTAGATCGAGTCCTTCAGGATGGGTATATCCTCCACGACGGTGGAGGGTTCGATCGCGATCTCCCGGCCCAGCCGCAACGAGGTAGCGGAGCCTTCCACCGACTCGGCCAATTGGAAGGTGGCGCTTCCGCCGCTCCGGAGTTGATCGTAATCTTGTAGCGTGCCATACGAGCCGTTTACCCCTACGATCCAGTCGCCTCGTCTCAGTCCGGCTCTTTCCGCGGGGGAGTCTTTCAGCACGTAAAGCACGAGGGCTATCTTATGGGTCCCGTCGTTATCTTGCAGGGTGCCGATCGCGAAGTCGAAGCCATAGGAGTCGTTCTCGTCGGTGATGGACTTGGTGGCGGCTCGCTGCAGGGTGGAGAAGTAGTGATGCCCCTCCGCTTGCTCTTTCCCGTCCTGGTCGGAGAGGAGCGAGAGGAAGAATTCCTCGGGGGCGGATCCGCGGTCCACCGCGCCTTCGGCGGGCATATCGTCATACCACAGGTAATGGTCGCGCAGGGTTCGCTCGATCCATTGATTCACCTCGTTGTCGGTCGCCGGCGTGTGGAGCTCCTCTTTCTCGCAGGCGAGGAGCGCCATTATCAGCGTGCCGAGGACCACTAAAAATCTACCTTTCATCATGGGATACTGTCGATTAATATTCTTATCTTTAGCGGGCGAATTTATAAATAATAACTGGAATAGTATGTTGGAGACGATAACTATTTATTGCAAGAATAATCAGGTGTATAAAGAGGTGCCCATCGGTTCCTCGTTGTTGGACATCTATCAGGCGGTGGGCGCGCCGCTCCGGTACAGGCCGTTGAACGCGCAGGTGAATAACAAGACGGAGGGGCTGGGCTACCGCTGCTGGCAATCGAAGGATGTGGAGTTCGTGGATTATACCCATCTTTCCGGGCAACGCACCTACGTCCGCTCGCTCTGCCATATCCTTCTGAAAGCGACGCACGACATCTGGCCCGAGGCCACCTTGTACCTGGAGCATCCGGTGTCGAACGGTTATTATTGCGTGATTCGCGACGGCAGGCGACCCGACGCGGATACGATCAGCAAGATCAAGGCCCGGATGCGGGAACTCATCGACGCGAACCTTCCTTTCATCCACCGGCGGGCGCGGACGGCGGACGCGCTGACCCTGTTCCGCCAGTTGGGCTTGGAGGATAAGGCGCGGCTGGTCGAGACCGCCGGTCTGCCTTATACCTCTTACTACGAGTTGGATGGGTATATCAATTTCTTCTACGGTTGCCTGACGCCCTCGACGGGCTACGTCCAGTTGTTCGACCTGGTGCCCTACATGGATGGGGTGTTGCTGCGCGTGCCCCGGCCGGACGACCCCACGGCGTTGCGCCCGGTCATCAAGCAGGACAAGATGTTCGGCGCCTATAAGGAGCATCTGGCGTTGCTGCGCACGGTGGGGCTGGAGAACGTGGGCGACTTGAACCACGCGATCGCCGCGGGGCATTCGCAAGACACCATCCTGATCTCCGAGGCGATGCAGGAGAAGCAGGTGGCGCAGATCGCCGAGCGGATCGCCGACGGCTATCGGCGGGGCATCCGCATCGTGCTCATCTCCGGCCCATCCTCGTCGGGAAAGACCACCTTCCGCAAGCGCCTGGAGGTACAGTTGGCCACCAACCTGTTGCGTCCGGTGGGTATCTCGCTCGACGATTACTTCCTGAATCGCGAGGATACGCCGCTCGACGAGCGGGGCGATTACGACTTCGAGTCGCTATATGCCTTGGATCTGCCTTATTTCAATGAGGACTTGAAACGCCTCTTGTCCGGCGAGGAGATCGAGCTGCCCTCGTTCGATTTCGAGACCGGGCGGCGCGTTTTCAAGGGGAGGCGCTTGCGGATGCACGATAATTCCGTGTTGGTGATGGAAGGCATCCATGCCCTGAACCCGGAGCTGACGAAGTTCATCGACGATTCCTACAAGTACCGGGTGTACGTCTCCGTGCTGACTTCCATCTCGCTGGATAATCACAACTGGATCCCGACGACCGATAACCGCCTGCTGCGCCGCATCATCCGCGATTATCGTTTCCGCGGCTACTCGGCGGAGGAGACCATCCGCCGCTGGCCGAGCGTGCGCCGGGGCGAGGATAAGTGGGTCTTTCCCTACCAGGAGAACGCCGACTCGATGTTCAACAGCGCGATGCTTTACGAGCTGGCCGCCTTGCGCAAATACGCCGAGCCTATCCTCGCTTGCGTGCAAGAGAATAGCGAGGCGAACGCCGAGGCCTATCGCCTGCTCCGTTTCCTGCGTTACTTCAATTACATTCCCTCGGAACAGTTGCCCGGCACCTCCTTGTTGCGTGAGTTCCTGGGTGGCGGGAGCTTTAAATATTGAATAGAGCTATTCAGGGTGTCTGAATAGAGCTGTTCAGGGTGTCTGAATAGAGCTATTCAGGATGTCTGAATAGGGCTATTCAGAGTGTCTGAATAGAGTTAGTGGGACTGCCCGGATAAAAGTTCACAAAAGCTATGAGCGGAAAGCGATAGGTATATATAATAGGATTAGGACTCGCGTTGGCGGGATGCGGGAGGTTCGGTGACACTGCCTCGATTGTATCAAAAAAGTATCTATTTTGAGATAGGTGTTACAAAATGATTTCGAATGGTCTTGACTATTGTCAATAATGACGCTTGTTCGCGAAAATTAACTGCTTTGTGGAACTATGTTGTAAAACATATTCCTATCTTCGCGGTGTCAAGAAAAAAGATTCGATATCATTGTTTTTAGTTTTTTGTTTAGGTTTTAATAGGTATTGGATATCTTGGGAAAGATATTTAGGTATGAGGGTGGTCGTCCCGCGTGAGTGTGGCGGCCATCGGTGTTGTTGGGGGGAGGCGTTACTTTTTATAGGGGGGACGCTTGCGTTCTAAAGAAGTTTACGTAAGTTCGCGGTCGTTAATACATATTTTTTTCGAGACATGAAAACACGCGGACTTTTGGCTCCATCCAACTTGCGGGCTTACTCGCTGATCGTGGTAGGCTCGTTCTTGCAAGCGTTGAGTTACGTGCTCTTTTTGGCGCCCTATAAAATCGTGCCCGGAGGCGTATATGGTATCTCTATCGTGATCCACCACGTGACGAAAGGAGTATTCCCGTTCTTGCCGGATGGTTTCCCGATGGGTATCACGGCGCTGTGCTTCAACATCCCGTTGATGATCTTGGCGATGCGGAAGATCGGGCTGTCGTCCGGGCCGAGGACGATCGCCACTTTCCTGCTGATCTCCGTGTTCACGGATACGCTTTCCTATTTCTTGACCGAGCCGCTCGTGGAAGACGACGCCTTTATCGCCGCGTTTTATGGCGGGGCGATCCTGGGCATGGGTGTCACTTGCATCTTCCATGCGCAAAGCACGAGCGCGGGTACGGACGTGTTGGCCCGTGTGATAGCGAACGACACGAATTTGAAGGTCAGCAATATGATCATCGTGCTCGATTCGGCGATCGTCCTCTTGGGCTTGCTCGTATTCCAGGATTGGGCGGTGCCGTTGTATTCCTGGTTCGCGATTTTTGTCTACGGGAAAGTCGTGGAGATGTTCCAGAGCGAGAATCCCAACCGGGCCGTGTTTATCGTTTCCCGGAAAACGAAAGAGATGCACGACTTGATTGTCGGCAAGATGGGGATGCGGGGAACTTATATCCACGGGAAAGGCATGTACGAGGGACACGAGACGGAAATCATCTTCACCCTTGCCGAGCGGAAGGATATGCCCCGGCTGAAGAACGAGGTGGCCAAGATCGATCCGCATGCTTTCGTATCGACCATGCACGCGAGCAAGGACTCGCCGCGGCCCGGCATTTAAATTTCCCATACAGCCCCTTTCCTTTTTATTTTATTGTTATCTTCGCGCCCATAATAAAATGAACAACAAGATTTAAGTAATGCCTAACATATCACAACGGGGAATCGACATGCCGGCTTCCCCCATCCGCAAGCTGGTCCCGCTGGCCAACAAGGCGAAAGCGAGAGGAATTAAGGTGTATCATCTCAATATCGGTCAGCCCGACCTACCCACGCCCGAGGTGGGGATGGAGGCGATGCGCCATATCGACCGGAAGGTGTTGGAGTATTCGCCCAGCGAGGGTATCCGTAGTTTCCGCGAGAAGCTGGTGAAATACTACGCGAAATTCAATATATTAGTTGACGCGGATGATATCATTATCACTACGGGAGGTTCGGAGGCGGTGTTCTTCTCGTTCCTGGCCTGCCTCGACCCGGGGGACGAGATTATCGTGCCGGAGCCCGCGTATGCCAACTATATGGCTTTCGCTATATCGAGCGGTGCCGTAATCAAGACGATTCCCTCGACCATCGAGGAGGGATTCGCGCTCCCGTCGGTGGAGAAGTTCGAGTCGCTGATAACGCCTCGCACGAAAGCGATCCTGATTTGTAATCCCAATAACCCGACGGGCTACCTTTATACCCAGAAGGAGATGAACCAGATACGCGATATCGTGAAGAAATACGACTTGTTCCTGTTCTCGGACGAGGTGTACCGCGAGTTTTGTTACACGGGGGCTCCTTATATCTCTGCCTTTCATTTGGAGGGAATAGAGAATAACGTCGTGTTGGTCGACTCGGTGTCGAAGCGTTATAGCGAGTGCGGTATCCGCATCGGTGCCCTGATCACTAAGAATCGCTTGGTGAAAGAGAACGTGATGAAATGGTGCCAGGCCCGTTTGAGCCCGCCTCTGATCGGTCAGATTATCGCCGAGGCCTCCTTGGATACCCCGGACGATTATATGCTGTCCGTGTACAATGAGTATGTGGAGCGTCGTAAATTCCTGATCGATGGGTTGAACCGCATACCGGGTTGCTATTCCCCCATTCCGATGGGTGCTTTCTATACCGTGGCGAGACTCCCGGTGGACGACGCGGATAAGTTTTGCGCGTGGTGCCTGGATGAGTTCGAGTACGAGGGGCAGACCGTCATGATGGCGCCCGCCTCGGGTTTCTATACCACGCCGGGATTGGGCAAGGACGAGGTTCGTATGGCCTACGTCTTGAAAAAGGAGGATCTGGCGAAAGCGCTGGTCGTATTGGCGAAGGCGCTGGAGGCTTACCCGGGAAGGACTCTTTAACGCGATCACGATACGTAGCCTCTTGAACCTTGAGTTATTCATAGCGAGAAAGATTTACTTTGGCAAGGAGGGGAAGCGCCGGGCTACCCCGCCCGTCATCCGTATCGCCTTGGCGGGAATCGCCTTGGGATTGGCGGTCATGATTCTTTCCGTGGCGATCGTGGTGGGTTTTAAGAAAGAGGTGCGCGAGAAGGTGATAGGTTTTGGGGCGCATATTCAAGTAACGAATTTTGATAGCAACACCTCGTATGAGGCCAGTCCTATCGCGGTGAGCGATACGTTGATGAAGGTACTTTCCGCCTTCCCGGGCATCCGGCATGTGGAGCGGTTCGCCACGAAACTGGGCATCCTGAAGACGGAGCGGGATTTCCAGGGCATCGTGCTGAAAGGCGTGGATGAGGATTATGATTGGACTTTTTTCCAAGAGAACCTGAAAGAGGGACGGGTACTTTCCATCCAGCCGGATAAGAACTCCACGGAGGTTATCCTGTCCCGCCATCTGTCCGATTTATTGGAGTTGAACGTGGGCGATTCGTTTCTCGCTTATTTCGTGGGCGAGGAGGTGCGGGCGCGCAAATTCACGATCGTAGGCATTTATGAGACCGGTTTCTTGGATTACGATAAGTTGTTCGTGATCGCCGATATCAAGCAGATACGTCGATTGAACCATTGGGAGGCCGACCAGGTGAGTGGTCTGGAGCTGCGTGTAAGCGACTACGAGCGTTTGGATCCGATCGCGGAGGCGCTTTATTTCCATTTATCGGAGCGACAGGACCGGAACGGCAACTCTTTCTATACCCGTTCGATAAAGGAACTCAACCCGATGATCTTTAATTGGCTGGATATATTGGATATCAATGTGGTCGTTATATTGGCGCTGATGCTCGCCGTGGCGGGCTTCACGATGATATCCGGCTTGCTCATTATTATCTTGGAACGTACCCAGATGATCGGTATCCTGAAAGCTTTGGGCGAGAGCGACACCAGTATCCGGAAGATATTCCTCTACGTGTCGTTCTTCCTGATAGGGAAAGGAATGTTATGGGGAAACGCTATCGGGCTTTCCATTTGCTGGCTCCAATCCCGGTTTCATTTGTTAAAGCTGGATGCCTCCGTATATTACCTGGACGCCGTGCCGATTCACTTGAGTCCGCAGGCTTTCATCCTCTTGAACGTAGGTACGTTGGTCGCTTCCATGCTGATGATGCTGGGGCCGTCGTACTTGATTACGAAGATCGATCCCGCCAAGAGCATCCGTTTCGAGTAAAGGCGGGTGGCGTATCGTGGCTTGATAGGAATAATTAGTGTATAAGGACCTGCGGGTCACGGGATTTTTCCCTATTTTTGTCCCGCGATCGAAATAAGGATGGGAATGAGAGAGAATAAATATGTGAGAGATAGCCTGCGTTTCTTTTTCGGGGCGTTCGTGCTGGTATTGCTTTATTCGTGCGCGAATATGGCCACGCCGAACGGAGGCCCGTATGATGAGGCGCCGCCCAAGTTCGTGAGTAGCGATCCTCTTCCAAATCAACTCAACTTCAAGAAGAACCGGGTGGAGATCTTGTTTGACGAGCTGGTGCAGCTCGATCAACCTTCCGAGAATGTCATCGTTACACCTCCTCAGCGCTTGCAACCGGTTATCCAGGCGAATGGCCGCCGGGTAATCGTGGAGTTCCAGGATACGATGCTGGAGAACGAGACTTACACGATCGACTTTACCACCGCCCTTGCCGATAACAACGAGAAGAATGTGCTGGAGAATTTCACCTTCGCCTTCTCTACGGGCGAGACGCTCGATTCGTTGGCGATCTCCGGAATATTGTTGAACGCGGAGAACCTGGAGCCGATGCCGGGTATCACGATTGGCGTGCATACGAATTTAGAGGATTCGGCTTTCACGAGTCTGCCTTTTACGCGCACCTCGCGTACGAACGATAAGGGTGAGTTCACGATTCGTAACATGGCGCCGGGCACGTACCGGGTCTATGCCTTGGAGGACGTGATGCGTACGTACCGATATAGCCAGCCCGGTCAGGCGATTGCCTTTTACGATTCCTTGGTGGTGCCTACATTCGAGTTGGCTACCCGCCAGGATACCCTTTGGAAGGATACTTTGACGATCGATACGATCCGGACGGTCGGTTATACGCGTTTTATGCCCGACGATATTGAGTTGCGTCTCTTCAAGGAGGATGTGGTGCGGCAATATATGCTACGCCCCGAGCGGAACGACGAGCGTGTCCTCTCGCTACGTTTCAACGCTCCGTTAGACTCCGTGCCTATTCCCGTCCCTCTGAATTTCACGCCTGTGGATAGCGTGTGGTACTACCCGCAAACCACCGAGGAAGGAAAGACGGCGCTCTATTGGTTGACCGACTCGTTGGTATGGCAACAGGATACCTTGCGGATGGAGGTGGATTATATGAAGAGTGATTCGTTGAATATCCTGCGTCCGCAACGGGATACGGTACAGTTTATCGCCCGTCGTCGTCCGGTGGAGAAAAAGAAGAAGCGTAAGGACGACGAGCCGGAGCCTATTGAGTTCTTGGGTATGACGCTCAACGCCACGGGCTCGATTAATCTGTACGATACGATATCGGTGATATTCTCCGAGCCGGTTATCGAGATTGACGGGGAGATGTTCCGTTTGGAGCAGATGGTGGACTCGGTATGGAATCCCGCGGATTTCGAGTTCTTCCCGGATTCGATCAACTCTTTGAAATTCTGCCTGAAGCGTCCGTGGGGGTATGGCGAGGAGTTCCGGCTAAGTATCGACTCGGCCGCGATTTTCAGCGTGTACGGAAAGTGGAACGAGGGTTTCGAGGGGAACTTCAAGATTAAGCGAGAGGACGAGTATGGGCATTTATACATTAATATTATTGGCGCGGATTCTACCGCTTTCGTGGAGCTGCTGAATAGCAACGATGTGCCGGTGCGCAAGGTCCGGATGAAGGACGGTGGCGCGCTTTTCATGGATTTGAAGCCGGATAAGTATTACGCCCGCTTGGTGCTGGACGCGAATGGCAACGATAAGTGGGATACGGGCGATTATGCCGGGAAGAGGCAACCGGAGATGGTCTTCTATTGCCCGAAGATGTTCAATATCATGCAGAACTGGCAGGTAGAGGAGACGTGGGATATACACGCCGCGCCGTTCAACCGCCAGAAGCCGCTGGAGATTACGAAGAACAAGCCGAAGGAACAAACGAAAAAGAAACGGGATTATAGAAATGAGGGAAGGCAACAATCATCGTCCACGAGCAATAGCTTCAGGAGTCTGGGCTTCTAAATGGGTGCTATCCGCGATAATTATCGGGTGCGCGTTCGTCTCTGGCCTTCGGGCGCAGCCTTTGCCCTTGTCACATGGCGAGCGGATTGATTACGATCTCTATTTCAAGTGGGGGGTGATTATGTCGAAGGCGGGGTTGGCCACATTCTCCGTGCGGAACGCCTCGGAGCGAGTCGGTTCGCCGTGGCGTTATACCTTGTTGTTCCGTTCCTCGGGCGTGGTGGAACGTTTCTTCCCCATGCGGGATACGATCGATTGCCATTACTCGGCGGATCATCGGCTATTGTATAGTTCCAAGCGAACGAACGATGGCGATTATTATTCGGTGGATGAGCTGGATTTCAACTATGGAAAGGACGATAGCGTGGCGATTCATTCGCTCCGTTATACATTGAAAGCGACCAAGATAGATACCCTCCTGATGAGCCGGAATCCGGTCTTCGATTTGTTAGGCGCCACGATGCATCTGCGCTCGCTGGACTGGTCGGCGCTTTCGTATGGGGCGGAGTTCCCCTTTACGGTCGCTATCGGTCGCGACTTGGTGAATGCCCGTTTCCGTTATACGGGGCAACAAATCGTGGAGCACCAGGGGTTCAAGTACCGCACACGTCATTTCTATATCGATATTTACGACGAGGCGTTCACCCAAGCGAAGGAGGCCGCTGAGGTATGGATGGGAGATGACGCGAATCATATCCCGGTGAAGGTGCGTGCCAAGTTAAGGATAGGAGCCGCCGAGGCCTATTACCGCGATTCCTTCAACCGGCAGGCCCCGCTCTCTTGCCGCGTCGCGATCGGTGGTGGAGGCAAGTGATAAACGTTGGAAGGTGTGCCAATGCTTGATTTTGACACACCTTCCATCGGTCTATTTTATAATGTAGTCAGATAATTTTTCAAGGGGTTGGAGTACATTTCCAGGAGTTTTTTCCGCAGGAATGTCTCGTCCTTGTCGGGCAGGACAATCTTGTCCAGCTGTCCTTGGATGTACGTCTCGAACTGTTTCTTGTCTTTCGGTCCGTAGTGCTCGTGGAAGCGTCGGGTGCCGTTCAGCCAATCATAAGCCACGTAATTGCAGGGATAGAACCGGTAGTTCTTGTAAATCTCCCGGTCGATGATGGAGGCGATAGCGCCTACCAACTCGTTCTTCTCCATGTTCCGGTCGAGTTGCTCCAGATAGGGGTTGATGGGCGAGGTGATCGTGAAATGCACGCGCCCTTTGTTGTTCAGGATACCGGTTTCCATACTCAGCAAATCGTCATGCTGGCTCTTCACGTAGTTGGGGTCGTCCCGCTTGAGTTGGAACTCTTTCGCTTTCAGGTAATCGCACGGGTCGAACTCGTACGAGATGGCGATTGGCAGGATGTTCAGGTCTATCAGGTTGTCCAGCAGGTTATTCTTATTGCCTCCGATGCTCAGCATCTTCAGCACGCTTCCTTGCGTGCGGTCGTCCGAGTCCTTGGCACGTCCCTCGCGCTGGGCAATCCAGATGGACTCCTTGGTCTCCTGAATCGTATGGTGGATATAGGCGGAGAGCGTACGGCTCACCTCCAGCATCTGTCGCACGGACACGCCGCGTTTCACGATGAAACTATTGCTCAGCCGTACCAAGGTCTCTATCCAGGGACGGATCAGCAGGTTGTCGCCGATGGCGATCTGCGTCATGCCGTAGCCTACGTCGTATAGCATGAGATTCAAGAAAGAGGCGTCCAGTACGATATCCCGGTGATTCGAGATGAACGTGCAGGCCGCTTTATCCTTAGGCAGGCGGCTGCGCCCGGATATCGTGAGCGAGAAGGTGGTCTTCTTCGCCACCGTTATGACCGCGTCGTAGCCGAACGTGGCCTTGAACTCCTCTTTCGTCTGGCAGGCGCGCATCGCGGCGGAGAATTCCTCCCAGTCCAAATCCGGCTTGATGTATCGCAAGGCCCGCTTGAACTCCTCATTGGCGATCAGGCTCTCGATCGCATCCTTTACCTCGTTGTTATTGAGCGGACGAATATCGTCGAAATTAGGGGAAACAATCGCTGTATCCATATCTGTTCATTTTGTTGTTTCTTTGTTTAGTTCATTCTCAATGATATCGGTCATGACCTCCCGGATGTCCAACCCGGCGGCCCGCACTTGTTGCGGGATGAAGCTGGTGGCCGTCATGCCCGGTGTCGTGTTAATCTCCAGGAGCACCGGCTCGCCATCCCGGGGGATGATGTAATCCACCCGGATCAAGCCCTTGGCGCCCAATATATCGTAGATCCGCGAGGTCTCCTGTTGGATCTTTCGTGTCAGCTCCTCCGATAGCCGGGCGGGTGTGATCTCGCTCACCTGTCCGTTGTATTTCGCGTCGAAATCGAAGAACTCGTTCTCGGTAACTACCTCCGTCAGGGGGAAGACAACCTCTTTCCCCGCGACCTTGTAGCATCCGCATGTCACCTCCGTGCCCTCCACGAAACGCTCGATGATTACCTCTTTCCCTTCCCGGAACGCCTTCTCGATGGCCGGTTGGATGCCGGAGGCCTCTTTCACCTTCGTGACACCGAAGCTGCTTCCGCCATCGTCGGGTTTCACGAAGAGGGGCAATCCCAAGCGGTTGACGACTTCCTCGTCCGCGATACGCTCGCCCCGGAACAAATGGATGGAATCCGCGATCCGGATGCCGAAGTCCTGTAAATAATGGTTGCAGACATATTTGTTGAAGGTCAGCGCACTGACCAGCATCCCGCACGAGGAGTAGGGCATCCCGATCATATCGAAATAGCCTTGCAGGCGTCCGTCCTCGCCCGGCGTACCGTGTATCGTGATGTACGCGAAGTCGAAATGCCTCTTCTCGTCTCCCTCCTGGAAACTGAAATCGTTCTTGTCGATGGGCGTATGTTCCCCGTTGGGGAGCACGACCGCCCATTCGCCTTTCTTGACGATGGCGATATATACATTATATTTATCCTTATCGATAAAGGAGTAGAGTCCTTCCGCGCTTTTTAGCGAGATCACGATCTCGGACGAATCTCCTCCCGCCACGATGGCGACATTCTTTCTTGTTCTCATAGTTCCCTCGTATTTACATAAACCCGCCATTTGTCGATCAATTGCCGCATATCCGGGGGCAGCTCGGAGTCGAAAAACATCTCCTTTCCCGTAGTCGGATGTATGAATCCCAGCGTCTTGGCATGCAAGGCTTGACGCGGGCAAATGGTGAAACAGTTCTGTATGAACTGCTTGTATTTCGAAAAAGTTGTACCTTTCAATATCTCGTGGCCCCCGTATCGCTCGTCGTTGAAGAGCGTGTGGCCGATGTGGCGCATGTGCACGCGTATCTGGTGCGTGCGCCCCGTTTCCAGGCGGCATTTTACCAGCGTGACGTAACCTAAGCGCTCCAATACGGTATAATGCGTGACCGCCGTTTTCCCTTGGTCGCCCTCGGGGAATACCGTCATCCGCATCCGGTCGCGCGGATCACGTCCGATGTTGCCTTCGATGCGTCCCTCGTCCTCCTGGATGATTCCCCATACCAACGCTTGGTATTCGCGCCGGGTCGTCTTGTGGAAGAATTGCAAGCCCAAATGGCTTTTCGCCTCCGGTCGCTTGGCGATGACCAGCAGGCCCGATGTGTCCTTGTCGATGCGATGCACCAAGCCTAAGCGAGGGTCGGAGGGGTCGTAATAGGGATCGTCCTTGAGGTGGTAGGCCAGGGCGTTCACCAAGGTGCCGGTGTAATTCCCGTGTCCGGGGTGTACCACTAATCCCGCCGGTTTGTTCACCACCAGCAGGTCGTCGTCCTCGTACACGATGTCAAGGGGGATGTCCTCCGGGATAATCTCTACCTCCCGGCGCGGGCGGTCCATCAGCACCGTGACCACGTCCAGCGGTTTCACCCGGTAATTGCTTTTCACGGGTTTGTCGTTCACGTGGATGTATCCCGCCTCGGCCGCTTGTTGGACGCGGTTGCGCGTGATGCCCACGATGCGGTCCACCAGGAACTTGTCCACCCGGAGCAGGGATTGCCCTTTGTCCGCCACGAACCGATAATGCTCGTAAAGAGGCTGGGAAAGGGCCTCGTCCTCTTCCTCCGGCGCTAACAGGTCATCTTCCAGCGTCCCCTCGTCTATCTCTTCCAACCATTCCTCCATCATCCCTAAAACCATTTTTCCAAGTCACTATCCAACGGCTCCACGGGGATGCTGTCCAGCGCCAGCGAATCCTCCGGCATATAGTTGGGGTCGCCACTGCTGACTTTCAGCACCAAGTGGGAGGAGAGCGGCAAGCGCTCCCCCTTTATCAAGGGACGTCCGTCCATCTCCACGCCCATCGCCAGGTCCTTATAGTCGCCCGCCACGTACTCCACTTCCACCGAGTCGAATCCAGCGCCTCGCAGGAGCGTGTAGGCTTGGCGGAACGAAAGGTCCTCCACGTCGGGGATAATCGCCGTTTGCGAGGTCATCGCGTTGATTGTCACGAATACGATTCGTCCTTCCTTGACCTTCGAGCCTACCTCGGGCACGAGCTCTACCACGGCGCCCGGGGCGACATTCTCGGAGAATACGGAGTCGATTACGCTGTAGCGCAAATGGCTATTCTGGAAGAACTGGGCGGCGTCCTCGATACGCATCCCTTTCACGTCGGGGACGAGCACGGCCTCGTTGTGGCGCGTATAGGAGTCCAGCCATGCCAGCACGCCGTAGACGATGCCGCACGTCGCGATGATCATCAGCAGTATATTGATGATAAACGGATTCTTGACCAATCGAATCAAAAAATTACTCATTTCATCTCTCGTTTTCGTTGCCGCCTCAAATATACGTAAAAAACGGCATATAGGTTCATCCTACCGGCATAAACCCACAAAAACAAAGAAAGTAAAGGCTTTTTGTCGCAAAAACCTTTACTTTCCCCTTGTCTCTCCCGTGGATTCCGGTCGTACGGATTATCCGCAATACTCGTCGGATACCGTTAATTTCGCTCTGCCTTTCGCGCGGCGAGCCGCCAATACCCGGCGTCCGTTCGCGGTTGCCATTCTCGCACGGAATCCGTGCTTGTTCTTTCTTTTCCGATTGGAAGGTTGGAATGTTCTTTTCATCTTTCTATCTTATTTATTATTATTCGCATAATGATTCGAGCCGCGAAGATAGAGCCTTTTTTTGAATATACAAAGAGTCGGCTTCCCTTTTTTCCCTTTTTTCGGGGAGGCGTCCTCGCGCATTCTTATGTGGATATATATAATAATAGGTATAAAGCCGGGTTTTTCCCTGTGGAAAGCCAGGCTTTCTGTGTCGCGAAGCTACGCTTTCCGGATGGCGTGGGGTGGTAGAGGTGAAATTTGTATAACTCGATAATGAATATTAGTGGTCGGTAAACATTTGTTTTTTAAAGGCTTCGATTATTATCGTCCATGAGGCGCAAGAAAAGATTGATTTGTAAATGGTTTATTATCAATATATTATCAAAGAACGTTTGATATATGGAACGGTGGCGTGCGGGAATATGTTTGAGAACATAAAAAGGAAAAATTATACGATTTTCTTTTTTACTTCGGGAGTAAATACCTACGTTCGCGGCTGAAAAGAGGTTTAATCTAATTATGCTTTAATATCATGAGAAAAGAATTACTCGCTGTTTTTTTAACAGGCTTCTTGTGTGAAGCGTACGCGGCTCCTTCTTCTGGAGGTAAGGCTGCGCTCGACGACCAGCTGGCGTTTTCCGTGGGAAAAGCCTGGGTCGAAAATAAGCCTTCCATTTTGGCTTCCAATCAACAAACAATTACGGTAAGGGGTACCGTGACGGATCAGGCGGGTATGCCTGTAATTGGCGCGAACATCGTTGTAAAGGGTTCGAGCACGGGTACGATTACGGACTTCGATGGTAAGTTCTCATTGGAGGTTCCGTCCGGTTCCGTATTGGTGGTTTCTTACATTGGTTACCTGAGCCAGGAAGTGCCCGTAGGAAATAAAACAACTATTAACGTGACCTTGAAAGAGGATACGCAAGCCTTGGATGAGGTGGTTGTTGTCGGTTATGGTACGATGAAGAAGAGCGATATCACGGGTGCTATCTCGTCCGTGAGCGAGGAAAGTATCGCTCGTCAACCGGTCGCTAACGTATCTACGGCGTTGCAAGGTTTGGCTACCGGTGTGTCGGTAACGTCCAGTTCCGGTTCTCCGGGTGAGGCTGCTACCATCCGTATCCGTGGTGTCGGTACGGTGAACGACGCCGAGCCGTTGTACGTTGTGGACGGTATGCCCGTGACGGATATCAACTATTTGAGTACATCGGATATCCAATCCATCGAGGTGTTGAAGGATGCTTCCGCTTCCGCGATCTACGGTTCTCGTGGTGCGAACGGTGTCATCTTGATTACCACGAAGAAGGGTGAGGTAGGTAAGACCACCGTTACGCTTGACGCGTACTGGGGTATGAACAAGGTGTTGAACAACCTCGACTTGATGTCCGGTCCGGAGTGGTACGACTATCAGGAGCAATTGAACGCCTTGCGTTCGGCTCCCATCGACCTGAGTTTGGTCAACCGGAATACGTCTACCAACTGGATGGATGAGATTACGCGTACCGCCTTTATGCACAATTACAGCGTGGGCATCAGCGGCGGTAAGGCAGACGACTATAAGTACAACTTGGGCTTGAGCTATATCGACCAGGAAGGTACCATCAAGAAATCCGATTACCAGCGTTTCAGCGTCCGCCAGAGTTCGGAGAAGACCATTATCAAGGATCACTTGGTAGTAGGAACGAACGCCTCGATCACGCGGTCGACCGACTCGAGTATCAGCGAGCGTAACAGTAGCGGTGTGTACGATGCCGACTATGGTGTCGTAAGTAACGCCATCCGTTTGGATCCGGTGACACCCGCCCAGAACGCCGATGGTTCGTACGGTTACTCGCCGTATATCGACTATTACAACCCGTTGGCGAGCATTATGTACCGCGACAACCGTCGCGAGCGTCTCGCCTTTGTCGGGAATATGTTCGGTGAGTGGCAAATCATTAAGGGCTTGAAGTTTAAGAGTACCTTCGGCGCCGAGATTCGCCGGATCGACAACAAGACCTTCTCGCCAGTTTATCAGGTATCTCCGAGCCAGCGCAACTTGGAGAGCAGCGTGTCGAAGACGTGGCAAAAGCGGCATAACTATTTGTTCGAGAATACCCTCTCGTACGAGAATACCTTTGCGGAGAAACACTCCATCAACGCGATCATCGGTTATACCAACGAGTGGGGAATGTATGAGTCGTTGGGCGCGAGCGCACGGGATTTGATCGGTGAGTCGGAAAACCTGCATTATATCGACGCTACGTTGGACGATACCAAGACCACGGCAAGCAACAGTGCGACGGAGTTTGGTTTGATGTCTTACTTGGGTCGTGTACACTACGACTACGACGATAAGTACTTGGTAACGGTAACGTTCCGTCGGGATGGTTCCTCTAAGTTCTCCGAGAAGAACCGTTGGGGTAACTTCCCCTCGTTCGCCTTGGGTTGGCGCCTCGATAACGAGGAGTTCTTCAAGAAATTGAACGCGGATTGGGTATCGTCGTTGAAGCTCCGCGGTGGTTGGGGACAGATTGGTAACCAGAATATCACCAACTACGTGGATCGTAGCTTGCTGGCTTTGAACGCTACGTACGGCGCCTTGTTCGGCGCTCGCCCGAACGAGACCCTCTATCAAGGTATCGCCGTGGCACGTTTGGGTAACCCGGATATCAAGTGGGAGACCACCGAGTCGTACAACATCGGTTTGGATGCCAGCTTCTTTAATCAACGGTTGATGTTCAACTTCGAGTACTACAACAAGACTACGAAGGATATGTTGCTGGCGGCGCCGATGCCTATCTATATGGGATATACGAGCAACACTTTCACGAACATCGGTGAGGCGAACAACCGCGGTATCGAGGTGAACCTCGAGTGGCGCGACCAGACCGAGGGCGGTTTCCAATACAATGTGGGTATGAACTTCTCGACCATCCGCAACCGGATGACGAAGTTGAACGGTGGTACGCCGATTTCTGATGGTTCGTTCCGTAACGGTCAATACTATTTGACTTATACGACCGAGGGTATGCCGATTGGCGCTTTCTGGGGGTATGTAACCGATGGTTTGATCCAGACGCAAGAGCAATTGGATGCCGTGAAGCGTGCGGACTACCAGCCGAACGCTGAGTTGGGTGATGTCTTGTTCGTGGATACGAATAATGACGGCAAGTTGGATTCGAACGACCGTACCATGATTGGTAACCCGATTCCGGATGTCATCTACGGTATCAACGTGGGTATGGCTTGGAAGGGCTTCGATTTGAACTTGCAGTTCAGCGGTACGATCGGGAACGATATCTTCAACGCGATGCGTTGGTACACCTACTTCCCGAACGATATGACGAACAAGGATCGGGCGTTGTTGAATTACTGGACACCCCAGAACACGAACACGGATATTCCGCGCTTGACACCGGTGGACAACAACGATAACGACCGCTTCTCCGATATGTACGTAGAGAATGGTTCGTTCCTGCGTTTGAAGAACGCTACGTTGGGTTATACCCTGCCTTCTGTCTTGACGCAGAAAATCGGTATGCAACGCGTGCGTTTCTATGTCAGCGGTACCAACTTGTTCACGATCAGCAGCTACACAGGTATGGATCCTGAGGTCGGTCAGTCGAGTTCCGCGTCAAGAGGTATAGATTACGGTATCTATCCTCAGTCTATTTCATTTACCGGAGGTATCAATGTTACTTTCTAAATTTTTAATGTCATGTTTAAAAGCAAATATATCATAGGGATCGCGCTGGCCGCCGCGGTCTTGACAGGATTCAATAGTTGTGCCGATTTGGATTTGGAGCCGTTAGGTAGTCCGGAGGCAGGTGAGATATCGGAGGAGCGGCAGGCGTTCTTGCGTTTGGCGGCGGTTTACGCCGGCATGAAGGATTTTCGTACCACGTGGTCGATGCAATGGTGCGGCGATGTATTGTCGGAGGACGCTACGTATAGCGGTTCCGCGAGTGATGAGGCCAGTTTCACGTTGATGGAGAACTATCAATATCCGGCGGATCATAACGAGATCACGAACAAATACCGGTATTCGTATGTAACGATTAATCGGGCCAATTTGTTCATCCAGGATATGGAGACAGCGGACGGCGCTATCTTCTCGGAGTACAACAAGGAGCAGATGGTGGGCGAGGCGAAGTTTATCCGCGCTTATACCTATTTTGAGTTGGTGAGGATCTTTGGTGGCGTTCCGTGCTATACGGAGGTCTTGGATCTCAATCATGATCGCTTCGGCCGTTCTACCGAGGAGGAAGTCTATGCTGTCATCGAGCAAGACCTGAACGACGCGGTTGCCGTGTTGCCGAAGAAGAGCGAGATTAAGGATTACATGACGTCGTATGCGGGGCGCATCACGAAAGACGCCGCTCTCGCCATGCAGACCCGTGTGTATCTCTATGAGAAGAAGTACGACAAGGTGAAGGAAGCGTTCGAGGCTTTCCAGAACGAGTGCGGTAGCGATTATAGCTTGGTCAGCCCGGAGGATTACGCTTGGCAGTTCTCGTTGGACGGTGAGCATTGTTCCGCTTCCATTTTGGAAATCAATAATTACGTTTCTACCTTGCAAAGTTCGTATACCGCCAATAACGGTAACCGTCACGTGTTGATGTCGATGCCGCGTAATATGACCATCGGTTTCGGTTGCGCGCAACCAACCCAGGCTTTGGCGGACGCTTACGACGCCGAGGGTGACGTGATCCGTAAGGCAGCGACGTTGCTTTCCGCGGATGAGGCTGTAGAGATCGAGGTCGCTGCGAAAGGCGAGGTGGGTCCTATCACGGACGACCGTACCCATTGGTACAATCGCAAGTTGTACCTCGCTCCGGGTGAGCGCGAGGAGAACCGCGGTAACAACCAACCGACGAACTTGCGCTTGATCCGCTTGGCGGAGGTTTACCTGAACTATGCGGAGGCTTGCTATTTCACGAATGATATTACGAACGCACAGAAATACTTGAACGAAGTACGTTCGCATGTCAACTTGGAGCCGAAGACCAGTACGGGTGACCAGTTCTTGCAGGATTTGATGAACGAGCGTCACTTGGAGTTCGGTATGGAAGGTTTCCGCTTCTTCGACGTGGTACGCCAAGGCTGGGGACCGACGGTATTCAGCAATGTCGTGAAGTATGGCTCGTATGCGATGCAACCGTTCCAGGCTGGTGACGAGAAACTGCCGATTCCGCAGGCAGAGATTGATATCGTAGGTGATCTTATCTCGAATGATTAAAAACGAACGCCCGCGAAGTTTTATTCGTCAGGGATAGATAAATAAAATGACGAGTGGACAAGGGAATGTTATAATAAACTTGTTCACTCGTTTTTTCGAATAGACAGTCTCAAATAGAATCATAAAGAAAAATAGCATGAAAAAACATTTAGTTGTATTGGGAGCGTGCCTCTTGGCGGTGTCTTTCGCCGGCGACGCTTTCGCGCAAAAGAAGAAACCGCGTATCGGTATCGCGGGTATCCAAATCGAGAATAGTGTGTTTGTTCCGAACCGGCAGGAGATACGAGGTGTACCTGTTCGGATGCCGGATTACCTGAGCCCTGATTCCGCGATGGGGCAAGCGGCTACATGGCTTCCCGCTCAGATTGGATATGGTGGTGGACGAGGCCCCGTGACGAAAGAGTCGTACGACGCTTTCGTGGAGAAGACGTTGGAGCAGATTAAGGCCAATATGCCTTACGACGCGTTCTGGTTCTACAACCACGGCGCTTGTAGCGTGGAAGGCGTGGCAGACCCGGAGGGCGAGTTCATGCAAAAGGTACGCAGCTTGATTGGAAACGATGTGCTGACGACGACGACGATGGACCTGCACGGAAATACTTCTTGGTTGGTAGCGTTGAATTCCGATTTAATCACGACGTATCGCAAGGCGCCGCACGATGATTCGCGCGAGTCGCACCGCCGCGGTGTCGTCAACTTGTTGGAGCGTTTGGAGTCCGGTAAGGGACGCCCGGCTTACAAGGCATGGGTAGCCGTACCGGTATTGGTATCCGGCGAGTGGTCGAGTACGCGTGTAGAACCGGCGAAATCATTGTACGCGTTGGTTCCCGAGGTAGAGGCGATGCCGGGCGTGATCGACGCGGGTATCTGGATTGGTTACGTATGGGGCGATAATCCTCGGAACCAGGGAGTCGTAATGGTTTATGGTGACGATGAGGCACAGGTAAAAGCCGGCGCGAAGAAACTGGCCCAAAAGTTCTGGGACGTGCGCAAGCAATTCTCGTTGGAGGCTCCTGGCTATGAGTTGGATAAGTGTATCGACTTAGCGATCGCGAGCGATAAGAAACCGTTCTTCATCAGCGATATGGGCGATAACCCCGGCGGTGGTGGTTCCGGTGAGGTTACATGGACCTTGGCGCGCCTCTTGAAGCGTCCGGAGTTCCAGACCGAGAAAGGAAAGAGCGTGCTGTATTGCTCCATTCCGGGCGAGGAGGTCGTTAAGCAAGCCCGTGAGGTTGGCGTAGGCGGACACGTGGAAGGTTTGGTGGGCGCCATGACGGATAATTCCTACGAAGGCCCCGTGAAATTGTCGGGTACCGTTGTCTATGTCAGCCCGGAATCGGATAAGAACGTGGATGATTGGAGACGCAAACGGGATATCGCCATCGTGAAGACCGGTAGCGTTTACGTGGTAGTTGGTACTTCTTCACCGACGCCGAATCTGGATGGCTCGGGTATCGACCCGAAAGAGATGGATATCGTGATGGTAAAACAAGGTTACCTTGTGAACCGCTGGTATAGTATCCAAGCGGATTGGGTGATGGCGTTTACCCGCGGTGGCGTGGATCAGGACTTCAAGAAGCTTCCGTATAAGAATATCGTTCGGCCGATGTTCCCGCTCGACCCCGATATGCCGGATCCGGAACTGAACGTGATCATGGTTCCTTCCGCTAAACAGTTCTACGGAAGATAATCGCGTAGTATTGGCACACAGATAACACAGATTAAGCAGGTGTGTTATCTGTGTGCTTTTTTGCGATTTGACGCACTCGCTTGTTCTTTTTATCCGTAAATACCGCCTTTATACAGATTGTCGAAGTTGGAATGCTGGCCATTCATCCGTTGTGCCTCCTCGCTATCCGGATTTAATTCGAGCGATTTTTTCAAATCCTCGAAAGCTCCCGCCTTATCACCTTTCAGGTTCTTTGCCCGTCCCCGCTCGGCGTAAGCCTTGGCGAAATGGGGATTGACCTCGATGGCCTCGTCGAGGAACGTGATGGCCTCGTCGTATTTCTCTTGCGCGATCATGAATTGCCCGGATAAGAGATATGCTTCCTCATTGAAAGGATTCAAGTCGATGACCCGCTGGAAATCGGCGCTTGCCGCGTCGGTATCCCCCAAGGCGGCATGGATGCGCCCTCTTGTTAGATATGCGTTTTCCTCCTCCGGGGCAAGTTCGATCGCCTTTTCCGCGTCGGGGAGCGCTTCTCCGGCTTGCCCCATCTGAAGCAGGACTTCCGCCCGTTGCAAGTAAGCGTCGGCGAAATCTTCTTTGAGCGCGATTGCCTTCGTCAGGTCCGCGAGGGTTCCCAGCAGGTCGTGCGTTGTTTTCCTCGCCTTCGCCCGGGAGAAATAAGCGGTCGGATTCGCGGGATCCAGCTCGATCACTTGGTCGCACTCCGTGGCGGCTTCCGCGTCCCGGTCCAGCATGAAGAGCAGGTTGACCCGTGCCAGACGGGTGTCGGAACGTTCCGGCTCGAGCGCGATCATCCGGTCCAATGTCTCGATGGCTTTCTCCAACTCGTTCGTCTTCGTATAGGCGGCTACCAGGAAACTCATTGTCTCGAAATCTTCCTTGATGTTCAGCGCTTCCGTGTAGCACTTGATCGCATAGGCCATCTTGTTGATTCGTTGGGCCCGCACGCCGTCGTATTTCAGGATATCGAAGTTCTTCGACTCATTTTTCACCTTGTCTTCCGCGCTCTCCTCGCCCTTCGAGGAAGAGAAAAGCGATGTAAAGAAATTTCCCATGATTGTATCTGCTTGCTTTTCGTTTTTACTGATTGTCTGTACTTTTTGCTTGGATGTATAAAAAATCTTTTCAGACGCGATATTCGTGAAATTTTCGCACATAAAAATAGAGTTGTAAGTTCTTTTTGCTTTCGGCAAAAAACATTAACTTTGCCCAACATAAAGTAATGGTTGAATTTGTAGTATCTGGTAGAATAATTTCTTTTGGACTATGTGGATAACGCTTTCTATCTTAATTATCGCGGCTATCTTTTTCATGAGCGGGAAAGTTCGTTCGGATTTGGTGGCTATTTGTTCGCTCTTGTTGTTGCTTATCTTTCATATATTAACTCCGGAGGAAGGATTGTCCGGTTTTTCCAACTCGGTGGTCATCATGATGATTGGCTTGTTTGTCGTGGGCGGGGCGATCTTCCAGACCGGCTTGGCGAAGATGATTAGCGGGCGTCTGCTGAAACTCTCGGGAAAAAGCGAGTTGCGTTTGTTTCTGCTCGTGATGCTCGCAACGGCGTTTATCGGCGCGTTCGTGAGCAATACGGGAACCGTCGCGTTGATGTTGCCGATTGTCGTGAGTATGGCCGCCAGCGCGGGTGCGAACGTGCGTCGCCTGTTGATGCCGCTGGCTTTCGCCAGTAGCATGGGGGGTATGATGACCTTGATTGGTACGCCGCCCAACTTGATTATCCAAGACGCGTTGATAGGTGCCGGTTACGAGCCTTTGTCGTTCTTCTCGTTCCTGCCGGTGGGCTTGGTTTGTCTGGCGGTCGGTATCCTGGTGTTGCTTCCGGCTACCAAATGGTTCTTGAGCGGGAAGATGGCGGATGATAGCCGGGTCGCCTCGCGTGGTAAATCCCTGACGCAGCTGACCCGGGAATACGACTTGACGGGAAACCTATTCCGGTTGCGTGTGGAGGATGGATCGCCGGTGGTAGGCCGTTCCATCGCCCAGCTGGATATGCGCCGGGAGCATGGCGTGAATATCTTGGAGATTCGTCGGGAGAAAAGTCATCAAGGTCCCTTGTTGCACTCCGTGACGCAGCTTTACACGCCCGACACGGTGCTGGAGGCGGACGATATATTATATGTATCGGGCGACCGGGAGCGTGTCGCCCGGATGGCATCGCTCCTCCATCTGCGTTTGATGGGTGACGAGAACGTGGCCCATAAGGGGGAAGGGCTTGCTTTTTACGATTTAGGCATCGCCGAGATCGTACTTATGCCTTCCTCGCGGATGATCAACCGGACGGTGAAAGAGGTGGATTTCCGCCGTTCGTTCCATGTGAACGTGCTCGCCATCCGTCGGAAGAAAGAATATATACGCCAACATATAGGGAGCGAGAAGATGCACAGTGGCGACGTGTTGCTGGTGCAAGGCAGTTGGGAGGATATCGCCCGTTTATCGAAAGAGGAGGATAATTGGGTGGTATTGGGGCAGCCGCTCGACGAGGCCGCGAAGGTGACGCTCGATTATAAGGCACCGCTGGCCGCGGCTATCATGGTGCTGATGGTGGCGATGATGGTGTTCGATTTCTTTCCCGTTGAGCCGGTCACGGCGGTTATGATCGCCGCGGTACTTATGGTGCTGACGGGATGCTTGCGTAGCGTGGAAGCTGCCTATAAGACGATTAATTGGGAGACCATCGTTTTGTTTGGAGCGATGTTGCCCATGTCGCTGGCCTTGGAGAAGACCGGAGTGTCGCGTTTTTTGTCGGACGCGTTGGTAAGCGGTATCGGCGGCTATGGACCAATCGTGTTGTTGGCGGGTATTTATTTCACGACCTCATTGATGACTATGTTTATCAGTAATACGGTCACGGCGGTGTTGATGGCGCCCATCGCCTTGCAGAGCGCGGTACACGCGGGCGTGAACCCGGTGCCTTTCCTTTTCGCGGTGACGGTAGGCGCGAGCATGTGTTTCGCCTCTCCTTTTTCTACGCCACCGAACGCGTTGGTGATGCCGGCGGGGCAATATTCCTTCGCGGATTATATCAAGGTGGGACTTCCTTTGCAAATCATCATGGGGTTGGTGATGGTCGCGGTGCTGCCTTTGCTGTTCCCGTTTTAAGAAAGCGAGGAAGGCGTTTGATTCGTTATAGAAAGAGGCTTTGTCTTTCAATCTTTCGTTAAAAAGCCTCTTTCGCTTATTTATTTTCGTATTTTTAGCAGGATTGTAACAAACCGTTATTTCGGATTTCCGTATATTCGCGTACTATCCTCAAATAAGAAATATGGAAAATATAGAAACCGGACTTTTGTTGATGGTAGTTGGTATGACTACCGTATTCGCGATTCTTTTGATCGTTATTTATATAAGTAAAGGGCTGATTAGCCTGGTGAACAAGTATGCCCCGGAAGAGGTGGTCGTGAAGAAATCCGTGACGCCCGCGCGAGAGCGTGTCGCTCCGGTAGCGGCTGGCTTGTCCGGGCAAGAGACCGCCGCGATCGTGTCCGCTGTCAGTACCCTTACACACGGGCGCGGGAAAGTAGTCAAGATCGAGAAATTATAAAATACATACAGAGATATATCATGAAAAGAGAAATCAAATTCAGTTTGGTTTTTAGGGACATGTGGCAATCCGCCGGGAAATATGTCCCTACGGTAGACCAACTTACCCGGGTCGCCCCGGCCATTATCGAGATGGGGTGTTTCGCGCGGGTTGAGACCAATGGTGGAGGTTTTGAGCAAGTGAATTTATTATTCGGGGAGAATCCCAATAAGGCGGTCCGTGCGTGGACAAAGCCGTTCCATGAGGCGGGTATCCAAACGCACATGTTGGATCGTGCGTTGAACGGTTTGCGGATGAGCCCGGTGCCCGCCGATGTGCGTCAGCTATTTTATAAGGTAAAGAAGGCGCAAGGAACGGATATCGCCCGTACCTTCTGTGGGCTGAACGACGTGCGGAATATCGCGCCTTCTATCCAATACGCGAAAGAGGCGGGGATGATCTCGCAATGCGCGTTGTGTATTACCCACTCGCCGGTTCATACGGTGGATTATTATACGAAGATGGCGTATCAGCTGATTGAGCTGGGCGCAGATGAGATTTGTATCAAGGATATGGCGGGCATCGGCCGTCCGTATACCTTGGGACGTATCGTGGCGAATATCAAGGAGAAATATCCGGAAATCCCGATTCAGTACCATAGCCACGCGGGACCGGGCTTCAGCGTAGCCTCTATCTTGGAGGTTTGCAAGGCCGGTTGCGATTACATCGACGTGGGTATGGAGCCTTTGTCGTGGGGAACCGGGCACGCCGACTTGCTGACCGTGCAGGCGATGCTGAAGGATGCGGGCTTCCAAGTTCCGGAGATTAATATGGAGGCTTACATGAAGGTGCGCTCGATGATCCAGGAGTTCATGGACGATTTCTTGGGCTTGTATATCAGTCCCCGTAACCGCTTGATGAACTCGTTGTTGATTGGTCCGGGGCTTCCGGGAGGCATGATGGGGAGTTTGATGGCCGACTTGGAGAAGAACCTGGAGACCATCAACAAGAATAAGATGAAAAACAACCTGCCGCTCATGTCGCAAGACCAGTTGTTGATTAAGTTGTTCAACGAGGTGGCTTACGTATGGCCCCGCGTCGGGTATCCGCCATTGGTGACGCCGTTCAGCCAATATGTGAAGAATCTGGCGTTGATGAACGTGATGCAGATGGAGAAAGGCAAGGAGCGTTGGAGCATGATCGCCGACGATATTTGGGATATGATTCTTGGTAAGGCGGGGCAATTACCGGGTCCGCTGGCGCCTGAGATTATCGAAAAGGCCAAGGCCGAGGGACGTAAGTTCTACGAGGGGAATCCGCAGGACAACTATCCGGACGCGTTGGATAAATACCGTAAGTTGATGAACGAGCGCCATTGGGAAGTTGGCGAGGATGAGGAGGAGTTGTTCGAGTATGCGATGCATCCGGCGCAATATGAGGCTTATCGCTCGGGTAAGGCGAAAGTGGAATTCAAGGCGGATGTCGCCAAACGGCGTGCGGAGAAGGAGAACGCCGGTAAACCCGCTCCCGCGGCGCAGGTCGCTGCGACGTTGGCGATGCCGACCACTCCGCAAGTGATGACGGTGGATGTCAATGGGCAAGCCTATCGGGTTACGGTCTCGTTTGGAGAGAACGGTGCCGCTCCGGAGCCTAAACCTGCCGCCGCGGCCGCGGCTCCGTCGCCTGCCGTATCGGCGAAAGCGGGTGGACAAGAGGTGCTCTCGCCCTTGGAAGGTAAGTTCTTCTTGGTAAAGAACGCCTCGGAGACACCGATTAAGGTGGGTGATGCCGTGAAGAAAGGCGATATTCTTTGTTACATTGAGGCGATGAAGACCTACAACGTGGTTCGCTCCGAGTTTGAGGGAACCGTTACGGCGATTTGTCTCTCTTCCGGCGATTCGGTATCCGAGGATGATGTATTAATGACGATTCAGTGATGAAAGAGATATTTCACAATTTGTATGAGATGACCGCGTTCAGCAACATCATCGCTGAACCGCAGTTCCTGATCATGTATGCGATCGCGTTCATCTTGCTTTATCTGGGTATCAAGAAGCAATACGAGCCCTTGTTGCTCGTGCCGATCGCTTTCGGCGTGCTGCTCGCTAATTTCCCCGGAGGTGAGATGGGCGTCATCCAGGCCGACGAGAACGGCTTTATCAATATCCATGGGGAACTGAAGAATATCTGGGAGATGCCGTTGCACGACATCGCGCACGAGTTAGGCTTGATGAACTTCATTTATTATCTGTTGATTAAGACCGGTTTCTTGCCTCCCGTTATCTTCATGGGTGTGGGCGCGCTGACCGACTTTGGCCCGATGCTCCGCAACTTGCGGCTTTCCATCTTTGGGGCGGCTGCCCAATTGGGTATCTTTACGGTGCTTATCGTGGCTATCTTGATGGGTTTCACCCCTAAGGAGGCGGCTTCGTTGGGCATTATCGGTGGCGCGGACGGACCGACGGCTATCTTTACGACGATTAAGTTAGCTCCGCATTTGTTGGGGCCGATCGCGATCGCGGCTTACTCCTACATGGCGTTGGTGCCGGTTATCATCCCGTTGGTGGTGAATTTGCTTTGCACGAAGAAGGAACTGAGCATCAACATGAAGGAGCAGGAAAAGATGTACCCGTCGAAGACACGCATCAAGAACCTGACGGTGCTGAAGATTATCTTCCCCATCGCGGTGACGACGGTAGTCGCCCTTTTCGTGCCGACCGCCGTGCCTTTGATTGGTATGTTGATGTTCGGTAACTTGGTGAAGGAGATTGGAACGAATACCTCGCGTTTGTTCGACGCGGCTTCGAATAGCATCATGAACGCCGCTACGATTTTCTTGGGCCTGTCGGTCGGGGCGACGATGACCGCCGAGGCGTTCTTGAACTGGACAACGATTGGCATCGTGGTCGGTGGTTTCCTGGCTTTCGCCTTGTCGATTGCCGGCGGTATCCTGTTCGTGAAGGTAGTGAACCTTTTCTCGAAGAAGAAGATCAATCCGTTGATTGGCGCGACCGGCTTGAGCGCCGTGCCGATGGCATCGCGTGTAGCGAACGAGATCGCGTTGAAATACGATTCCAAGAATCACGTCCTGCAATATTGCATGGCGAGCAATATATCCGGTGTGATTGGCTCCGCTGTAGCCGCCGGTGTATTGATCTCGTTCTTGGGATAAGGAAGGGCGAAAAACGCACATAGGTGCGTTGGCAAAGTCACCTATGTGAAATGCCCGGAGCAGATACGTGCATCGGCCGATGCACGTATCTGTTTTGTTTAGAGGGGGCGCTCCCGCGCCGGAAATCCAAATAATTTTTATAACTTGCCGCCGTTTTCGGCGAGATGCCTCAAAAAGGTCTGTCGGATTCATTATTATCGTATAAAAGAAGGCTATGCAAGAGCGACATTCGAATCGGAGATTGTATTTCGAGGAACTGGCCGTGACCAGCGAGAACTATTTTATCCCTTATATCCAATCGTACAAACGGATAGAACCGGGGGCGCACGTCCTGGAGATTGGTTGTGGCGATGGGGGCAATCTGCTACCTTTCGCGAAGAGAGGGTGTGAGACAGTCGGTGTGGACTTGGATGGAGAGAAAATCAAGACGGCGACCGCTTTTTTCGAGGAGTCGGGGATGAAGGGACGATTCATCGCCTCGGATATCTTTCAGATAAAGGAGTTGGAGCATGATTTCGACCTCATTATTTGCCACGATGTATTCGAGCATATCGGGGCGAAAGCGCGTTTCTTGTCCGATTTGCGGAAGTACGTGAAGCCGGATGGCATCGTGTTTATGGCTTTCCCCGCTTGGCAAATGCCATTTGGCGGGCATCAGCAGATTTGCAGGAGCAAGTTAGTGTCGCATTGGCCTTTTGTCCATTTACTTCCCGTCCCGATTTATAAGTTTATCTTAGAGAGTGCGGGGGAAAGTGAGGGATGCGTGCGCGAGTTGCTGGATATCAAGGAGACACGGACACCTATCGAGTTGTTTGAGCGCTTGGCGCGGGAAGCGCGTATCCGCGTCGCACGGAAAGAGTTTTATTTTATCAATCCCCATTACGAGGTTAAGTTTGGACTGAAGGCAAGGAAATTGAATCCTTTGATCGGGAAAATTCCCTATGTGCGTAATTTCTTTACGACCTCTTGTTTTTATTTGCTGGAAATGGCTTGATAGTTATTGTTTTTCCGTATCTTTATCGCAAAAAAATGGGAGATTATGCAAAAGTCTTTACGTATAAAAAATGATATTCATGAACTTTCCACGATAAATCGTTTTTTGGGAAAGGCCGGCGAGGAGTGGGGGCTGAGCGCTTCTTTTATGATGAGCCTGGAATTGGTAATGGAAGAGGCGGTGTCGAATATTATCTTTTACGCGTACGAGAAAGGGAGCGTGGTGGATGACGCGGTCGATATCCGCTTGGAGTGGGCGGACCGCTGGCTGACCGTGACGTTGGAGGATCATGGCGTCGCGTTCGACCCGACCGCCAAAAAGGATCCGGATATAACCTTGTCGGCCGAGGAACGTCCGATAGGAGGCCTGGGAATCTTCCTGATTAAGAAGATTATGGATGAGGTCTCTTACCGGCGGGTGGACGGCCGGAATATTTTTATCATGAGGAAAAAAGTAATCGCATAAATAATAGGAAGAACATGGAAGTAAAAATTTATCAAGAAGGAAAGGAAACCGTGATTAAGATCATCGGGCGATTAGATACGAATACAAGTCGGGAGTTTGAGAAGAAACTTCTATCGGTGTGGCAGAATCCCGCGGAGGAAGCGGAGAAGGGCAAGGCCGTGTGTGTCGATTGCTCGGACTTGGAGTATGTAAGCAGCGCGGGATTGCGGTTGTTCTTGGTGATGCAAAAAATGTCGGCCGCCGAGAGTGGTTCCTTGCGTTTGGTCGATATGCGCGATGAGGTGCGCGAGATATTCAATGTGACTGGTTTTAACGCCATCTTTAAGATCGAGCAAACGAAGTAGAATGCCGCCCTCACGATGGCTGTTATAAGCCCCTTACGATGGGCGGTATAACACCCTTACGATAGGCAATGTAATCCCCTTATAATGGGCAGTATAAAAAGGGAGGATGTGTCATCTGCGTGCTTTTCCGCGATTTGACACATCCTCTGTTTTTCCCTTTCGGGGTGTGTCCCCGATTTATTCCTCTATTTCCTTATCGATAGTCTCTTCCCACGCTCCATCGTTCACGATGTCGATCGTGAATGTATCGTCCGAGGTCTTGGGTGTATAGAGAATGCCGGTATAACGGATGATGTAATTCGCGAGAGGCTGTATGTCGGGTACCTCCCGTTCCCGCCGGATCTCGTCCTGCTGGTCGAGGGTGGTGAGCCGTGCGCTGAGCGTAGCGGAAGAGGCGGGGACGAACGTAAAGAAGGCGTGCGAGAGTCCGCTTTTCCCTACATCCTCGCTTTTGAATAGGTAGGTTTGTTGGTAGGGAATATGGACCGCGGTACCTTCGCCGGTCGATAGATCGATTTGATTCGGGTAGCCATCGACGTTTATCGTGAATTGTTTCGCTTCCGCGGATACGGCATCCGAGGCTACGAACTCGATTTTGCTGACGATTCTTCGTAAGGTTATATCTTCTATGATTTGTTCGCCCGCTTGGATCGCGATTGGATGATAGAGGTGGAAGGTATCGTACACGTTGTCGAATGTGGCGGTCCGGCCGTCGATGACGATATTGGGATCTTGATGCGCCAGGAAGCAGATATGGTAATTCCCGGCGGGCAAGGAATCGTATACGATTGTGAAATCCGCGTCTTGAGGCGTGAATTGCTTCCGTTTGAGCGGTGTGTCCGGCTGCTCGTCGTCGTAAACGATATAATCGATTCGGTTGTATAGTTCCTCGGGGTCTGGAGTCGCTTCCCCTTCCGAGGCGGGACGCGCGGGTGTCGGCTCCGGGATGTTTAAAGGCGGAATACTTTTCGTGCCCGGAAACGGAAGAATCTCTTTCCGCAAATCAATCGTGAATTGTACGGGGATGACTTCCTCTTTTACGTTGGGAATCGGGAGTTCCATCTGCTCGCGGTCGCAACCGCATAAGAGAACCAGACTGGTAAAGGCAATCGCCTTAATCGTAATTTTCTTCATAGTTAACGATTTTATGAGATGAATAATTTGTAATTGTCAGGGGACAAAGGAACAACATATTTGGGAAATTAGAAAATATTAAGCCGTTAAAATAAGGGTAGGCGGGGTATTTTTCATAGTTTTGTAAATAACATCATCAATCTTATAGAACGAAAGAATACCATGGAACGAAAAATCAGAATGGGAATGGTGGGCGGCGGGCCCGGCTCGTTTATCGGGGCCGTCCATCGTATCGCCGCTAATTTGGATGGGCAGATCGAGCTGGTCTGCGGATGTTTTAGTTCTCACCCGGAGAAGTCCCTCGAGACGGGGCGTTCGCTTTTCTTGCCGGACAACCGTATTTACGCCTCTTATCAGGAAATGATTGAGAAAGAATCCTTGCTCCCCGAGGGCGAGCGGATGGACTTCGTGGCCATCACCACGCCGAACCACGTGCATTTCGGTCCGGCGATGATGGCGCTGGAGCATGGCTTCCACGTGGTGCTGGACAAGCCGATGACCTATACATTAGAGGAGGCGAGGCGTTTGCGCGACAAGGTGAGGGAGACCGGCCTCCTCTTCATGCTGACCCACACCTACACCGCCTACCCGATGGTGAAGGAGGCTCGCGAGCGGGTACGCCGGGGCGACTTCGGGAAGATACGCCGCGTCTACGTGGAGTATCCGCAAGGGTGGCTGTACGACGATTGCGCCGCGACGAACAAGCAGGCGGCTTGGCGGGTGGACCCCACGCGCTCCGGCAAGGCGGGATGCATGGGCGATATCGGCACGCACGCCTTCAACCTGGCGGAGTACATCACGGGGCTGAAGACCGTGGAACTGTGCGGCGAGCTGAACACCTTCGTGCCGGGCCGCTTGCTGGACGACGACGGGGCCGCCTTGCTCCGTTACGAGGGCGGGGCGCGTGGCACGCTAACCGCCAGCCAGGTGGCGGTGGGCGTGGAGAACGGCTTGAACATCCGCGTCTATGGCGAGAAGGGCGGCTTGGAGTGGCGGCAGGAGGAGCCGAACACGATGCTCGTGCGCTGGCCGGACCGTCCGGCGGAGATTGTCCGCGTCTCGAACGGCTATATGTCGGGCATCGCCGCGTTCAACTCGCGCACGCCGGCGGGGCATCCGGAGGGATATATCGAGGCGTTCGCCAACCTGTACCGTAACTTTGCGTTGGCGTTGCGCGCACGGTTGAAAGGCGAGGAGCCCGCCCCCGAGACGCTGGATTTCCCCTCCGTCGAGGAAGGCGTACGCGGTATGCGTTTCATCGAGGCCATCGTCTCCACCGGTGCGACGGGCGAGAAATGGGTTAAGATAGCGGATTGAGAATCTCTTCTCGGGTGCGAAAAGCGCTTTTTGATTCGAGAAATGAACTTCTCGGGCGCGAAAAGCGTTTTCCGGTTCGAGAAAATAAACTTCTCGGGCGCGAAAAGCGTTTTTCGATTCGGGGAAATGAACTTCTCGGGCGCGAAAAGGACTTTTTGGTTCGGGAAAATGGTTTTCGAGGGGTCGAAAAGATTTTTAGCGAATAATTATACAAACATTAAAATTGAAAAAATAGTATGGCACGTCCAGTTACATTATATACCCTGCAATGGGGAGATTTATCATTAGAGACCGTTTGTCAGAAGGCGAAATCATTCGGTTACGATGGTTTGGAGCTCGGGCTTCCCGACCATGTGGATGTCCGTCGGGAGGACGACGCGTATTATCAGGGCATCAAGGATTTGTTGAGGAAATACGGCCTGTCCCTTTTCACCATCTCCTCGCATTTGGTGGGGCAGGCGATATGCGACCGCATCGACGAGCGGCATAAGGCCATCCTGCCCGCCCACGTGTGGGACGATGGCGACCCGGAGGGCGTGCATCTGCGCGCGGCGGAGGAGATGATCCGTACCGCCCACGCGGCGAAGCGATTGGGCGTGGATACGGTGGTTGGTTTCACCGGAAGTCCGATTTGGCAATACCTCTATTCCTTCCCGCCCGTGACGGAGAAGATGATCGCGGACGGCTACGAGGAGTTCGCCCGCCGCTTCACGCCCATCTTGGACGAGTTCCAGCGCCTGGGCATCCGCTTCGCCTTGGAGGTGCATCCCACGGAGATCGCTTTCGATACCTTCTCCGCCCGCCGCGCCTTGGAGGCGGTAGGCGGCCATCCGGCGTTCGGCTTCAATTACGACCCGAGCCACCTGGGGTATCAAGGCGTGGATTACGTGGATTTCATCTACCAATTCCCGGAGCGCATTTACCATGTGCACATGAAGGATGTCTACTGGAGCGACACGCCAAAACAGGTGGGCGTGTTCGGCGGGCACGTCACCTTCGGCGACCCTCGCCGGTATTGGAACTTCCGGAGCCTGGGCCGCGGGAAAATCCAGTTCGAGGAGATTATCCGGGCGTTGAACTCGATAGGTTACCAAGGCCCTCTCTCCGTGGAGTGGGAAGATAGCGCGATGGATCGCGAGCACGGCGCCCGCGAGTCGTGCGAGCTGGTGAAGCGGGTGGATTTCCAACCCTCCGCCCACGCCTTCGACGCTTGTTTCGGGAAAGAATAAAGGATAATTCCTAAAAAGAAGAACTATGTTAAGAAAATGGTTATTGGCCGGCGCGTTGATAGGCGCGACCGGCATGATGTCTTTGGGATTCGCCCAAAAACCGGAGTTGCGTTTTAGCGCGGATAAGAAATTTAAGATCGTGCAATTCACGGATTTGCACATCAAGTGGCAAGACCCTCGCTCGGATGTCGCCTTCGAGCGGATGAACCAAGTGCTGGACGAGGAGAAGCCCGATTTGGTGATTTTTACGGGCGATATTATTTATAGCCAGCCCGCCGTGGAGAATCTGCGGAACGTGCTGAAGACGGTATCGGACCGGGAAATCCCTTTCTCGATCGTATTCGGAAACCATGATTTCGAGCAAGGCGCGCCGCGGGAAGAGTTGATGAAGGTAGCGGAGAGCCTGCCTTACAACCTGTCGGTGGACGAGGGACCGGAGGTCTCCGGCGTGGGCAATTACGCTTTGGCGGTCCGTTCCTCGGATGGGCAGAAGGACGCGCTCGTGCTCTATTGCCTCGACTCGAACGCTTATTCCTCGATCGAGGGCGTGGAGGGGTATGATTATATCAAGCATGACCAAGTGGATTGGTACCGAACCCAAAGCGACGCTTTTACCGAGAGGAACGGCGGGACACCGGTTCCCTCGTTGGCTTTCTTCCACATCCCGTTGCCGGAGTATAACCAAGCCGCCGCGGACGAGAACGCCCAGCTGTATGGCATACGCCGGGAGAAGGCATGCGCGCCTCCGTTGAACTCCGGTTTGTTTACCGCTTTCAAGGAGAAGGGCGATGTGATGGGCGTTTTCGTGGGGCACGACCATGACAACGATTATGCGGTTTGCTGGTATGGGGTCTTGTTGGCTTACGGACGTTTCACCGGAGGACCGACGGAGTACAACCACTTGCCGAACGGTGCCCGCGTGATCGAATTGAGTGAGGGAAGCCGCTCGTTTACGACATGGATCCGTACGAAAGCCGGCGTGGAGCAGCCGACCGTCTATCCTGATTCCTTTGTCAAGGAATAGCCTTCAGTTCCCTTCGGAGGAAAATATAGTTTCTTTCGGAAGAAAATATAGTTTCCTTCGAAGGAAACGGGAATTCCCTCCGAAGGGAATTTATTAGGTTGCTTTCACTTGTGTGTTAATCTCTATTTTTGATACATCTTTTTATTTTTGCTCCTCAGGCTCATTGACTAAGGATATTAGGTCGAAGTACATCAGCCGTGTCCTTAGTTTCGTGTCCTTGTTAAATCCTGTGTTCTCCGCTTCTTGGCTTTCGCTGGAGAACAGGAAAGTAAAGCCGTTCTTTTGGTAATATCCCAATGGGATTTCCTCATTGTAGGCATCCACGATAAGGAAACGGCATCCGGTCTTGTTCCCCGCATCAATGAACCACGATTTGATAAACTCTATTAGTTCGCTGCCGATGCCGCGATGGGCGAAGCCTACGTTGATGCCTAACCGTCCTATCAATACACCCGGATAGCGGCGCATTTGTTTGGAATGGGGAATGTTCTTCTGTACTTTCTTTTCCCTGCTGTTCGGTAGCATGTCCACGCGGATGCTATCGTTGGAAAGCGTAAAAGCGCAGACGATGACAGACGAGTCCTCGTCTAACCTGAAACAATAGCTCTTACCTAACATCTGTTTGCTGTAAAGAGGAGCGTCGTGTTGAAAAAACTCATCCAAGTCGACGTTGCCACATGAGAAAGGGCGGCATTCCGCAATGACTTTCTCGTCCAACGAAGAGAAACTGCATTTGTCTAACAGAAATCCCATGTTTACAACATATTGGCTTTTCTCAATATGGCACGGGCAATCTGCACTTGCTTGCTGAAATCGGTCTTCCTCTTGTTTTGGTAAGCCTTGTCCGCCGCTTTTACGAAACGCTCGGCTTCTTTTCCTCTCAGCGTGGGAATCGCTTTAATTTCTAATGCCATAATACGTTATCTTATAATTGTTTTTGCAAAGGTAGGTATTTTTTCGTAACCTTTTGCGTCGGTCGTCGCTTTCTTGCTTTATTGAGAGAAATTAAAATCTTGTCCGAAGGAATTTTATTAGATTACTTTCACTTGAAAAATCGTATTCCCTTATTGTTCAAACTCTAAATTATATCTACTTTTGCGTTCGGTTGAAAAGTATAATTGAATATGAAGAAAATTAGAGCCGCCATCGTTGGGTATGGCAACATTGGAAAGCATGTATTAGAGGCTTTGGAAGCCGCTCCCGACTTCGAGGTCGCAGGTGTCGTACGTCGGAATCCGAATAATGTGCCGGAAGAGTTGAAGGCATATAAGGTGACTGATAGCGTCACGAAATTGGAGAAAGTGGACGTGGCTATCTTGGCGACGCCTACACGCAGCGTGGAGGAGCATGCCAAGGAGATATTGGCTTTGGGTATCAATACGGTAGATAGTTTCGATATTCATGGGCAGATCGCCGATTTGCGCCGCTCGCTGGATGAGGTGGCGAAAGCGCATCAATCGGTGGCCGTGATCTCCGCAGGCTGGGATCCGGGAAGCGACTCGGTGGTACGTGCGTTGCTGGAGGCGATGGTGCCGAAGGGTATCACGTATACGAATTTCGGCCCGGGCATGAGCATGGGGCATACGGTGGCCGTAAAAGCGATCGAGGGCGTGAAAGCGGCGTTGAGCATGACCATTCCCTTGGGTACGGGCGTACACCGCCGGATGGTTTATATCGAGGTGAAAGAGGGTTACGATTTTAAGCAAGTGGCCGAGGCGATCAAGGCGGACGATTATTTCGCGCACGACGAGACACACGTGATGCAGGTGGAGAGCGTGGACAATCTGTTGGATATGGGCCATGGCGTGAACCTGACGCGTAAGGGAGTGTCCGGCAAGACGCAAAACCAGTTGATCGAGTTCGATATGAAGATTAATAATCCGGCCCTCACCGCGCAGATATTGGTATCCGTGGCGCGTGCCAGCTTGAAGCAACAACCGGGTGCGTACACGATGATCGAGTTGCCGATTATCGATATGCTGTATGGCGAGAGAGAGGATTTAATTCGTAGACTCGTTTAATACGTATGCTGGATTTCATTACCTGGACGGCCGATCCCGCGATCTTTACGATAGGCTCGCGGGAGATTCGCTGGTATGGATTGGCATTCGCCATCGGTTTCGCGATCGGATATATGATCGTGGACCGGATGTGGAAGAAAGAGAAGTTGCCCCAACCTTGGATCGACTCTCTTTTGATCTATACGATGCTTGGCACGGTAATCGGCGCGCGTCTGGGGCATTGCCTCTTCTATGATCCGGATTATTATTTGGCGAATCCCATCGAGATCCTGAAAATATGGGAAGGCGGGTTGGCCAGCCACGGGGGGACGTTGGGTATAATCGTCTCCATTTACTTTTACTCGAAGCGGGTAAGCCATCGGAGCATGTTGTGGACTTTCGACAAACTGGTGGTCCCGACGGGTTTGGTGGCCGCGATGATTCGCTTGGGTAATTTGATGAACCATGAGATTTATGGGCACGCGACGGATTTGCCGTGGGGATTTCGTTTCATCGAGAATCTCCATGCGTGGAAAAGAGGGGCCGAGCCGATTTTTTCCGCGCCGAGCCATCCGACCCAGTTGTACGAGGCGGCTTGTTATTTACTGACATTCGCGCTCTGCATGTGGCTTTATTTCCGGAAAGAGGCGTGGAAGAAAGAGGGACTGATTTTCGGCATATTCATGATATGTGTGTTTGGTGCCCGTTTCTTGATTGAGTTCGTGAAGAACGATCAGGAGCCTTTCGAGGCGGGTATGCTGTTGAATATGGGGCAGTGGCTCAGTATCCCGTTCGTGCTGGCGGGTTGCTGGTTCGTGTGGAGAGCCCAGCGAAAGGGAGCGATTAGTAATTAACGATTGATAATTGACAATTGACAATTAAAGTTGTTTGAATTACGAAATTAATTGTCAATTGTCAATTCTCAATTATCAATTAAAAAAGAGATGTACAAGTTAAAAGAGATAGCGGATAAGGTTTATTACGTGGGCGTGAACGATCGCCAGAAGGCATTGTTCGAGAATATGTGGCCGTTGCCGTATGGGGTTTCTTACAACTCTTACCTGATTGTCGACGAGAAGACCGTCTTGATTGATACGGTGGATGTATGTTACTCGGACATCTTCTTGAAGAAAATAGCGGACGCGCTGGACGGCCGTTCGCTGGATTACCTGATTGTCGATCACATGGAGCCGGATCATGCGGGTAGCATCCGTTTGTTGCGTCAGCAATATCCGGGCGTGAAGATTGTCGGGAATAGCAAAACGTTCGGCATGTTGGCGGGTTTTCATGGCATCACCGAGGGGTTGCATGAAGTGAAGGAGGGCGATACTCTTGACACGGGACGCCACCAGCTGGCCTTCTATATGGCGCCGATGGTGCATTGGCCAGAGGTGATGGTGACCTACGACGCTACGGATAAGATTCTCTTCTCGGCGGACGCGTTCGGTACGTACGGCGCTTTGAATGGCGGTGTAATAGACGCGGAGATGAACGTGGAGCATTATTGGGAAGAGATGATTCGTTATTACGCGAATATCGTCGGGAAGTATGGAAATCCGGTGCAGATGGCTTTGCGGAAACTCGCCGGTTTGGAGATCCGGACGATTTGCTCGACGCATGGCCCGGTATGGCGGGATGAATTGTCGAAAACGGTCGGGATTTACGATCGGCTAAGTCGTTACGAGGCGGAGCCGGGCGTGACGATTATCTACGGTAGCATGTATGGCAATACGGAGCAGATGGCCGAGGCGGTCGCTTCCGCGTTGGCGGATCATGGCGTGCGCGATATCGTTATGCACAACGTCAGCAAGAGCCATGCTTCCTACATTTTGAAAGATATTTTTAAGTATAAAGGCGTAATCGTGGGTAGCCCGACATATAGCAACCAATTGTTCCCGGAGGTGGATGCGTTGTTGAGTAAGATTGAGCTGCGTGAGGTAAAGAATCGTCTCTTCGGCTACTTCGGTTCCTTCTCGTGGGCGGGCGCTGCCGTGAAACGGTTGGCGGCGTTTGGCGAGAAGATGAAATGGGAAACGGTAGGCACGCCTGTCGAGCAGAAGCAGGGCTTGAGCGCTGATAAGTACGCGGAGTGCCGTGCGTTGGGCGAGGCGATGGCAAAGCGATTGACAATTAACGATTGACAATTGACAATTAACGATTTATTCAATAACATAAAAACACAACGTTATGAGACTGATTATCGAACCTGATTACGAGCAACTCTCCAAATGGGCTGCCAATTATGTTGCCGCACGGATCAAGGCGGCGAATCCTACCGCCGAGAAGCCGTTCGTGCTGGGATTGCCTACCGGCTCCTCTCCGCTGGGTATGTACAAGAACCTGATCGAACTGAATAAGCAAGGGGTCATCTCGTTTCAGAACGTGATCACCTTCAACATGGATGAGTACGTGGGCTTGCCGAAAGAGCATCCGGAGAGCTATCACTCTTTCATGTGGAATAATTTCTTCAGCCATATCGATATCAAACCGGAGAACGTGAATATCCTGAACGGAAACGCTCCCGACCTTGCCGCCGAGTGCGCCGCTTACGAGGAGCGGATGAAAGCCGCCGGTGGAGTTGATTTGTTTTTGGGCGGTATCGGTCCGGATGGGCATATCGCCTTTAACGAGCCGGGTTCTTCCCTCAGCTCGCGTACGAGAGTCAAGACATTGACGACGGATACGATTATCGCCAATTCCCGTTTCTTCGAGAATGACGTGAACAAGGTGCCGAAGACGGCCGTAACGGTAGGTGTGGGTACGGTACTCGATGCCAAGGAGGTGCTCATCATGGTGAACGGGCATAATAAGGCACGTGCGTTGCAACAGGCTGTAGAGGGAGCCGTAAACCAAATGTGGACGATTACCGCTTTGCAATTGCATCCGAAGGGCATCATCGTGTGCGACGAGGCCGCTTGCGTGGAGATGAAAGTGGGTACGTACAACTATTTCAAGGATATCGAGAAAGATAATCTGTGTCCTTGCTCGCTGCTGAAGTGATTCGCGAGGAAATAGTTTCGGATAAAAGAGAGGAAGGCGTGCCAAAAACAGATATTGGCACGCCTTCCTTCTTTAATATATGGCCATGGAGGCGTCCGGACCTATGGCGCATTTTCACACCATTTGGAAATCCAGTTGCTTGCGCTCTAAGTTCGCTTGCGCTACTTTTACCGTGATGGGATCGCCGAGGCGATATTGACGTTTTTTACGCCGTCCTATGAGGCAATAGTTCTTCTCGTCGAACTCGTAATAATCGTCATCCAAGTCGCGAATCGGCACGAGGCCCTCGCATTTGTTCTCGTTCAGCTCCACATATAATCCCCATTCGGTGACACCCGATATCACGCCATCGAACACCATGCCCAGTTTGTCCTGCATGAACTCTACCTGTTTGTATTTGATAGAGGCGCGCTCGGCGTTGGCGGCGACCTGCTCCATATTAGAGCAATGCTCGCATAAATCCTCGTACTTCTTTTGTGTCACGCTGCGCCCACCCGCGAGATAACGTTCCAATAAGCGATGCACCATCATATCCGGATAGCGTCGGATAGGCGAGGTGAAATGCGTGTAATAGTCGAACGCCAATCCGTAGTGGCCGATGTTCTCCGTGGAGTAGCGCGCTTTCTGCATGGCGCGGATCGCCACGGTCTCGATCAGGTTCTCTTCGGGTTTCCCTTGTACGTTGTCGAGCAAGGCATTGATACCTTTTGATACCTCGCTTTTCGTACCTTCCGTCTTCAGTTTATAGCCGAAGCGGCGGATAAAGGTAGCGAAGTTCTCCATCTTATCCGGATCCGGCAATTCATGGATGCGGTAGACAAAAGTCTTTTTTCGCTTGCCTTTGGGCGGGCGGCCTACGAACTCGGCCACCGTGCGGTTCGCCAGGAGCATGAATTCCTCGATCAGTTTGTTCGCGTCTTTCGACACCTTGAAGTAAACCCGTAGGGGCTTGCCCTGCTCATCGACCTCGAATTTTACCTCATATCGGTCGAAATTAATCGCTCCATGCTCGAAGCGGCGCACCCGCAGTTTTTTCGCCAGTTCGTTCAAGGCAAGCAATTCCTCCTTGAAGTCGCCTTGCCCGCTCTCGATCACTTCCTGTGCCTCCTCGTAGGTGAAACGACGGTCGCTTTTGATAATCGTGCGGCCGATGCGTGCGTTCAACACCACCGCCTCGTTATTCAGTTCGAAGATGGCGGAGAAACAAAGCTTTTCCTCGTTGGGACGCAAGGAGCATATCTGGTTGCAGAGTCGTTCGGGCAGCATGGGAATCGTGCGGTCTACTAAATAGACGGAGGTAGCCCGGCTTTGTGCCTCCTTATCGATAACTCCGTCGGGTTTCACATAATGTGTCACGTCGGCGATGTGCACGCCTACCTCCCAGTTCCCGTTCGCCAATCGGCGGGCGGAGAGTGCGTCGTCGAAATCTTTCGCGTCCTTCGGATCGATGGTAAAGGTGGTTATGCCCCGGAAATCTTCCCGATTCTGGATTTCCTCTTTGGAAATCGTATCCGGTATTTTATCTGCCGCTTTCTCGACCGCCGCGGGATATTTGTAGGGCAAGCCGAACTCCGCCAGGATCGCGTGCATCTCTGCGTTGTTCTGTCCGGCGGAGCCTAAAATGTCGATAACCTCGCCTAATGGGTTCTTTGCGTCCTCGGGCCATTCCATGATGCGTACGATCGCCTTATCGCCGTTTTTACCTCCCTTTAATTTGTTTTTCGGGATGAAGATATCGTTGGCCAGGGTCTTGCTCTCCGTAATCAAGAAGGCGAATCCCTTGGCTACCTGCAGCTTCCCGACAAACGTGCGTTCCTTGCTCTCCAGGATTTCCACCACCTCGCCCTCGGGCTCCGCTCCCCTTCGCTTGGCGAAGAGTTGCACTTTTACCTTATCGCCATCCATGGCGTGCTTGGAATTGCGCTCGGCCACGAATACCGGTGTGCCGCCATCCTCGGGGAGGAAGGAGTTCTTGCCGTTGCTCCGGCGCGTGAACGTGCCGACGGCTATCGTGCCTAAGCCGTTCAGGCGGTATCGTCCGCGGTCGACCTCCGTAATGATATCCTCGGCGGACAGGTCGTATAGCAGATCCACCACTTGCAACTTTTGCACCTGGTTCTCTATGCCTATTTTCTTGCTGATCTGTTTGTAATTGAACAGCTCCTTCGGGGACGACTGGAAAACGGAGATGATCGCTTGCAGCATCTCCGCCTTCTTCATGCGCTTGCCACCGCTTTTTTCTTTCTTGGCCTTGGCCTTTTTCTCCTTATGGTCTCGCTTCGCTGATTTGTTCTTTGCCATATCGACTTGATGTAATTAATTTTGTCATCGTGTGGACGGGTTTTCTTCCGTCTCGACAAATGTACGATAAATCCGCGAGATTATTCGTAATCTCGCGATGTGATGTGGGGTGCCGATTCAATGAGGAAGGAAGAAATTCGTCTGCACGCCTTTCGCTCCCGGTTTACAATAGAATAGGCTTCCGCTGAGGGGATATTCCTCCAGCTGCTCCTCGCTCAGTCCCGAACGGGCGGTCGTGATGTACAGGACATCCAACCGGCTTCCCCCGAACGCACAGGAAGCGACATTTGGGGCGGGTACGACCACCTTTACCAACAACTCCCCCGTGTAGGGATTGTAGCAATAGACGCCTCCGCCTCCCCATTGGGCGACCCAGAGGTTATCGTCGCTATCGATTGTCATCCCGTCCGGCGAGCCGGTGCCTTCCGGGATATGCACGGCGACACCATCGTAGAGGATATCGCCGGATTTGTTATCGTACCGGTAACGTACGATCTTGCGGGTGGGCGTATCGATATAATACATATATTTCTTGTTGGACGACCATACGATACCGTTAGAGATGGATACGTGGCTCACTTGCTCTTTCACGGAACCATTGGAGGCGACACGATACAAGCTGGCGGATTTTTTCGGGGCGCCATGAAGGCACATGGTGCCGACCCATAAACGTCCGGCGGGATCGCATTTCCCGTCGTTGCAACGTAGCTTTCCCCCGTTGACGGGAATGGAGGCGATTGGGCTTTCGCTCCCGTCTTGTAGATGAAAACGGATGATCTCATCTTGCAGAGCGACGATCATCGTGCTATCCGTTTCCGGCACGACGGCGGAGACCATCCGGTCGAATCGCCAGAAATGGCAATCCTTTTGCTTGGGAAAGTACTCGTAGAGGGATTGCCCTTCGATATCCACCCAGAACAGGGTGTTGCGGTCGGGGTGCCAGATGGCGCCTTCGCCGGTCGTGGCTTTCGCTTGGAACGCTAATTCGGGTGTGATAAGGGTTGGCTCGTCATCGCAGGAGATGATTCCCGCCATGAGAAACGCGAGTGCGTATGTAAGTATCGACCTTTTCATGACAATGAATAAAATGTATGATAGATGTGCTCGCGCAAAGGTATAAATTTGTTTGATAATGGCATGGAAAAGAGAAAAGTTCTGGAGATTTTCGTAACTTTGCCCTCCTAAATGATATGACGGATGAGCGTAGAGATAAGAGAAGTCACCAATAAAAAGGAGCTTAAGAAGTTCGTTAAGTTCAACATCGACTTATACAAGGGGAATCCCTACCATGTTCCCGGTTTGATAGAGGAAGAGATGATGACGCTGGACCGGAAAAGGAATCCGGCGTTCGAGGTGTGCGACGCTATCTATTTCCTCGCGTATAAGGATGGGAAAATAGTGGGACGTATCGCCGGGATGATCAACCGCCCCAGCAACGAGGCTTGGGGACAGAAGCGGGCCCGGTTCGGTTTTGTCGATTTTGTGGATGACAACGAGGTGGTAGACGCTCTGTTCGGCGCGGTCGAGCGATGGGCGAGGGAGCGAGGCATGGAAGAGATACACGGGCCGATGGGTTTTACCGACATGGACCACGAGGGAATGCTGATCGAGGGTTTCGACCAACTTGGCACGATGGCGACCATCTACAATTATCCGTATTATCCCAAGCAAGTGGAGCGTATCGGTTATGGGAAAGACCAGGATTGGCACGAGTTTAAGATTTACATTCCCGATGGCGTGCCGGAGAAGCATTTGCGGATTGGCGAGATCGTGAAAAAGAAATATGGATTGAAGGTGTTGAAATTTAAGAACAAGAAAGAGATTATGCCTTACGCGAGGCCTCTGTTCCATACACTCAACGCCGCTTTCGCTCCGCTGTATGGCTTCGCTCCGCTCACGGAGAAGCAGATCGATTATTATGTGAATATGTATATCCCCATGTTGCGTTATGACTTGGTGACGGTTATCGTGCGCGAGGAAGACAATGCCGTGGTGGGGTTTGGTATCTCGTTGCCCAGCTTGTCGAGGGCGTTGCAAAAGGCGAAAGGTCATATGTTCCCCTTCGGGTGGATTCATTTGCTGAAGGCTTTGAAGAGCAAACCGAAAGTAATCGACCTATATCTGACCGGTGTATTGCCCGAGTATCAGAGCAAAGGCGTGAACGCATTGCTGTTCAACGACTTGATTCCCGTTTACCGGAGTGTGGGAGCCGTTTATGCGGAGAGCAATCCGGAGTTGGAGACGAATAGCGCCGTGCAAGCGCAATGGGATTACTTCAAGCGCGAGCACCATAAATCGAGAAGAGCGTACATCAAGAAACTATAATAATTATAGAATACGGAATAAGAAAGGCACCGCATGGACGAACTGAACCCAACGATACGACAAGCGACGGAATATAACGACGAGGATATCAAGACATTGGACTGGATGGAGCACATCCGGCGCAGGCCCGGTATGTATATCGGGAAACTGGGCGACGGAAGCTATGCCGATGATGGTATCTACGTATTGTTGAAGGAGGTGTTGGATAACTCGATCGATGAGTACATGATGGGCTATGGAAAGACCATCGAGGTGACCATCGAGGAAGGAACGGTGGCCGTGCGCGATTATGGGCGGGGCGTGCCGCTCGGCAAGGTGGTGGATGTCTCCAGCAAGATGAACACCGGTGCCAAGTACGATAGCAAGGCCTTCAAGAAGTCCGTCGGGCTGAATGGTGTGGGCATCAAGGCGGTGAATGCGTTGAGCAGTTATTTTCTCATCACCAGCTATCGGGATGGCGAGTGCAAGCGGGTGGAATATAGCAAGGCGGTGATTACCGAGGATGCCGAGGTGTGCCCGACCGAGGAGGCGAACGGTACGCTGGTCTATTTCATTCCGGATAAGGAAATCTTCAAGGATTATCAATATAAAGAGGAGTTCGTGGAGGCGTTGTTGAAAAACTATGTTTTCCTGAACTCAGGACTAAGTATTCTCTTCAACGGAAGGCGGTTTTATTCCCGCAATGGTTTGGTGGACTTGTTGAACGAGAATATGACCACCGAGCCGCTTTACCCGATCATCCACTTGAAGGGGGATGACATCGAGGTGGTCATCACGCATAGCAACCAATACGGGGAGGAATATTACTCGTTCGTGAACGGGCAATACACCACGCAAGGCGGTACACACCTCTCCGCGTTCAAGGAGTCCGTGGGACGGGTGATCAAGGAGTATTACAATAAGAATTTCGAGTACTCGGATATCCGGGCGGGTATCGTGGCGGCGATTAGCATCAAGGTGGAGGAACCCGTGTTCGAGAGCCAGACCAAGACGAAGCTGGGCTCGAAGGACGTGGGGCCGGAAGGTCCTACGGTAGCGAAGTTTATCGGCGATTTTATCAAGAAGGAATTAGATAATTACCTGCATAAGAACGCAGAAACCTCGGAGCTTCTCTTGAAGAAGATCCTGGATTCGGAGAAGGAGCGTAAGGCAATCGCCGGCGTGACCAAGCTGGCGCGCGAGCGTGCCAAGAAAGCGAACTTGCACAATAAGAAGTTGAGGGATTGCCGGGTGCACCTGAACGATACCAAGGGCGACTTGCTGGAGGAGAGTTGCATCTTCATTACCGAGGGCGACTCGGCGAGCGGCTCGATCACGAAAAGTCGCGACCCGAACTTGCAAGCGGTGTTTAGCTTGCGCGGCAAACCGTTGAATAGCTATGGATTGACCAAGAAAATCGTTTACGAGAACGAGGAGTTTAACCTGCTCCAGGCGGCGTTGAATATCGAGGACGGATTGGACGGCTTGCGTTACAATAAGGTCATCATCGCGACGGATGCCGATGTGGATGGTATGCATATCCGTCTTTTGTTGATTACTTTCTTCCTGCAATTCTTCCCGGATCTGATTAAGCGAAACCATGTGTATATCTTGCAGACCCCGTTGTTCCGGGTGCGTAACCGGCAAAAGACGTGGTATTGCTATTCCGAGGAGGAGCGCCTGGCGGCTATCGCCGCGGCGGGAAAGAACCCGGAGATCACGCGTTTCAAGGGATTGGGCGAGATCTCGCCGGACGAGTTCAAGCATTTTATCGGGAAAGACATGCGTTTGGATCCCGTGACCTTGAAGAAGGAAGATCTTGTGAAAGATATGCTGGAGTTTTACATGGGTAAGAATACCATGGAACGACAAAACTTTATTATCAACAACTTAGTGATAGAGGAAGATGTCATCAATTGAGAAGAAACGGATCGCTTTGTTCCCCGGTACGTTCGATCCTTTTACGATCGGGCACCAATCGTTGGTGGAGCGCGGCTTGGCGTTGGTGGACGAGATCGTGATATCGATCGGTATCAACGATAAGAAACGTACCCATTTCTCGTTGGAGAGGCGTTTGGAGGCGATCCGCGATTTGTATAAGGATAATCCGCGGGTGCGGGTCATGGCGTACGATCAGTTGACGGTGGACTTCGCGCGGGAGGTCGGGGCCGGCTTTATCTTGCGGGGTATCCGTACCGTGAATGATTTTGAGTACGAGAAGTCTATCGCGGACGTGAACCGGAAACTGACCGGTATCGAGACCTTCATCTTGTTTACCGAGCCGGAGCATACGCATATCAGTTCCAGTATCGTACGCGAGCTTTTGCGGTATGGCCGGGATGTATCCCAATTTATCCCGGAAGGTCTGAAGTTGTAATGTAACGAATGAAAGGAGTAGATCGTAAAATGATAAGAAAAGTTCTCTTGGCGTGGATGATCGCATGGAGCGTATGCGCCGGGATAGGGGCGCAGAAGGCGAGCGTGGATGCCCGGAAATTGCAGATCGCGTTGTTCGCGATCTCGAACCTATACGTGGATCCGACCAACGAGACGGAGTTGGTGGAGAACGCTATCGAAGGTATGTTGGGAAAATTAGACCCGCATTCCACTTATATGGATCCGGAGGAGACCAAGGAGATGAATGAGCCTTTGCAGGGTAATTTCGATGGTATTGGTATTCAATTCAATATGCTGACCGATACGGTGTACGTGATTCAGGTAATTCCCGGTGGTCCCTCCGAGAAGGTTGGATTGATGGCGGGCGATCGTATCATCGAGGTGAACGATACGGTGATCGCGGGCGTGAAGATGCGGACTACCGATATCATGAAGCGCCTTCGGGGACCGAAAGGCTCGGAGGTACGTGTGAAGGTGAAGCGGGGAAGCGCTCCCGATTTGATGGAGTTCAAGATCGTACGCGGAAAGATCCCCGTGTATAGCTTGGATGCCGCGTATATGGCGGATAAGCATACCGGATATATTAAGTTGAATCGTTTCGCGGCCTCTTCTACGGATGAGTTCCGGGAGGCGTTGCGGGAGTTGCGTAAGCAAGGCATGCGAAACCTGATCTTGGATTTGCAAGGGAATGGCGGAGGTTATCTGAACGTGGCGATCGAATTGGCGGATGAGTTCTTGGACAAGGACCGGTTGATTGTTTATACCCAAGGGAATCGGCAACGCCGGGAGGAGGCGCTCTCCACGGCACGCGGGCAATTTCAGGAAGGACGTTTGGTGATATTGGTGGACGAGTCGTCCGCTTCCGCCAGCGAGATCGTATCCGGAGCCGTACAGGATTGGGATCGAGGAGTGATTGTCGGGCGGCGTACTTTCGGGAAAGGGTTGGTACAGAAGCCGATCCCTCTGCCGGATGGCTCGATGATTCGCCTGACCGTGTCGCGTTATTACACGCCGACGGGCCGTTGCATCCAGAAGCCTTACGAGAGTGGGAAGATCGAGGAATATCAACACGATTTGATTGACCGGTATAACCGGGGCGAGTTGATGAGCGCAGATAGCATTCATTTTCCGGATTCTATGCGTTATAATACCTTAGAGACGAAGCGGGTGGTGTATGGAGGCGGAGGCATTATGCCCGATGTGTTCATTCCGGTCGATACGACCCGGTATACGGATTACCACCGGAAGCTGGTCGCCGCGGGTTTGGTGAACCGGATAGCGATGAACTATTTGGACAGGAACCGTGCCCAAATGGTCGATACCTATCCGGCGTTCGAGCGTTATAAACAAGAGTTTACGATCGATGAGGCGTTGATGAGCGAGTTGCTCGATATGGCGAAAGCGGAGAAGATTGAGTACAACGAGGAGGAATACAATCGCTCGAAAGCGTTGATAAAGTTGCAAATCAAGGCGTTGATCGCCCGCGACTTGTACGACATGGGGCAATATTTCCAAATCATCAACGATGATAATCCGAGTTATCTGCGTGCGTTACAGCTAATTAATGATAAGGAGGCTTGTCAAAAACTCTTGGGGCGCTGACGGTATGTATTGGACGCTTTTCCTGACATTCGTAAAGATCGGTATGTTCACCATTGGCGGAGGGTATGCCATGTTGCCGCTTATCCAGCGGGACGTGGTGGACCGTGGCTGGATGACGAAGGAGGATTTCGTGGATGTGTTCGCCGTGGCGCAATCCTTGCCCGGTATCTTTGCCGTGAATATCTCCATTTTTGTCGGTTATAAGTTGCGGAAGACGTGGGGGGCGACGGTGTGCGCGCTGGGTACGGTGTTGCCCTCGTTCGTAATCATCTTGCTCATCGCCTTGTTTTTTACGCAGGTGAAGGATAACGTGTGGGTGGAGAAAGCTTTCAAGGGATTACGCCCGGCGGTGGTGGCGCTCATCGCTGTTCCTTGCCTGACAACGGCCCGCTCTATCAAGTTGACTTATAAGCAAATGATTATTCCCATAGGCGCGGCGTTGTTGATTTGGATGGGGGGCGTATCGCCCGCTTGGATTATCCTGGCGGCTATCGCGGGAGGATTGGTATATGGACTAAATCGGAGGAGGTGAGCGGATGATTTGGTTACAATTATTTTATGTATATCTGAAGATTGGTATCTTGGGCTTTGGCGGAGGGTACGCGATGCTTTCGCTTATCCAGGCTGATGTCGTGGATCGTTACGGATGGATTAGTTTGCGGGAGTTTACGGATATCGTCGCTATCTCGCAAATGACACCCGGACCAATCGGTATCAATAGCGCGACTTACATCGGTTATACGGCGATCCATAACGCCGGGTATTCGCAAGGCATGGCTATCTTGGGCTCGTGCCTGACCACCTTCGCGGTGTGTCTGCCCTCTTTCCTGCTGGTGCTGCTGATTTCTTATTTCTTCGCCAAGTTCCGGAGGAATAAATACGTGGAGGCGGCTTTCTTGGGGTTGCGTCCCGCTACGGTCGGTCTTATCGCCGCCGCGGCTCTCTTGTTGATGAACCATGAGAACTTCATCGATTACAAGAGCTTCTTGATTTTCGCCGCCGCCTTTATCCTGACTTGGAAGTTTAAGGTGCATCCCATCCTGATGATAGTCCTTGCCGGTATCGCCGGTATTATTTTGTATTGGTAAGGTAAATATCGGTAGAATTTCCTGTTTGGTCGATAAAAAAACGCGGTTGCTCTACTTGGTTTGTTGGTCTTGCCGGGGTTGGATAATTTCGCTCCCGTAATAAGGAAAGCGATATGAAACCTTTGGCAAAACGATATGTTTTATTATATGTAGGCTTGTTCCTGTTGTGTGTGGCGGGCAATGCGCAGGAGCGTCCGGAGTGCTGGACGTTGCGAGCTTGCTTGGATTATGCGATGGAGCACAATATCCAGGTGCGGAAAAGCAAGATTGCGCGGCTTTCCGGTATCGAGGATACGAAACAAGCGAAGGCGGAGTTGTTCCCCTCGCTTACGGCCTCGGTTACGCAAGGTTTCGTGAATTATCCGTCGAGCGATGCCGCCACGAACAATAGCTATAGCGGGAATTACGCGGTGAATGCCAACTGGACACTCTTCAACGGTGGGCAGCGTCGGCAGACCATCAAGCAACAAAAAATACAGAACACGGTGGATGAGTTGGGGATTGAGCAAAGCGAGAACGACATCCGTCTTTCTTTGATCCAGACATATATGCAAGTGCTTTATGCCATGGAAGCGGTACGGATCAACGAGAATACCGTGGAGGTATCTACCGCCCAGCGCGACCGGGCGGAGGAGCTGTTGCGGGCTGGCTCTATCTCGAAGGTGGATTTGGCGCAATTGGAGAGTCAGTTGAGTTCGGACAAATACCAGTTGGTCGTGTCTCAAACGAATCTGGACAATTATAAGCTCCAGTTGAAGCAACTTTTGGAGTTGGATATCACGGAAGAAATCGAGTTGGTGATGCCGGATATCTCCGAGGAGGATATCTTGGAACCTCTGCCGGGGAAGGAGACCATCTATAAGACTTCGCTCGCCGTGATGCCGGAGGTGAGAAGTAGCGAGTTGGCGGTAGATATAGCCGAGTTGGAGCAGCGGAAGGCGAAAGGGGCTTTTTTGCCTACGATCTCGATGAACGCGGGAATTGGTACGGGGCATCTATCCGGTACGGATTATGCTTTCGGAAGCCAGATATGGAATAGTTTCAACGAGAGTGTCGGTCTGACGATCAGTATCCCGATTTTTAGCAACCGGCAGTATAAGACCGCTTACAACAAGGCGAGATATGCCGTGACGACCAGTCAGCTGAATTTGTTGGACACCCAGAAGGAGTTGCTTCGGACGGTCGAGGGTGTCTATCTGGACGCTACCTCGGCGCAGACTCAGTACCTCTCGGCTTCCGAGAACTTGAGATACGTGAAGGAAAGTTACGACTTGACCAACGAGCAATTCACGTTGGGAATGCGGAATACGGTAGAGCTATTGACCGAGAAGAATAATTATCTGACCGCTCAGCAAGAGCGATTGCAGGCGAAATATATGGCGTTGATGAGTATCCAGTTGTTGAACGTATATCAAAAGAAGCCTGTGGCGGAGAATTATTGATAAACCACTGATGGATTTATAAACATACATTTTTTACTCCACTCTCTTTTATGAAGGTTTCCCTGCGACGGAGGTCGCGGGGGCCTTTTTAAGCGAGGGGGCGGGCGTACGGATGATAAAATAAAAGAAATCGGATATGAATAAGAGAAAATTAATCATGGGCGGCGTGGCGATCGTCATTTTGGCGGGCGCTTTTTTCCTGTTCAGGGGAAAGTCCCCGAAGGGAGGGATTCGCCTGGAAACCGCTACGATCGGACGGAGCGCGATTACGAACACGGTGACGGCCACCGGTACGGTAGAGCCGGTTACGGAGGTGGAGGTCGGTACGCAGGTGTCCGGTATCATCGATAAGCTCTACGTGGATTATAACGACGTGGTGAAGGCGGGCCAGCTCATCGCCGAGATGGATAAGGTGACGCTGGAGGCCGAGTTGCGTTCCGCCGAGGCGCAATTGGCGAGCAGCAAGAGTGAATACGAGTATCAACAGAAGAATTACGCCCGTAGCAAGGTATTGCACGAGAAACAATTGGTGAGCGATACCGATTACGAGACAGCTACCTATAATTATGAGATAGCGAAGGCCGCTTACGAGCGGAGCCAGGCATCGATGGTTCAGGTGAAGCGTAATTTGGAATACGCTACGATTACCAGCCCGATTGATGGCGTTGTAATTAACAAGGCGGTAGAGGAGGGACAGACCGTAGCCGCGGGCTTTGAGACGCCTACTTTGTTCACCATCGCCGCGGATTTGACGAAGATGCAGGTGATTGCCGATGTGGATGAGGCCGATATAGGCGGCGTGAAGGATGGGCAACGGGTGATGTTTACGGTCGACGCGTATCCGAACGATCAGTTCGAGGGCGTGGTGCGGCAGGTTCGTTTAGGCGATAGCGAGAGCTCGTCCAGCTCCGGTTCCGCTACTACCTCCACGTCTACCGTGGTAACGTACGAGGTGGTGATTACCGCGGATAATCCCGATTTGAAATTGAAGCCCCGTTTGACGGCGAACGTGACGATTTATACGTTGGAGCGTCCCGATATCTTGACCATCCCGAACAAGGCGTTGCGCTTCGTGCCGGATCCTCCGTTGATGAAGGAATTGGAGATGACCGTCACCGATCTCGGCGCGCAAGCGGAGCAGGGCAAGCGATTGGTGTGGGTTTGCGAGGGAAATACGCTGAGCCCGCGGCAAATCACGGTCGGAACGAGCGATAATAGCGTGACGGAAGTAACTTCTGGATTGCGGGAAGGCGAGGTCGTGGCAGTGGAGTTGGCGAGCATGATGGAGATGCCCACGCGCCCGGATATGGAGCGTAGCCCATTCATGCCGGGGCCTCCGGGGAGCGATAAGGACAAGGATAAGAAAAAGTAAGCGCGCCTTGGCGTTGGTTTTTCTAAAGCGAGAAGGCGATGAAAGAAATCATACGATTAGAGAATATCAAGCGGGATTTCCAAGTGGGCGATGAGGTGGTACATGCTTTACGGGGTGTCTCGTTCACGATCCGGGAGAGCGAGTTCGTAACCATCATGGGTTCTTCCGGCTCGGGCAAGAGTACGCTCTTGAACATCCTGGGTTGCTTGGATACGCCCACGAGCGGGGAGTATTTCCTCGACGGCGTGTCGGTGCGCACGATGAACAAGCGTCAGCGGGCGACGCTCCGGAACCGAAAGATTGGTTTCGTGTTCCAGAACTATAATCTTTTGCCGAAGACCACGGCCATCGAGAACGTGGAGCTTCCCCTCATGTACAACCCCGCTTTCAAGGCGGCGCAGCGCAAGGAGAAGGCTATCAACGCCTTGATAGCTGTTGGGCTGGGCGATCGCTTGATGCACAAGAGTAATCAGATGTCCGGCGGACAGATGCAACGTGTCGCGATCGCACGGGCATTGGTGAACGATCCCGCGGTGATTCTCGCCGACGAGGCGACGGGTAATCTCGACACACGTACCTCATTCGAGATATTGGTCCTTTTCCAGCGCTTGCACGCTGAGGGAAAGACCATCATTTTCGTGACTCACAACCCGGAAATCGCCCAATACAGCAGCAGGAACATCACCTTACGCGATGGACACATTACCTCGGACGTAGTGAACGCGAACGTGCTGAGCGCGGAGGAAACCTTGGCCCGTTTACCTAAAAACGATGATTAAGAGTTAAGAAAAAGGAGATAACAAGATATGAACGCGGCGAATTTATTGAAGATAGCCCTCCGGGCGTTAGCGAACAACAAGCTTCGCGGTTTCCTCACGATGCTCGGTATCATTATCGGCGTGGCGTCGGTCATTACGATGCTCGCCATCGGTCAAGGCTCGAAAAAGAGTATACAAGAGCAAATCAGCGAGATGGGCTCGAACATGATTATGATACAGCCGGGCGGCGATATGCGGGGCGGCGTGCGGCAGGAGGCCTCGGCGATGGAGACGCTGAAGCTGCAGGATTACGAGGATATCGTGAACGAGACGCGGTATGTCTCCGCCGCTACGCCTACGGTGAACAGTAGCGGGCAGGTTATTTGCGGCGCCGAGAACGCCCCGACCACCATTTATGGCGTCAGCCCCGAGTACATGGAGATTCGCCGGTACGAGATAGAAGATGGCGAGATGTTCTCCGAGCAAGACGTGCGGACGGCCGCGAAGGTGTGCGTCGTAGGCAAGACTATCGTGGATAATCTATTCCCGGACGGGGGAAATCCCGTCGGCAAGGTCGTCCGCTTCGAGAAACTTCCTTTTCGTATCGTCGGCGTGCTGAAGAGCAAGGGATACAACAGCATGGGCATGGATCAGGACGATTTGATTCTCGCCCCTTATACCACCATCCAGAAGAAGGTGCTGGCCATTACTCACCTGCAGGGCATCACCTGCTCGGCGCTTAAGGAGGAGTATACCGACCAGGCCATCGACGAGATTTCCGAGATTCTGCGCCGCAACCACCGGCTGAAAGATACCGACGACGACGATTTCACCATCCGAAGCACGCAGGAGCTGAGCACGATGCTGACAAGTACTACCGACATCATGACGACCTTACTCGCCGCCGTGGCGGGCATTTCCTTGTTGGTAGGAGGTATCGGCATCATGAATATCATGTACGTGAGCGTAACGGAGCGTACGCGCGAGATTGGACTTCGTATGAGCATCGGGGCGAAGGGGATAGACATTCTCGCGCAGTTCCTCATCGAGTCTATCCTGATTAGCGTCACGGGCGGCTTGATTGGCGTGTTTCTGGGCGTGGGCGCGGCGTTGGTGGTTAATATCGTGGCGCGTTTCCCCATCTACATCCAGCCGTGGAGCGTATTGCTCTCGTTCGTTGTTTGCACCGTCACGGGCGTCTTCTTCGGGTGGTATCCGGCGAAGAAAGCCGCGCAACTCGATCCTATCGAGGCGATTCGTTATGAATAATCCCGCGGGCGGGAGACGAAAAAACGCGTATCTTTGAACCTCGTAGTAAATACGATAATGACAATGAACGACACACCGCAAACGCCGCACGTGCGAGGTACGGGCAAATGGATTCACGTGGCGGGCTGGGCTATCCTCTTCTGCTTCCCGTTTTTCTTCACGGGGCACGAGGCGCGCGTCTCGCTGGAGGGATATGTGCGCGCCATCATCGTGCCGCTTTCCTTCATGCTGGTTTTCTATGTGAACTATGGCTATCTCGTCCGTCGGTATTTGTTCAACCGCCGGCCGGGCTGGTTCCTGCTAAGCAACTTGGCGCTTATTGTCGGCGTGATGCTCGCCGTCCACTTGCTCATGGAATATGGCCTTCCCCACGATGTATTCCGCCGTATCAGGCGTCCGCCGCGCCCGCTCAACGAGGTAGTCGGCTTCTTTTTCATCAACGCTTTTATTTATTCCTTGGTGACTGGCTTAAGCGTGGCTATCAAGATGACAGATGGCTGGTATCGCACGGAGGCGCTCCGCCGGGAGCTCGAGAAAGAGCGCGCGGAGTCGGAATTACGCAATCTGAAGAGCCAACTCAATCCGCATTTCCTGTTCAACACGCTGAACAATATCTATAGCCTGATAGCTTTCAGCCCGGAGCGGGCGCAAGCTGTCGTGCACGACCTGAGCCGCCTCTTGCGCTATGTTCTCTACGAGAGTAGCCAGCCGCTCGTCCCGCTGGAGAAGGATCTCGACTTCCTACGCAATTACGTGGAGCTGATGCGCATCCGCTTGCCTCGTCACGTGACATTGGAGAGCGATATCCGCCCCGCTTCTCCCGGCGCGACCATCGCTCCGTTGTTGTTCATCTCGTTAGTGGAGAACGCGTTCAAACATGGCGTAAGCAACAGCGAGCCTTCCTTTATCTACATCGACATTCATCAGGAGGGCGACAAGGTGGTTTGCGCCATCCGCAACAGTTATTTCCCGAAAGCTCCGGAGCGCGACAAGAGTGGCTCCGGCATCGGCTTGGCGAACCTGGAGCGGCGGCTGTCGCTGCTTTACGCCGGTCGCTACTCGTTCCGTCACGGGCGAGAGGGCGATCGCTATCTTTCCGATTTGTCTATTCTTATAAATGAGCGAAATCTATGACTCTTACTTGCGCGATTATCGATGATGAGCCGTTGGCGGTTAGTTTGCTGGAGAATTATGTGTTGAAAACCTCTTTCCTGGAGTTGCGGGGGACTTACAACAGCGCTGTCAACGCGTTGCCCGCCTTGCGGGAGGAACCGGTAGATTTATTGTTCCTCGACATCCAGATGGCGAAGCTGAGCGGGCTGGAGTTCTCGCAGGTGCTCGATCCGCGGATTCGCGTCATCTTCACCACGGCTTTCGACCAGTACGCGGTGGATAGTTATCGCGTCAACGCGCTGGATTATTTGTTGAAACCGATTAGTTACGCCGATTTCCTCGCATCCGTAAACAAGGCGGTGGCGTGGTTCGAGTTGCTTCGCAAGTCGTCCGCCTCCGATGCGCCGGTCGACCGTATTTTCGTGAGGAGCGAGTATCGGCTGTTGCAGATAGAGCTGTCCCGCGTGCTTTACATCGAGGGATTGAAGGATTACGTCAAGATTTACCTGGAGGGAGAGGAACGCCCCGTGCTTTCCCTCATGAGCATGAAGAAACTGGAGGAGATGCTGCCGCCGGACCGCTTCGTGCGCGTGCATCGCTCCTTCATCGTCCACGCGGATAAGATAAAGGTCATCGAGCGCAACCGAATCGTCTTTGGAAAGGAGTATATCCCCATTTCCGAGAATTACAAGCCCCATTTCTTAGAGGTGTTGGAGCGGCGGGCTATCTTGTTTAAGTGAGCGTAGCGAAAATGGCGAGCAGCAGCCGCTCGATGGCGTAGCTCATCACGCGCCCGTCGCAGGCGTAATGGTTCGCCAGCACCACTACCGTGTATCGCTTGCCACCGAGGTCTATGTAGCCCGCGTAGCTCTTCACGCGGCTCATGCTGCCGCTTTTCAGGCGCGCTTTCCCCGCCAGCGCCGAGCCTTTCAGGAAATTCCGCACCGAACCCTCCATACCGGCCCGCGGCAGGGAGCTACGGAACGCCTCGCCCCGCGTCGATTCGCGATCCATATAGAGAAGCAGCTCCGTAAGGAAGCTCGCGGAGAGTTTATCGGCCATCGCCAGCCCGCTGCCGTCGTACATCCAGAGGGTGGATAGGTCGAGGCCGCGCTCCTCCCAATGCGCGCGTAGCCGGCGGATGCCCCGCTCAAACGTGGATAATGTCTCGCCGGCTCGCGGCTCGTAGCCGAGGCCGATGGTCTTCAGCAGCGCGTCTGCGAATAAGTTGTGGCTCACCCGGTTCGTCACGCCCGCGAGGGTACTTAGCGGGGGCGAGTAGGTGGTGACGAGCGCGTGCCGCTCGCCAGCGGGCGCCTCGCCGGCCTCGCGCGTAAGGCGCAGGCTTGTCGGCTTTCCCTCCACCTCGATACCCGCCTCGCGCGAGGCTCTCGTCAGGTATTGGGCAAGGAAAAGCGGCGGGTCGGGGATGTCGCCGCGCATGGTGTAGCGCGCGCGGTTCGCGGGCACCACTCCGTACAGGTATCTCTCGTCGGAGAGCGGCGCGCCAAGGATATAGGCGCTATCGATGGCGATGGAACGGGCGGTGAGGTAGTTGTGAAAGCGCAAATCGGGCAACGCGGGCTCCGTACCGGTCACTCGCGGACGCGAACCCGGCGCGCCGGTGCGTAATAGCAATGTATAGCGATTGTCGAATACCGAGAGACCATAGCTGCCGGTTCCATAATAACTCCCAAGGTCCTCGCGCGCCCATTTGAGGGATAGTCCTTCCGTGTCGAATAGCGACGCGTCAGCTACGACGCTTCCGGTCACCCGCCGGATGCCCGTCCGCCGGATGGCTTCTATCCAATCGCGCGCGAACGCCTCCGGTTCCTCGTCGATGAAGGCCGAGCCTAAGCTGGGGTCGCCGCTTCCCTCGATGTAGAGGTTTCCGCGCAGCGTTCCGTCCTCGATATGTCCGTCATAAGTGATTCGTGTGGGATAGCGGTAGTCCTCGCCGATTAATTCGAGGGCCGTGGCGGTAGTCACCAATTTCATCACCGACGCGGGCGTTAGTTGCCTGAGCGTATCGTACGCGCATACCACGCGCCCGCTTTCGGTTTCTTTGATAAGTAATGAGAAAGAGGCGCCACGCATATAAGGCTTCGCGAGTAGTTGTTGGATAGGCTGAGGTACTCGTGCCGCCATCGCGGCGCACAGCCATAGCATCCAAATTGTATATATAATTTGTCTTCCTGAGTTCCGCATGCCTCTACGCGTTTCGGCGCCTCTCTTATTGTCCTTGTCCTATGCCTCGGGCGTAGGTATTTCCTCTTCCTCCTCCTCTTTCTTCGCTCGCGTGAAGCGCGCTTTCGAGATGGTAGTCTGCCGGTCGATCATCGCGTTTACGTTGTCGATGAAGGTCGCGTAATCCGCGTCACCGTTTATTATCGTCAAGGCGTTCACCGCGTCCACCAGCGAGCGATAGGCATTTTGCGCCGCCTCGCGCGTTGTCTTCGTGATGCCTATCTGCCGGTTCGCGTTCGCTTCCGTCCGCTCCGTCGCCGCCGCGAGATAGGCTTCCTCCTTCACTCGCATGTTCGCGATCCATATATCGAGATTCATCGCGGTACGCTTCTCGGCTTCTACCGCCTCCAAGTCTTGCAACAAGTTGTGCATGAAGCCGCTTTTTCCCGTTTGCGTCAATCGCGGTATCTCGCCATACTTGTCGAACAGCATTTTCACGCCCGCGCTCGCCTTCGCGATATCCTCGTCGGGATGTCCGCCCATCGCCGTCACGAAGTTGTACGTCCTTCGCCAAGCGGCATCGCGCGCGTCGTCGGTCGCTTCCGTCATGGGTGTCGCGGGATTCGAGTCGGGGGCTTTCAGGGCCGCGTCGAAATCATTGACAGCGTTGATAAACGCGTTTACCTTAGCTTCGAGTACCGTCATAGTATCGGCCAGGTTAATTTCCGAGGGTGAATCAGTCTCCTCTTTGTCTTGCAGTGGCAGGTTCGCGGTTTCGGCCTCAATTAGTTTTAAGAAACCAAAGCACTCATCCATACGGAGACGAGCCAACCCTAATGTTTTAATTTTTTTTATGTTATCATTATTTTAGTTTTAGATGTCGCAAATATAATCCTTTATTTTTAATATCCAAGCATGTTTCTCTAAAAAATGCTTCGTCCGGCGATTTTTTTTAAATGAGTGATTCCGAAGGGCGCGTCCGGCGGAAAATCTACCGGAAAGTCGCTAAACGCGGCGCGTCCGGCAAGAAATCCGTAGGAAAGTTACTGAACGCGGCGCGTTTCGTTAAAAGGCGTTTGGAAAGTTATTAAACGCGGCGCGTTTCGTTAATAGGCATTTGGAAAGCTTTTAAACGCGGCGCGTTTTGTTAAAAGTCTGTCGGAAAGTTCCTAAACGCGGCGCGTTTAGCAAGAAATCAGCCGGAAAGTAGCCGCACGCGGCGCGTTTAGCGGGGAGTTCGCGGGGGAATTGCCGGGAGCGGCCGCGTATCAGGACTTTCGATAGACGTGCCCAGCCCGCGTGCCTCATAAGGTTTGCAACATTCGTAAACATACCGTATGCCTTTGTTTTACAATATTATATTACCCATGTATTTTATTTTTACTGAAAATGCGTGATATATTCCTATTTTTGCTATTTTTGTAGGCGAGTTAGATGGCTTTGTCTCGCGGAGGCATGATTAACGCGCGCCGCGGCTCAAGGGCCATTATCAAGTTAGGAATTGCTATGAAGGTAGATACGGATAGATTGGCGCGGTCGCGTACGGGCGACGGGTGTGCGTTCGGGGCTTTACGGACCCGATATGACGCACGCTTCTATCCTTTTATTTGTTCCCTCCTATACGATACGTCCCCGGCCGGGGATTTATCGGGATTTCCATCCTCGCGGAGCCGATTACCTTTCAAGCGAAAAGAATTGCGATTTATTTGTGAGTGAGTTATGATAATGTTAACATTTAAAATAACAGAATGCCTATGAAGTAACACAAGAGCGACGAGCGGAGGAAGGGAAAGGTAGGTAGATTCCCGCTTCTTCCAAGAAAATCAAGAAACAATTACCTAAAATCTATGTATCATTCAAAAACTAACATTCAAATGAGTAATTTCAAGCACTCTTTATTCCGGACATTATTGTATGCCCAGCTATTCGCGGGCTTTTCCGGAGCGGTAGCTGCCTCGCAGATGGATTTATCTTCCGCGTCGTCCCCGGAGGTGAACCAGCAAGGCGATAAGATTATTACCGGTAAGATCACGGACGCGAAAGGGGAGCCTATCATTGGCGCGAACGTGCTGGTGAAGGGCTCTACGACGGGAACGATAACGGATATCGATGGAAACTTCTCGCTGAACGTGCCGGCGAACGCTATCTTGCAGGTTTCTTATATCGGTTACGTGACGCAGGAGGTTCCCGTGGGCAATAAGGATAAATTCGTGATCGCTATCCATGAGGACACGCAGAATCTGGACGAGGTAGTCGTGGTGGGCTACGGTTCGCAGAAGAAAGTAAACCTTACGGGCGCCGTCGAGCAAGTGACGAGCGACGTATTCGATGGTCGTCCGACGGCCAACGCCACCCAGATGCTGGAAGGCGTGGTGCCGAACTTGAACATCTCCCTCTCCGACGGTAAGCCGGGACGTACGGCAGATTTCAACGTGCGCGGTACCGGTTCTATCAATGGAGGTAGCGCCCTCGTGCTCATCGACGGCGTAGAAGGCGACCCGTCGATGTTGAACCCAAACGATATCGAGAGTGTATCCGTATTGAAGGATGCCGCGGCCTCCGCGATCTACGGAGCGCGCGCCCCGTTCGGTGTCGTATTAATCACGACGAAAAACGCCACGGAAGGCAAGCCGAAAGTGACGTGGTCGTCCAGCTACTCGCTGCAAACGCCACAGAACGTGCCGGACGTGGTCTCTGATGGTTATATCTGGGCGCAGCATTTCTATGACGCGTATTACAATTACAACCATTCGAACCCCTCGGGTATCAACAAAACACAACAATTCTCCGTCGCATGGTTGGAGGAGTATAAGCGCCGGCACGAGACGGGTGATTTCGGTACGGTAATCTCCGATGGTTCCATCGGAACTAAGGGCCGCTACGTTTACTATCCGGAAGGTACAGACTATTATGATATAATGTATAAGAACAATGTATTCGCCCAGAACCAGAATCTCTCGATCTCCGGTTCCGACGATAAGTTCGACTACTATCTGTCCGGTCGTTTCTACTCGTATGACGGATTGTTCGATAGCGACGAGCAGACCGATAAGTTCAAGACATACAACATGCGTTTCAAATCGGGCTATAAGTTGACACCTTGGCTGAAGATTAGTAACAACTTCGAGTTCTCGCACAATAAGTACTACAACCCGATTACCTATTCGGAGGGAAGTGGCGTGATTTGGCGGAACATCGCCGACGAGGGACACCCCTCCTCCCCGATGTTCAACCCGGACGGGTCGTTAACATA
>DXEN01000016.1 GCA_019114945.1 Candidatus Parabacteroides intestinigallinarum | reverse complement strand
AATTTGTTTTACTTCAAGGAAGCGTTTGACGTATGTCGGGAATTGTTCCAAGAATGGAAGGAGGTAAGCGCAAAAGAAGATATAAAGGTTCCGGACGATGATTGGTACACGACATCCGTCATTTCGTATTTGGAGAAAGAACTATCAGATGAAGATATTATCTATCCAAAGGTGAATGATTTCAAAGAGGAACCGATATCGGAAGAAACGTTGAAAGAAAGTCGCATACGTATCAATGTACACCATTTGAGTTTTGAATGGGCTTTGGTCGTTCCATTCTATATCACAAAGGATTTATTAAACTATCCTAAAGGGGTTCTTGCCGCAAATTGTTTATGGGAACTTACATTCTATGGTTTGCCGGAAGATCAAGAAAAAGTGCGTGAGGAAATGAATGGGGAACCTATTATTACGAATAAATATGAGCAAGCCTATTGGGATTTATTCAGGAAAATGTGTGACAATGAATATCCAAAAGCCTTACGCGGAAAGGGTTCATATCCTTGTGGAGCAGAGTTAAAGCATTTTAACCGAAGCAAACGGAAACGTGCTCATCGGCAACGGAAAAGATGCGAAGTATTAAAACGTATGGGCAAAGTAGAAAATGCCATACAACGTTTAAGCCCTATTCCGCGGAAAGATATAGAATATTTGTTTCAAACTGAATATATTCAAGAAAGATCTTATCGTTCCCGCACATTTGGAAAACACGATCGGGTAGATTATTTAATTGAATTGATACAAAAATACGATTATACGGATTATGAAGAAGATACCAGAATTGCTATTACGGTTAAAGCTTCTTCTGAACGTCCAATAACAGAGGAGGAATATACTCGTTTAAAAAGGATAGAGTCTCGTTTCAGCCCGTCGGCTTCTATACAATGGGGAATAGGAACAGATGATACTCTGGATGAGGATATCTCAATGTTATTATTAGCCAGTTGCTGATTTTTGTAATGAAAGTAGAATATTATGATATACCTAAAAAGTTTCCAATTGCCTCCGGATATATGGCAGGATTGGTATTTCTCTCCACCGGAAGTTTACAGATGGCATATAATACCTCCCAATATCAAGTCAATCCTTGAAACTCTAGAAGAACGATTCCCAGATGGAATACCACAAGCTAATGAGATGACAGGATTCACTTCCTGGTATCCTTGGAAAATATTCTACCAGCGAGGAATATTTGATTTTCATTTGGGAGATATTACAATCCTTTACGGAGGAAATGGTTCGGGTAAAACAACCTTATTGAATGTGATCGCGCAAAAGTTGGGATTGCGTCGCTCGACGTTGTATAACAGAGGCCCCTTTTTTGATGATTATCTGAAATTTTGTGACGCTTTTCTTATCAAAGAGGCCACGAGCAGATCCGCTATTCAAAAAGGGGAAATCATCACCAGCGATGATGTGTTCGACAATATGCTTAGAATACGAAATGAGAATCAAGCGATTGATTTTGAGCGTGAACGTTTGGTAAAAGAATTCATAGAAAGGCCCATTCGTAAGAAAAATGATCCTTCTTGTTCCCAATATGTACGTTCCCGCTTGTCACGAAACCACCCCGAGCAATCGAACGGTGAGACCGCGTTTAATTATTTTGTAAAGAAGATACAAGATGATTCTCTGATATTACTGGATGAACCAGAAAATAGTCTATCCGCTAAATGGCAAATTGAATTGGCGCAATTCCTACAAGGAGCCGCTCGCGCTTTTCATTGCCAACTGATAATAGCTACTCATTCACCATTCATCTTATCCATTCCGGGGGCTTGGATTTATGACTTGGACGCACAACCTATTCAAAGGGATAAATGGCAGAATCTCGAAAATGTCCGTTGCTATTACAAACTGTTTAAACGGTACGAGGAGCTATTCGCTGAATAAAGTTATAATGCGGTTTGCTTAAATGTCACCTACGTGCGTGGGCATTTTAACATACGTGCGTGGGCAAAGTCACGTAGGTGCGTTGGCATTTTAACATACGTGCGTTGGCGAAGACACGTAGGTGCGTTTATCAATACCAATCCTTCCTTTTCATGTAGAGCCACGTGAGCAGTCCCGTAAGAAGCATGATCACCCATGCGGCGAGATAGCCGTAGCGCCAGTCCAACTCCGGCATCACCTCGAAATTCATGCCCCATACACCCACCAAGAATGTCAAGGGAATGAACAGCGTGGAAACGATGGTCAAGCGTTTCATGATAGCGTTCATACGCAGGTCGTTGTTGGAGATATATAAATCCACTAACGAGGAGGTAATCTCGCGGCAACTCTCCGTTGTCTGGATCACGAATTGCAACTCATCCTGCAAGTCGATATAGATTGGCTGGATATCGGGCGTGATCAATCCGTTCTCCGTGTGTGTCAGTCGCGAGAATTGGTCTTTCAACGGCTGGCTGCTCTTGCGAATCTCCATGAACTCATGGCGCCGCTGCTGGATAAGCGAGCCCACATTCTCGGGCGTATCATCCGGGTTCAGCAATGTCTCCTCGATATCCTCCAGGAACTCCTCCACCTTCGCGGCCGCGTCCGCCAAACCCGCTATAATCGAGTTCAGCAAGAAAGCCACCAATAGTCCATATCCTTTCCGACGTATATTCAACGTATTCGAGCGCAACGCCTCGCGCGTATTCTCAAAAATAGGATTATCGCTTTCCGTGAAAGTGACCACCGCACGCTCCGATACCAAGATGCCGATATGCTCGGAGCGCATCTCCTGCCGCTCATCGAAATAACACGTGTTCAAGACGATCAGCATACGCCCCTCGTACTCCTCGATCTTCGCCACGTGCAACGGTGTCAGGATATCCTTCGCGTCCAACTCATGAAAGCCAAAGTTCTTCACGATACGGGTAATCACGTCGGCATTCGTCAAGCCCCGTACCTCCAACCAATTCATCTGATCCGGACGAATCAACGCGTCGAACGAGGCATCCGCCACCCGTATCTCTTTCTCCCGCAAATCCCGCTCGTTGTACCGCGTGAGGCGGATACGGGTCTCCGTATCCAACTCCCCCGCGTAACAATAACGCTCCGACAAATGCCGATTGGCCAGCGAGCGCTTTCTCTTATGGAATACCCGTCTCATCATTCTCCGTTTTTCTATTCCAACTCCACCACCGTGATGCCGGCGCCGCCGAACTGAACATGCTCGTCCTCGAAATGCCGCACGCTCGGCACCGTGCGCAGGTACTCGCGCACCAACTGGCGCAAGGCTCCCGTACCCGTGCCGTGCAGGATACGGACCTTCGAGGCACCTACCTGTATGGCGTCGTCGATAAAGTAGGTCACCGCCTGCAAGGCCTCGTCGCCGCGCATCCCGCGTATATCGATCTCTTGCTTGAAGTGGATCTTCTTCTCGTGCATATCGTCAGCGGTCCGGGCGCTGATGAAGGTACTCTTCGGGGTCTCTTTCTTGATTTGCCCCTTGCTCACTTTTTCCAGTTGCTCCAACTTGACGGTGCTTTTCAGCATCCCGAACGCCACGACCGCCTGCTTGCCTTGCAGCTCCATGACAACGCCCGCCGAGGCCTGCCCTTTCAGGCGCACGGCGTCGCCCACACCGATCGCTACCACCTCCGCCGCTTGCGCTTCCGGCTCAGCCTTCCGCCGCTTGCGCCGGTCGCGCTCACGCAGTTTCTCCATCTTCCGGGCGATGCGCTCGTCGTCCTCGGCGGCGGCGTCCACGGTATCCTTGAAATCCTCCAGCGCCTTGCGGGCCAGCTTGGTCCGCTCCTTCTCCGCCTGCGCCTCCTTAATCTCCCGTATCGTGTTCTCGATCCGCGCGTTCGCCTCCCGCAGGATACGGCGCGCCTCCTCCTTCGCCTCCTGGATAATTTCCTTCCGCTGCTTGCCCACGGCCTCCAAGTCCTGCTCGTAGCGGGCGGTGACTTCCTCCAACCGTTTCTCCCGCTGGCGGATGTTCTGCCGCTTAGTCTCCCAGTAGCGTTTGTCGCGCACGATGTCCTGCAGGTACTTATCCATATTGATGTAGTCCGCCCCGACTTTCTCCGAGGCCTCGGCGATCACCTCTTCCGGGAGACCGATCTTGCGGGCGATCTCGATAGCGAACGAGCTGCCCGGATTTCCAATGGAAAGGCGAAACAACGGCCGCATCAGATGCCGGTCGTACAACATAGCCCCGTTCACGATGCCCTCCGCGTCCTCGGCGAAATGCTTCAGGTTCTGGTAATGCGTCGTGATGACCCCGAACGCACGGTTGCGATTGAAGCGGTCGAGCAACGCCTCGGCGATCGCCCCGCCTATCTGCGGCTCCGTACCCCCGCCGAACTCGTCAATCAATAGCAACGTGCGATCGTCGCAATTACGTACGAAATATTTCATATTCAGCAAGTGCGAACTATAGGTGCTTAAATCGTTCTCGATGCTCTGCTCGTCGCCGATATCGATGAAGATACGCTCGAAGATGCCGGTTCGAGAGCTCTCGCGCAAGGGGATGGGCACCCCGCATTGCAGCATGTATTGAAGCAACCCGACCGTTTTCAGGCACACGGACTTGCCACCGGCGTTCGGTCCGGAAATCAGGAGGATGCGTTTCGCCTCCGTCAGCTCGATATCCAAGGGGACGACCTCCTTACCCTGCTTCCGCGACGATAGATACAAAAGCGGATGGACAGCGCCCACCCAGTCGATTTGCCGCTTGTCCTCCACGACCGGCTTGATCGCCCCGATCTGGTCGGCGAAGAGGGCTTTCGCCCGAATAAAGTCGATATCCGCCAGGAACTCGTACGAGCGCAGGATGTCCGCCACCCGCGGACGGACCTCCGCCGTAAAATCCGTCAATATCCGGATAATCTCCCGGCGCTCCTCCGCCTCCAACTCCCGGATGCGGTTGTTCGCCTCCACCACGGCCTCCGGCTCGATAAAAACCGTCTTCCCGCTGGCGGATTCGTCGTGCACGATACCCTTTATCTTCCGCTTGAACGCCGGAGCGACGGGAATCATCAAACGCCCGTCGCGCATGGTCGGGGTGATATCCTTATCCACCACACCCTCCGCCTGCGCCGAGCGGAGAATGGATTGCAGGTTGCGCGAGATGCCGCTCATCGTCGTCGTTATCTCCCCGCGGATCCGCGCCAAGGCAGGCGAGGCATTATCCTTGATATGCCCGAACTTGTCCAATATACCGTCTATACGCTGAATCAACGTGGGGAATACCTGGACGTCGCCGGCCAGCTCCGTCAGCGCCGGATAGCGCACCGTTCCCTCCTCGTTGGGTCGGAAAAAGCGCACGATATCGTCGATGGTCCGCAAGGAACGCTCAAGGTCGAACAACTCCCGCTCGTCCATCCACGTCCCTTCCGGACGAATCCGCTTCAAGGCGGGACGCACGTCGAAGAAATAATTGACCGGGAACTCCTCGTCGCCCCGAATGAGGCGCAGAAACTCGTCCGTCCGCTCCAACCACGTAAGCACCTCGTCGATCCGCACGGAAAAACACATATCCCCCACCCGCTCCTTGCCAAGGGGGCTTAAACACTTGTCTGAAATAAAACTACGGATCTTGTCGAATCCTGTCTTTTGCTCGAAATTCTGTGGATATATCACTTGCCTATGTTATCTTTTATTTAACCTCCACCACCGCCTCGGAACGGATGGTCGGACGGATAATCACTTCCAATCGCTTCTTTCCCCGCTGTATGTAAAACGTACAGGCATTGTTGCCGGACGGATTGATGTAGGGGGCGAAATAATATAGGTAGGAAAAGGCCGGCAAATAGTCGGCGTCCCGCACCTCGTCGGCAATCTGCGGATATTTGAATACATCCCAGAACATGCAATACCGGAACCCGTTGGCATCCGTGAAAAGCGTCTTCGGGTCGCGATATTCCATCGTACGGGAAATAAACCGCTTGTACGCGGACGAGAATTCCTCCGCCGAATACCCCATCTTGTTGCGACCGATACGCTCGATCACGTCGCGCGGACGAACCCCGGCGGCATACGCCGGCGAGTTCTTATCCACGTCGACCACCAAAGCCAACTCATTTATATCATAGCTGATACCTGTATAATTATAGGTCTTCTGCCGCAAGCGGAACGGGACGTTGCGACCATATTTCGCGTACGGATATTGCAAGCACATCAACGGCACATGTACACGGGCATACTCGTCCAGGCGGAACGACTCCTCCAGCATCTCGTTCGCCTCGCACTCCCAAAGCACCCGGCCGGGCACTTCCTTCTGGTCGATCAGGCGAAGCCCGAATTGTAACAAATACTCCGCCTCCGACTCCGCCATAGCGTAATCCAAGAACGGGAACCGCTCCATCTTGCCATACACGGAATTATAACGGTAAGTCGGCTCCTTCTTCACCTGTACCTTATTGACTCCCATAAAATTAGGATTCTTATCGAAGAAATAGAACGTCTGTATCAGGATATCCGGTTTCACGAGGTCTTTTGTCAAACCTTTCTTCAGCAACTCTTCCTCGATACAGTCGTTGATTACCAACTCCAACTGGCGGTTGCTCTCGTCGACCGGCGAGAAGGCGAACGTCCGGAAATTCCCGAAATCCACGCTATCCGCCGTAACCGTCGTCCTAAACGGACACACGAAATCCCGCTCGCCCGTAGTCTCCAAGCTATACATCGCGAAGGCCGACGCCAACTGATCCTCCGTAATGGCGTCGCTCTTCTTGCAATCTTTCTTAACGATTACATGCTTGGTAGAAGCGGACGAGAGGTTCCGAATCGCCAAGGTGACCTCGTTCTTCCCTGCCGGATTCAGCAGCTGGGCGATCTCATCGACCGACACATCCGTCACCGCGACCCCATCGATCGCCTCGATCACGTCGTAACGCTTGACGCCCGCCTGCTCGGCGGACGAATAAGGAATAACGCTATTGATAACCGGCTTCCGATACCCCCAATTCTTACTTTGGCTGATATCATACGTGAAGCCCAATCGGCAAACCACGCTGTTACGATCCTGGGCGGCAGCGGAGACAAACGCGCCCCATAACAGCGATACCATTATAAATAAATGTCGTACCATGATTCTTACTATCGGATTTTCGCTCGCAAATATGTGGCAAAGGTAAAGATATTTTTATTGGCACGGAATAGTTGGCAATATATTTGCGGGGAGATAATTGCTCCCGACGGACGCAGCCTCATACGCACGGGACGGGATTCTAAGTGATACGGTATTTCACTTTCAGGTAGTTAATAATAAAAACAAGATAAATTATGGACAAGATGGATCATCAGGAAGAGGAGAAAGTAGACTCCAGACAAACGAATGTCGACAACGAGGAAACGACAAATTTGCAGGAAGAAGAGAACAATATGACAGAGGAGAACGAGACCTCTGACAATGTGTCGGATGAATTAACAAGCCTGCAAAAGAAATATGAGGAGTTAAACGACACGCATTTACGCTTGCGGGCCGAGTTCGACAACTACCGTAAACGCACGATGCGCGAGAAAGCCGACTTGATCAAATCGGGCGGCGAGAACGCCTTGAAGAACCTGCTCCCGATTATCGACGATTTTGAGCGAGCGCTACAGAACGTACAAACGGCGGAAGATATCGAGGCGCTGAAAGAGGGCATAAACCTTATCCACGGTAAATTCATCAATTACCTCTCCCAACAAGGCGTCAAGCCAATCGAGGCCATCGGCAAGCCTTTCAATACGGAGGAGTTCGAGGCCATCGCGACAATACCCGCACCGGATCCGGCGATGAAAGGAAAAATATTAGACTGCGTACAGACAGGCTATACGCTGTTCGACAAAGTGTTACGTCACGCAAAAGTCGTAGTAGGAGAATAATCAGGGTATCGGCGAATCTAAACAACGACGAGGATGGCTAAGAGAGATTATTACGAAGTATTAGGCGTTGACAAGAACGCTTCAGCGGAAGAGATAAAAAAAGCATATCGCAAGAAGGCGATACAATACCATCCGGATAAGAATCCGGGAAACAAGGAGGCCGAGGAGAAATTCAAGGAAGCGGCGGAAGCATACGACGTGCTGAGCGACCCGCAGAAGCGCCAGCGTTACGACCAGTTCGGCCATGCGGGTGTAGGCGGAGCCTCGCAAGGTGGCGGATTCGGCGGAGGCATGTCCATGGAAGACATCTTCTCACAATTCGGCGATATTTTCGGCGGACATTTCGGAGGCTTCGGTGGGTTCGGAGGCTTCGGCGGCTCGCGAGGAGGACGTCGCGTCAACCGAGGCTCGGACTTACGGGTAAAGGTAAAACTGACCTTGAAAGAGATCGCCACCGGTGTCGAGAAAAAGATCAAGGTGAAAAAGTACGTGCCTTGCTCCCATTGCCATGGCACCGGAGCGGACGGTTCGGATGGCGTAAAAGTATGCGATACGTGTAAGGGAAGCGGCGTTGTCACCCGCATCGCCAACACGATCTTAGGACAGATGCAGACACAAACCACCTGCCCGACGTGTGGCGGCGAGGGGAAAACGATTGTCAAGAAATGCCCGAAATGCAATGGTGAAGGCATCGTGCGCGACGACGAGATTATCACGATCAACATCCCGGCGGGTGTCGCCGAAGGCATGCAGCTCTCGATGAACGGGAAAGGAAATGCGGCACGGCACGGCGGCGTAAACGGCGACCTGCTAATCCTAATCGAGGAAGAGCCGCATCCGGAGTTAATCCGCGACGAGAACGACCTTCTATACAATCTCTTGCTGAGCGTTCCGCAAGCCGCCTTGGGCACCACGGTAGAAGTCCCCACGGTCGACGGTAAAGCAAAAGTAAAAATCGAGCCGGGTACGCAACCGGGCAAGGTCTTGCGCTTGCGTAACAAAGGCCTGCCCTCCATCAATAGCTATGGAACGGGCGATTTATTAATCAACGTAAGTGTCTATATTCCCGAATCACTATCCTCGTCGGAGAAAGAAATCCTGAACGGCTTGGAGAACTCCCCGAATTTCCAACCCAATAAAACGGTTAAGGAAAACCTGTTCAGCAAGTTCAAGCATTTCTTTGAATAAGCGAGAATAATTCCTAAGCGAGCGAATAAAGAGAGGGTGTGCCAATACTTGATTTTGACACACCCTCTCTCTTTATGGAATGTAGAAAAAACGCTAACCAAAATGCGGGGGTCGCTGGTTCATCTTATGCTCCACGAAGCCCTTGATAAACGCGACGGTCTCGTCCAATCCCAATACAGATACATCGATCGAGAAATTATAAGAAGAAGCCATTCCCCACGTCTTATTCGTATAATAATTATAGTAGGCGGCCCTCGACTTATCGGTTTTCTCCATCAGGCTTCTCGCCTCCTCCACCGTTACGCCTTGCCTTTCCACGATCTTCTGGATACGGCTCTCCACCGAGCTATGAATGAAAAAACTCAAGCAGGCCGGATCATCGCGCAAGATATAATCGGCGCACCGCCCCACCAAGACACAAGATTCTCTCTCCGCCAATGTGCGGATAGCGTCACTTTGTATCTTAAAAAGGCCATCGTTCGACAAAATGTCATTATACGGAGCGAACATGCCACCCAAGAAAGAGGAATATCCCATCGTGAACGCATACGACAAACCGTTTGAAGCGCGCTCGTCCGCACGCTCGAACACATCCTCGCACAATCCGCTCTCCTTGGCCGCCACGGAAATCAGTTCCTTGTCATAATAACCAATCCCCAACTCTTTCGCCAACCGCTGACCAATCTCACGGCCTCCACTTCCAAATTGCCGGCCTATCGTCAATATTATTTTATCATTCATAAACATTTCTTTTATTCGTCTTCACAAACATACAAAATAAATTCATATCCAAAGACCGTTTCCATCGAAAATCCATCCCGGCAAGCATGAAAACAACACTAAAGCCGATACTTATACAGCTGTGCCATCGCCTTCTGGTACTGGTTCTGCAATTGCAAGTAATTCTGCACGCTCTGGTAATACGTAGTCACGTCCACGAAATACTCGATCATGGAAATTTGCCCGGACTGGATCGCCTTATTCAGCAACGCCAGATTGTTCTGGCTTCTCAGCACCTTCTCATACTCGTCCATCGAATGTTTCAAGGCGACCGCTTGATCGTACAAACGACGCAGCTCATTCTCAACCGTGAACGAAGTACTCTCCAAAAGCATCTCCGTATAATGGCTCTGCGCCTTCGCCTGCTTGACGTAATTCCGGTTCGAGAACAGCGGGATACTGATGCCCACCAAGAAACCATTGTAACGCTGCCCGCCCGAGGAAGGATTCATACGGTAACCCAACTGAAAACTGGGCAGTCCTTTCGCCTTGTTCACTTTCAACTGCCGGCGAGCCGTCTCCTGGTCGTCGCGCAACAGCCGCAACGAAAGGTCGGCATCCAACGCCTCGCCCCGCAAAGCATCGAACGAGAGCGGCTCGTCCACATCGGCATACGACGTATCGGTAAACTCGATAGCGACGCCTCCATTCAGCGTCGCCAACTCATGCGCCTTCGCCTGCCGGGCGGTCTCGTTCATCCGGGCCTCCGTGCGTACGTTCAGCAACTCCAAATCGATCTTGTTCGTCTCCAAGATATTCGCGTCACCACGTTCCAGACGAGTGGCGTAAAGAGCCGAAAGCCGCTCCGCGTTCTCCAAGCGGATATCCAGCAAACGCTTCTGCTGGTTCAACAATACCAAATCTAAACAGATCTCTTTTGCTTGCAACAAAATTTGCTGACGAAAGCTTTGCGACTGACGGTCGAATCCCGCCGACTTCGCCTTCGCCAACTTCCGCCTTTGATAATACAACGACGGGAAATCGAAGGACTGAGAGGCGATAAACTCACCCGTGAATCCCATCCCCTCTTTATTTCCATACAAATGCGAATAGGTTACCGACGGGTCGGGCAAATTATTATCCAAGCCCGCCTCGATCTTTTGCGAGCGAACCAACTGAGTATTCGCTCGCAAATCCTTATTATTCGCCTCCACGCTCCGAAGTACCTCCTCGATAGTGGTTTGGGCGGAAAGGCCACCTGCCAGGACAGACAGGACGGCTATCACGATATAGAATCTCATAATCATTACGCTTTATTCTTATTCATAATCAAATATACGATCGGGATGATAAACCCATTCAAGAAAGTAGAGGTCAGCAAACCACCCAATATCACCGTCGCCATCGGACTCTGAATCTCGTTACCGGGCAAATCGCCATTCAAGGCCAGCGGAATCAAAGCGAGCGCCGAACTGAGCGCAGTCATCAAGATCGGGTTCAAGCGGTCCAGCGAGCCTTGTATCACCGCGTCGCGCAAACCTTTTCCCTCGCCCCGCAAATGCGTGTAGTGACTAATCAGCAACATACCGTTGCGGGTCGCGATACCAAACAAGGAGATGAAACCAATGATCGCCGGGATACTAATCTCGCCGGAAGTAATCCACAAAATGAATACGCCGCCAATCAACGCCAACGGCAGGTTCAACATAATCACGCCACTCTCCTTCACGTCCTTGAACTCGTGATACAGCAACATAAAAATTACCAACAACGACATCAGCGAGGTCAGCATCAACGTGCGGCTCGCTTCCGCCTCGCTCTCGAACTGCCCGCCATACTCGATATGATAACCTTCCGGCAAATGGATATTCGCCTCTACCCGCTCCTGTATCTCGTTGACAACACCGCGCAAATCGCGTCCCGACACATTCGCGCTGACCACGATCTTCCGCTGCACGTTCTCGCGGTTGATCGTATTCGGACCGGTCGCCGAGCGAATGTCCGCCACGTAGCTGAGCGGCACTTTACCTCCGGCCGCGTCAATCATCAAATCGTCGATCACATCCATCGTGGCGCGACTACTGTCGGAAGTCTTCACCGTCAGGTCGAAGGTCTTGCCATCGTCGTACACCTGGCTTACCACCTCGCCACCAAACATCACGTTCACATATTCCTCGAACTCCGGCAACGTAATGCCATATTTCGCCAACAGTTCCCGGCGGGGCGTAATCGTCAGTTGCGGACGCTCGATCTGCTGCTCCACCTTCAAGTCCACCAAACCCGGTATCGCCTGGATCGCCTCTTTCACCTGATTACCGATCGTGAACATCTGATTCAAATCAGTACCGAACAACTTGATGGCGATATTCGCCTCCGTACCGGAAAGCATCGCGTCGATACGGTGGGAAATCGGCTGCCCAATCTCGATATTAGCACCGCTAATCGTAGACAACTTCCGACGCACGTCGTCCGTCACCTCGTCCCGCGTACGGTCCTTCAGCTCAAACGGAGCCTCAATCTCAGAGACATTCACGCCCAACGCATGCTCGTCCAGCTCGGCACGTCCTGTCTTCCGGGCCACGGTCTGGATCTCCGGCACTTGCAACAACAATTCCTCCGCACGCCTTCCTATCCGGTCCGATTCCTCCAGCGAGATACCGGGAAGCGAACTAACGTTGATAGTAAACGACCCCTCGTTGAACGGCGGCAAGAAGCTACGCCCCAACTGGAAGAAGACCACCAACGCCACCACGAACAAAGCGATAGTAGAACCTAACACCCATTTCTGCCGCTCCAAAGCCCAACGCAAGGCACGCTCGTAGACCACTTTCAGTTTCCGGGCCACCCATGCCTCACGCAACTCCTTCATGCCGGTCGCCTTTCGGTTTAACAGATGGCTGCACAACACCGGTGTCAACGTAAGCGCCACCACCGTAGAGGCGAACAACGCCACGATAAAAGCGATGCCCAACGGAATCAACATACGTCCCTCCATACCGCTCAAGAAGAAGAGCGGCACGAAGCTCACCACGATAATCAACGTGGAGTTCAGGATCGGCATACGCACCTCGCACGAGGCATCGTGCACCACATCCAATGTCGAACGTTGCTGGTCGGGAGGCAGCATCCGGTTCTCCCGGATCCGTTTATATACGTTCTCCACATCCACGATCGCGTCGTCCACCAACGAACCGATGGCGATCGCCATACCACCCAAGCTCATCGTATTGATGGTCAATCCCATGTAATGCAACACGATGATAGAGACCAACAAGGAGAGCGGCAAGGCAATCAAGGAAATCACCGTCGTACGGACGTTCATCAAGAACAGCGCCAGGACAATCACCACAAAGAAACTTCCCTCGAAAAGGCTACGCTTCACGTTGTCGATAGAGCTATCGATAAAACGGCTCTGACGGAATATATCGGTGGAGAGATGCACGTCGGCCGGCAAATTCTTCCGCAAATCCACGACAATCTCGTCCAATTTCTCCGTCAATTTCTCCGTGCTCGTGTCCGGCTGTTTCGTCACGGTAATCAATACCGCCGGTTTCGCCCGCTCGGACGCGGTACCCAGCTTCGGGCTCTTGCCCCCGATCTTCACCGTCGCGATATCGCTCAATGTCACGGGATAGCCATTCACCGTCTTCACCACGCCCTTGGCGATCTCCTCGGAAAATGTCGTCGACAACACGCCTCGGATGATATACTCATTGCCATACTCATACAACACGCCACCGTTGGCGTTCCGGTTCATGTTCCGGCAAGCCGTCATCACGTCGCCCAAGGTGATGCCGTAATGCTTCATACGTGCCGGCTCCAACAAAATTTGGTACTCCTTGATATCGCCACCAATTACCGCCACCTGCGCCACGCCACCGGTAGAGAGCAGACGCGGCCGGATCGTCCAGTCCGCGATCGTACGCAAATCCAGCAACGAGGTCGAATCGGCGGTTAAGCCAATAATCATCATCTCGCCCAAGATAGAGGATTGCGGGCCCAAGGTCGGTTTGCCCACGTTCTCCGGCAAATCCTCGCTCACGATCGACAACTTCTCGGAAACGATCTGACGCGCCTTATAAATATCCGTTCCCCAGTCGAACTCCACCCACACGACGGAGAAGCCGGTCGTCGAGGAAGAACGCACGCGACGCACGTCCATCGCTCCGTTCACGGCGGTCTCCACCGGGAAAGTCACCAATCGCTCCACCTCCTCGGGAGCCATGCCATTCGCCTCCGTCATAATCACGACGGTCGGCGCGTTCAAGTCCGGAAACACGTCCACGTCCGTATTGAAAGCCGTGTAAGTTCCCCAGATCATCAACAACAGCGAGCAAACCAGTATCACCAACCGGTTATGCAGCGAATAATAAATAATCTTATTCAGCATAAACGCTCCTCCCGATTAATGATGGTGTGTATGAGCCGGTATCGCGTTCGAGGCGGAAGCCAACTTGATTTGATAAGCGCCGTTCACCACTACCTCGTCGCCCGCCTTCAAGCCGGACAAGACACGCACTTTCGCGCCATCGGTAGCGCCCAAGGTCACCGCTTGTTTCCGGTAACATTCCTCGTCCAGACGCACATACACCGAGTAAACACCTTGTTCCTCGATCAATGCGGAGACGGGCACCGTCAGCACATTCTCCACAGGTGACGTAAGCAGGTAAATCTCCACGAACGAACCGGGAATCACCGCCCCCTTGTTATCGAACACGAAGGTCACGGGTATATAGAACGTATTCTCGTCCGATGCCTTTCCATACGACAACAAACGTCCGTGCAAATCAGGCAACCGATACAACGTGCTATCATAAGGTGTCTTGAAATGCGCGGAGCGAATGGTGGGGAGCGCGGCGTAATACCTCTCGGATACATCCGCCCGCAACATCAAACGGTCGCTTTGGGATATCGTCGCCAAAGGCTGGCCAACCGACACATAATCGCCCTCTTTCACCTGCAAGTTCTTCAAATAGCCGTTCATCGGGGCTACGACAGACACACCTCGCTCGGTCTGTTTCCCCTCCACGGCCTCATACGCCGCTTTCGCGTTCTCGTAGGTCAAACGAGCCTGCTCGAAATCCTTGGCGGATACGATCTTATCGCCCACCAACGAGCGAGCGCGCTCATATTCTTCCCGCGCGGTCTCGTAAGCCGCTTTCGCACGAGCCGCCACGTCGCCCTCCGACAAAGCGTTGGAAGCGATGCTTAATACGGCTTGCCCTTTCCGTACGGCCGTTCCTTCCACGAAAGGAAGACTTCCGAAAGAAACGACACCGGGAATCGTCGCCACGATAACCGACTCCTCGCCTTGTGCCTCCATCACCCGGCCGCTCGTCCGGATCACATTGGTAAATGGCGCCGGCCGCATTGTCTCGGTCCGCAACCCGACCGCCTCGGCCTGCGCTTTATGGAAAACGATCTCTCCCGCGTGAGCGGCGCCTCCCGCCCCGTGCTCATGCTCATGTTCGTGCTCGTGTTCGTGTTCATGACCGTGCTCGTGTTCATGATCGCTATGTATATGTTCCTCATGCTCGTGCTCATGGTGTCCTTCGTGCTCCGCGTGCGAGGCTCCGCCCGCACAACCGGCCAACAGGTAAGCGCATACTACGCCCGCCCAATATATTTTTCTCATAACTTGTAAAATATAATAATAGATGTATTAAGATTCTTGATATAAACTCATAAATAAAAGGTACACGGTTCATTCCGTGTGAAAATAATATATCAAGATACAGGAGGGGCGCGCAATCCCGTCGCCTCCACAATCCAACTATCGTGTGGCGACTCTATATACCCGATACGTTCTCGAACGACCAACCGTTCGCCTAACGTCAATTCCGGGGGATAAAGATAATCGAAAAGAATCAATAAAGGGGTCAGGTACAAGTCGGCATCGCCGTCCGTGGCTACCGAGGTGCCATTCGAGTTAAGATAAGCGAGGTTGTGTCCATCACACCCGCACTGCCCACTATCGGTATCACCCTCGCCTTGGGCGTGATCGGCGGTCCAGGCATGATAACAAGGCATGCCATCCCGATGATGATGATGGGGAACCACCACGGATAACAACGATAAGATACCGGCCATCAGTACCACATATCGCATAGCCTGTTGTATCACCTTCTCACTCATACCGCGAAGGTAAGAAAGATATTTCGCAATCCAGTCGCGATTTCCAGGAAATGTTCTTCCTTATGGAACAGTTTGTTCCACCCGGGAGAAACACTTTGTTTCATCCGAAGAAACACTTTGTTTCACTCGGATGAAACTTTATTTTCTCTCGAAAGGAAAAGCGTCACGCTTGCTTGTCGAGCTTCTCGCAAATCAGCTCGGCGGCTTTCTTTCCGCTCATCAACATACCGCCAAAGATGGGTCCCATACGGAAACTACCGCTCACGCCGTTGGCCGCCATACCGGAGACAAACAATCCGGGATAAATCTCCTTCGTATTCTCGACGGTCGTCTGCTCGCCCAACTCTACGTTCAACGAGCGCTCGCCAATCACGCCACCCGTCGGCGTATTGAGCCGGATATCGTTCTTACGAGCCACGACACGCGCGATCTCGCAATCGTGTCCCGTGCCTTCCAACACCGCTTTCGCCATGATCGTGAGCGGATCCACGTGCATACCCTCGCGAATCACCGGAGCCCAGTTGACCACCACGCCCGCCACGGCGTCGTTGTGGAACACCACGTCCTCCACCGAATAGCAGTTGAAAAGTGTCGCCCCGGCTTTCGTCGCCTGATAAATCAAGGCCGAGGTCGTATGGACAGAATCCATGATATAGGTCCCGTTCGCTCCCTCGTGATAGCAAACGCCCAATTCCTTTACAATCGGCATCGCCTCTTCCTGCACCACGATATCATTAAACATCATAGCGCCGCCCCACATACCGCCACCGGGAGCCAGCTTCCGGTCGAACAACGCTACCTTCTTCCCTGCTTTCGCCAAATAATAAGCGGCTACGATACCGGAAGGACCACCTCCCACGATCGCCACATCTACCGACAAATGGCTCTTCAACTTCGCGAAGTAAGAGTCAATAATTCCACTCGAAACAATCTGTTCCATACTTTTAATATGCTAATTTTTTAGAGTTCGCCGACAAAGGTAGATAAAAATCGCGAGTTACGAACGCCGGACCACGAATTTCGCCCACCCGTACGAACACGAAGACATCCCTTTCTAGCGAATCGGTATTTCTTTATTATAACAGGCGATAAAAAGTAACCATTTCTTTCTCCTCATTGGGGGCGATCGAGGGAATTTGGCATAAAACAAAAAAGGCCATCTTCACAGATGGCCAATTTCATTGTTAACCTTAAATCAAATACCATGAAAAACACGATGCAAATATAGAGCATTTATGTTATCCAACATACTTTTCCAACAAGAAAAAACGCAATACAAAAACTTTGTTTAACATATCAACTCATTTAAACCTTGCATCAAAATATTCATTCACATTTTATTATAACTTGTTAGCTTTTCATAAAAGCCCGATAAGCAATCCCACGAATCAATATTGCTCTGTCTCGTTCGGGAAATCGCGGGACTTCACATCCCCTACATACGCTTGCACCGCACGGACAATCTCGTCGCCAATATTCGCGTAACGACGTAAAAATTTAGGCGAGAAACCTTGATTGATGCCTAACATATCATGCATAACCAAGACCTGGCCATCTACACCTCCACCCGCGCCAATACCAATCACCGGAATCGTCAGCTCCGACGCCACCCGTGCCGCCAACGCCGCCGGAATCTTCTCCAAAACCAACGAGCAGCAACCGATCTCCTCTAACAAGTGGGCATCCTCAACCAGCTTCCTCGACTCCGCCTCCTCGCGCGCACGCACCGAATAGGTACCGAACTTGTGAATGGACTGAGGAGTCAACCCCAAATGCCCCATCACCGGAATACCCGCGCATAAAATACGCTCAATGGATTCCCGAATCTCGCTTCCTCCTTCCAGCTTTAAACAATCGGCTCCCGTTTCCCGCATCACACGTACGGCGGAAGCCAACGCCTCCAAGGGATTTCCCTGATAAGTGCCAAATGGGAGATCCACCACCACCAACGCATGGTTTACCCCTTTCACGACCGACGTGGCGTGATAAATCATCTGATCGAGCGTAATGGGCAAGGTCGTTTGATTCCCGGCCATCACGTTGGATGCCGAATCACCCACCAAAATAACATCTATCCCCGCTTGGTCAATCAATTTCGCCATCGAATAATCATACGCGGTCAGCATGGATACCTTCTCTCCCCGTTGCTTCATCTCTACCAGATGCCGCGTGGTCACCTTCTTTACACTATCTTCTTTCGCGACAGACATAACTTTACTGTTTATGCATTATTTTCGGGGTGCAAAGGTAGTTATTATAATTGGTATCCCGCCTCAAAACGCTTCAAGAAAGCGATCGCCTTTTCCATATCCTCCGGCGTATCGATGCCGATAGTCTCGCGCTCGGTGACACCTACTTTTATCCGGTAGCCATTCTCCAACCAACGCAATTGCTCCAAGCTTTCGGCCAGCTCCAAGGATGATTGAGGCAAGCGGGTGATCGCACGCAACACCTCCGCCCGATAAGCGTACAACCCTATATGCTTATAAAACGTATGCGAGGAAAGCCACTCCGTATAATTCTTCCCACGAATGTAAGGAATGATAGAGCGGCTGAAGTACATAGCCTCGCCTCGCTTATTCACGACAACCTTCGGCGAATTGGGATTGAACAATGTCCGCTCGAAATCGTCGTCGGCACGAAACGGCTTCACCAAAGTAGCTATCTCGGTCGCCTCGTCGGCGAAACAGGCCTTGACAGTCTCTATTTGCTCCGGATGGATAAAAGGCTCATCGCCTTGGATATTCACGATGACATCGTAACCCATCCCCACCTTCTCGTACGCCTCGTAGCAACGATCCGTGCCGCTCCGGTGCCGCTCGGAGGTCATCACCACCTCTCCGCCAAACGCATGTACGGCCTCGGCGATCCGCTCGTCATCGGTCGCTACACACACCGCGTCCAACGTATCCTTCACTCGCTCATATACCCGCTGTATCATGGGTTTACCAAGCATATCCGCCAACGGTTTCCCCGGAAAGCGGCTCGACGCGTAACGCGCCGGAATGATTCCTATAAATCGCATCTTCGTATAAATTATGATTTCAGATTTAAAATTTCAAATTTAAAAGCGAGCTTAATTCTGAAATTTTAAATTTTAAATAATCAATCTCCCGCGACAACTTGTCCCTCGCTCAATTGAATCAGTCGCTCACGCTCGCCAACCAACCAAACAATATCGCCTTTCTCGAATACCGTATCAGGTGGCGGATTCTTGATAGACGTGGCACCCCGCTCAATACCGATAACCAAGCAAGCGGCCTTGTCACGAATACCCGACTGGATAATCGAACGCCCAATCAAGCACGAGCCTTCCGAGATGGTAATCTGCTCCATGCGAATCTCCCGCCGCCTCATCGCTGAGCGCTCAGCGGAGGATTGTTTATAACGCTCCTCCAGGTATTGCCTGAAATGCTCCAAATCGTTATCCGAACCTACCACAACCAACTTATCGAACGGATACAGCCGCTCGTCGCCACCCGGTATATTGATACGCTGGTCGCCTCGGATAATCGTCACCACATTCACGTTGCATTTCTGCCGGAAGTTCAATTCCCGTAAGCTCTTGCCCATACTGGGCGAATTCTGTTTCACCTCGAAATCCGCCAAGTGCAGGTCGCGCTCCAACAAATGATTCGCGAAACGCTGGTTGATAGGCGACTTCCGCTCCTCCTCCACTTCCCGCGCCGATAGATTGCTAAAAAATTGACGTTCCATAAGAATCGACCGCCTCTTCAAACGTTTGGAAAAGATAATAAATAAGGTAAGGACAACCGCGATCGCCAACAAAATGCCCACCGCGGCGTTCAGCAGGCGAGCGACCGGCAACATCACAAGAGCGACGCAAAGAAGAATCCGCAAGATGATTAATGACACCAATGGCCCCCGGTTATATTTACTATCGTGCCACAAGCGCTGAAACTCCTCGGAATGGTTCTTTTTCATCACGATCGCCCGCAACATCGGCGATATCAGCATCAAAATCAACGCCAACGAGAGCACGTTTCCGCGCCAACCGGGCAAATAATGAAGAAGAACAGGCGTCACTACCTGTAACCAAATAAAAATCAACACTACACACACCGCCGTATAAGTCCCGACGATACGCGCTAACGACTTTAGCAACTTATGCCAAGCACTTTTTTGCGGAATCGTGTTCGAGCCGGAAGCGTAACGCTCCAAAAAGCGCTTCCATCGCTCCGGCAACGCCCGGTCGGCCAAGCGGCAAGCAGGCTCCGCCAAACGGATCATATAAGGAGTAAAGAATGTGGTGAGCACGGAAACAGCCACAACAATCGGGTACAGGAAATGGTCGGTCACCTTCAGCGACAAGCCCAAACCCGCGATAATAAAAGCGAACTCGCCTATCTGGGCCAACGAGAAACCGGACTGAATCGCGATCTTGAGCGGTTGTCCGGACAACAACACGCCGAAACTGGCGAAGAGAATCTGCCCCACCATCACGACAAACGTAATCAACAAGATAGGCCACTTATATTCCCATAGCATTTGCGGGTCGATCAACATGCCTACAGAAACAAAGAAAATCGCCCCGAACAAGTCCTTCACCGGTTTCACCAAGCGTTCGATTCGCTCCGCCTCTACCGTTTCCGCCAAAATCGAGCCCATCACGAAAGCGCCCAACGCCGAGGAGAAACCCGCCTTCGTCGCGATAATCACCATGCCTAAACAGAGTCCGATACTGACCACCAGCAGTGTCTCGTCGTTCAGGAAACTTTTCGCCTTCTTCAGGAAAGAAGGAAGCAAATAGATGCCCACGACAAAACAAAATAATAGGAATACGCCCAACTTCACCACGCTATCCAGCAACTCGATACCTTCCACATGCTTGCTGACAGCCACCGTCGATAGCAATACCATCAGCAACACCGCGAACAAATCCTCGACCACCAAGATGCCGAAAACCACACCGGCGAAACGTTGGTTCTGCAACCCCATATCGTCAAAAGCCTTAAAAATAATTGTCGTGGACGACATGGATAACATCCCGCCGAGGAAAAGGCTATTCATCTGTCCCCAACCCAATAAGAGGCCAGTAGCATAACCCAAAGTCATCATCCCGATCACCACGGTGATAGCGCCAATCACGGCCGTACCACCCACCTTCACCAACTTCTTGAAGCTAAACTCCAATCCCAACGCGAACAGCAGGAAAATCACGCCAATATCCGCCCAGATGCGGATACTCTCCACGTCCGTCACGGTAGGAATCTCCTCGATGGAAGGGCCCGCTAGGATGCCTGCCACGATATAACCCAACACGACAGGCTGCTTTAACTTCTTGAACAATAACGTAACCAGACCAGCGGATATCAATATCACCGCGAGGTCGGATATAAGCGTTGGTATCTGAGACATGATGCATCGTTCTTTTTCGATTGCCAAAGTTAGGGATTTATTTTAATTTCGCGAGGCGAAACGAGAGACAAAATGAGGCGAAAACATCCGATAGAAGCGTTGATCGAGCAAGGGGAGCACCAACAACTCGATTTTAAATTCGAGGTGAGCGATAGCAAGAAAATCGCTCGTACGCTGAGCGCGTTCGCCAATACCGACGGCGGACGCTTGCTAATTGGCGTGAAGGACAACGGCGCCATCTCCGGCATACGGAGTGACGAGGAGTATTACATGATTGAGGCCGCCTCATGTATGTACACACGACCCGAGGTGCCTTTCACCACCACTCGCTGGGATATCCAAGGGAAAACCGTACTTGAGGTCTACATCGCCCCCAGCGAGCAACGCCCTCATCTGGCGCCCGACAAGGACGACACCTATAAGGCTTACATCCGGGTAGCAGACGAAAACATATTAGCCAACGAGATATTGACGCACGCCTGGAAGAAACGTCGCGACACACGAGGCACCCTCCTGCGCGTCAGCAAGCCGGTGGAGATTTTGTTCGCGTGGCTTGACACGCATCCCTACATCAGCTTTCGGCAATTCTGCCGCGTCACTCACCTCCGTTACTCCACCGCCCGCGACATCCTGATCGACCTACTTGCCGTAGATGCCATCCAATATACCCTTATAGACAAGCGCATCATGTACACAAAAGCGATCGATCCGCAGGATAAACAATACCCAGCTGGCGACGCACCTCGTCGATAATCTCCAAGGTTATAAGCGAATTCTCGTGGCTATTCACCAAAGACTCTCTTCGCCCGGAAAGAACCAAGTCTATAAACTCAGCCACCTCGTAATAGTACTCGTCCTTATCCGTTACCGCGGTCAAGTTCTCCGGGACAGGCTCCGGCCCTTTCCCCATCGCGGGAGCCAATCGAGGCGTAAAAGTCACCTCGCGGATAATGTTAATCCGGTCGAGTGTCAAGTTACCATCCTCTCCTTGAATCTCGGTAGGCAAGGAGGAGTTGGCGATCTTGGAATAAAGTACCGTGGCATTCATGCCCTCGTAAAGGAAATTCACGGTTCCTTGTCCATCCGCCCCGGAAGAAAGGACGATGCCGGAAGCGTCTATCTTTTTCGGACGACCAAACAATACGACCATCGGATAGACCGTATAGATACCAATATCCATCATAGCCCCGTTGGACAATTCCGGTTTAAATGCATTCAGCACAATGCCCTCCTTGAACTTGTCGTAACGCGAGGAATATTGGCAATAACACGAGAAATAGCGACGAATCACTCCCGCCCTCCCCAGATTCTCACGTAAAACCCGGAAATTCGGGGTCAACGTCGGCTTCATGGCCTCCATCAACGTCACGTTATATTTTCGGGAAGCCTCTATCATCGCTTGGACCTCCCGCACGTTCGACGCCAAAGGTTTCTCGCACAACACGTGCTTTCCACGGCTCATGCAAAGGATACTTTGCGAGGCGTGCAGGAAATTGGGCGAGGCGATATACACGGCATCGATCAGAGGGCTTTCCGCCATCTCCTCCAAAGAGGTGAATGTATAAGGAATACCGTGCTTCGCCGCGAACTCGTTCGCCCGTTCGCGCGTCCTGGAGTAGACGGCCACCAACTCGAAACGCTCATCCTGATGCGCCCCGGCTATCACCCAGTCGGTTATGAAATTGGTGCCGACTACACCAAAACGTACTTTATCCATTTTATTTCGTTTACTTATTTACGGAAAGGAGCCTTTACCACCTGGGCTTTCAAATTCCTGTTGCGCACTTGGATATAGATTTCCGAGCCGGCTTTCGAATACGCGGTTCGCACATACCCCATACCAATGCCTTTCTTCAATACAGGCGACATCGTCCCGGAGGTTACGACACCGATTTGATTCCCCTCCGCGTCCACGATCGCATAACCATGGCGAGGAATACCCTTGTCTTGCAACTCAAAGGCGCAGAGCTTGCGGGCCACGCCCTCTTTCTTCTGGCGTTCCAATTCCGCCCGGTTCGTAAAGTTCTTGCCCTCCACGAATTTCGTAATCCAACCCAAACCGGCCTCGATGGGTGAAGTCGTATCGTCCAAATCATTTCCGTACAAGCAGAAGCCCATCTCCAAACGAAGCGTATCGCGAGCGCCCAATCCGATAGGCTTGATTCCCTCCGGCTTGCCGGCCTCGAAAATGGCATTCCAGATCGTTAGCGCGTCATTCGGATAGAAATAAAGCTCGAAGCCACCCGCTCCGGTATATCCCGTGTTCGAGATAATGACATTCGGGCAACCGGCGAACTCGCCTGTCGTAAACGCGTAATAAGGGATAGCGGAGAGATCGACCGGCGTAAGCCGTTGCAACACCTCTTTCGCTTTCGGACCTTGTATGGCCAACTGAGCCATCCGGTCGGAGGCGTTCTCCAATTCGGCACCCACCGAGTTATGGCTTACGCACCACTCCCAATCCTTATCGATATTCGCGGCGTTGACCACCAGCATATATTTCTCCGGCTCGTAATGATAAACCAACAAATCGTCTACGATGCCGCCCTTCTCATTCGGGAAACAAGTATATTGCGCCTTTCCGATGGGCAATACGGAAGCGTCGTTGGAAGTCACGCTTTGGATGAAAGCCAGCGCGTTCGGGCCTTTCACCCAGAACTCGCCCATATGAGAGACATCGAATACGCCGACACCGTTCACGACCGTCATGTGTTCGTCAATAATCCCGGAGTACTCAATCGGCATGTTATACCCCGCGAACTCATGCATCTTAGCGCCCAAGGCTATGTGTAAATCGGTAAATGGAGTTGTTTTCATGTTGATTTATAATTTATGATTTATGATTTAAATGAATTGTCAATTGTCTGTTTCGATGGAGCCAACTCGATGATATTCAGGATCGTCTCCATGCATTTCTCTAAAGACCGAACGGGCAGGAACTCGTAACGCCCGTGAAAATTCAGGCCACCCGCGAAAATATTGGGGCAAGGCAATCCCATGAACGAGAGGCGCGCCCCATCCGTACCGCCACGGATCGGCCTTACGATGGGAGCGACCCCCGCGGCCCGCATCGCCTCAAAAGCCAAGTCCACGACATGTTTTTGAGGCTCCACCACCTCGCGCATATTATAATATTGATCCCGCAACTCTATCCGGACACATCCCGGATAAGCCTCGTTCATCTTCTCCACCAACGTGCGAAGTATCGCTTTCTTTTCCTCGAACAATACCCGATCATGATCGCGGATAATATAGGACAAAGTGGCCTCCTCCACCGACCCTTTCATACCCGTCAGATGAAAGAATCCCCCATACCCTTCCGTGTACTCCGGACGTTCGTTCACCGGCAACCATGAAGCGAACTCCATGGCACGCAACGACGCATTCCGCATCTTACCTTTCGCGTAACCGGGATGCACATTCAGTCCCTTAAAGGTAATCCTCGCCGTAGCCGCGTTAAAATTCTCATATTCCAACTCGCCGATCTGTCCGCCATCGATCGTATACCCCCAATCGCAGCCGAACTTCTCGACATCGAAATAATCCGCTCCCTTCCCGATCTCCTCATCAGGCGTAAAGGCGATCCGCACCTTGCCATGCCGCACCTCGGGATGATCTTTCAAATAACGCATAGCGGCGATAATAGAAGCCACGCCTCCCTTGTCATCCGCGCCAAGCAAGGTCGTGCCATCGGTCACGATAATATCCTGCCCCTCGTAATCCGCGAGCTCCGGGAACATCGAAGGCGAGAGCGCGATATTCTCGCGCTCATTCAACACGATATCACCTCCCGTGTAAGTCACGATACGAGGACGGACGTCCTTGCCCGACATATCGGGGCTGGTATCCAAATGGGCGATCAGACCGATCACCGGCGCTTGTCCGTCCATATTCGCGGGAAGAGTCGCCATCAAATAGCAACGCTCGTCCAACGTTATATCCTCCATGCCTATCTCTTCCAGCTCCTTTACCAGCGCTTCCGCGAAAACCCGTTGCCCCGGCGTGCTCGGTGTCGTGCCGGTCTCCTCGCTCGATTGCGTATCGAAGGTCACGTACCGCAAAAATCTATCTAAAACCGTCATATCATATCTCTTTTTAAAAACAGCTATAAAATTAGGCAAAGCTCTTTACATGGCAAAAAAATAGCGGGACAATTTGCCCCGCCATTCCCGTATTCCTACGAAAAATGTCATTAAAAATGGCTCGAACCATCGAAACAATGCGTACAAACCTTGCATTTCGGAAGCCCGATCGCCTCGACTAACGTCTCTAACGTATTAAATTTCAATGAGGTCAACCCGAATCGCTCCGCGATGATCTGAACCATCCGCTTATACTCCGGAGAGTCCGTCGTGGCGTATTTTTCCAGATTCTTATTCTCGTCGCCCTCCAGCTCCTTGATGATACGGCGCGTAATCAATTCCAAGGCGCTTTTCGACGAGGTAAACCCGATAAACGGGCAAGCGTAGATCAACGGAGGGCAAGCGATACGCATGTGTACCTCTTTCGCTCCATAGTCGTACAATACCTTCACGTTATCGCGCAATTGCGTACCGCGCACGATGGAGTCATCGCAGAATAATATCCGCTTGCCTTCCAGCATGGTCCGGTTGGGAATCAATTTCATCTTGGCCACCAACGAGCGCATCTCCTGATTCGCCGGGGTGAAACTACGGGGCCATGTAGGCGTATATTTAGCGATCGCCCGGTGATAAGGCACGCCTTTCCCTTCCGCGTAGCCCAACGCCATGCCTACGCCCGAGTCCGGTATGCCACACGCGCAATCCACCTCCGACTCGTCTTTCTTTCCCATCTTATAGCCGCTCAGGAAACGGACCTCCTCTACGTTCCGACCCTCGTAGCTCGAAACCGGAAACCCGTAATAAACCCACAAGAAGGAGCATACCTGCATCCCTTCGCTCGGAGCCCGCATCTGCTCCACGCCATCCGCACGCAGGCGCAATATCTCTCCCGGTCCCACGAACCGATCTACCTCATAATCCAGATTCGGGAAGCTGCTCGACTCACTCGTCGCGGCATAAGCCCCCTCTTTCTTACCGATCACGATTGGCGTCCGTCCCCATCTGTCCCGAGCGGCGATGATGCCATCCTCGGTAAGCAACAACATCGAGCACGAACCTTTTATCTTATTATATACGTTCTCGATACCCTCTACGAAATTCTTGCCCTGCGTAATCAACAAAGCCACCAGTTCCGTTTGATTGGTCTTCCCGGAACTCAGCTCCGAGAAATGCATATTCGCGTCCAACAACTCCCGTTCCAACTCATCCAAGTTGTTGATCTTCGCGACGGTAACGATCGCGAATCTCCCTAAATGCGAATTAAAGACGATGGGCTGGGCATCCGTGTCGCTAATGATGCCAATACCCGCGTTGCCCTTGAATTTGTGAAGCCCGGACTCGAACTTTGTCCGGAAATAAGAGTTTTCCAAATTATGGATCGACCGCGTGAATCCTCCTTCCTTGTCATACGTGGCCATACCACCTCGGCGAGTTCCTAAATGAGAATTGTAGTCCGTGCCGTAGAATAAATCCGTGACACAGGATGTTTTTGAAATAGTTCCGAAAAAACCACCCATTGTCTTGTTTGTTTGTTATTATATTTCGACCGCGAATTTACAAGATTAATCAGATATGTTCCAAAATTTATCGAGGAACGTTCATTATTACATACCTATGTTTTACACCTCACAAACCTATGCTATCTGCCTCACGAAGCTATGTTATCTGCCTCACATACGTGCGCGGACAAAGACACATACGTGCGTGGACGATTTAACATACGTGCGTTGCCCGGAGAACATAGGTGACTTGCCGGTCGCACCTATGTTCTCCGGGCATTCATGTCCGAGCGGGAATAAGCTATTCCTCCTCTTGCCTCTCCTCGGAGAGCAGGTTGCCCTCCTCGTCCCAGCTGCGCCATACGCCGGACTTCTTCCCGTTCGTATAGAACATCTCGTACAGCAACTTACCCTCGTCGCTCCAAATGCGCCACGGCCCGTCCTTTTGTCCCTCTTTATAAGAAGCTAAGCCGATCAGCTTACCATGCTCGTTATAGGTACGCCACTCGCCATGGAAGATGCCGTGATAATACGAGCGCACCTCGGCGATCTTCCCATCCGGATAATAGATGACGTACGTGCCCTCCGGACGGCCGTCCTTCAGATACAGCTCCATCTTCAGCATCCCGTCCTCGTAGAATTCCGTATAACGGCCCGTATACGGGGTGGTTTGTGTCTCGTCGGTATAATACTGCCCCTCGCTCAGCACCAAATCCTGCGCTTGTATGGTCCATGTAGCACCCGCCATGAACGCGGATACGAGTAATAATTTCTTATCCATAATGCCCTTCTCTTTATTATAAATAACAATAAAAGGGACACCAAGGTTTCGTATCACCCCGATGTCCCCCAACAAATTCACAAACTATTCAATATCCAATCTATTAATATTCGGTATTATTCGGATCGAAGTTTGCCCAACCGGCTGCCCAGTCGTTCTGGCCATCGAACGCGCCCTTATACGATACTTGCTCGAAGAAAGAGTCGCTCAATGCCGCGTCGGAGAAATCGGCACCAGCTACGTTCTCGGCTACTACCGAAGCGTAGTCGCCATCCTCAGCGATGATGTCGTTCGTAGAAGCGAGGACGATATTACCCAGATCGGCGGTCTCGAAGTAGTTCTGAGTCGTCTCATCCATGAAGTTCTCCCACATACCGGCGAAGATCACGTTCTTTACCACAGCACCCTCGTTCGCGTTCTGCAAGTACAAGCCATAAGGCCAGCCCGTGAATACGGAGTTGTACACGTTCAAGGCCGAGTTACGACGGATGTGCATAGAAGCCTGGAACGTACCGCCGCGCGCGCCGTTGGGAGCATCCTCGGTCACATACAAAACCTCATCCTCCGCCTTGCCGGCGTTCTCGCCATAAAGCGGGCCGATCAAAGTAACGTTCGAGAAGATCGGGTTCGTCAACGGAGAGTTGTTCGAGCCATCACCATCGTTGTCCGACTCAAAGCCGTTCGACTTAGATGTATCGGCGTGCTCCGGATCGCGTACGCCCAGCAAGAACTGCAACTTGCCTTGGAAACCATAGTCCGTATCGAACTCATCGTCCCAGCCTTTGTAAGCGATCAAGTGTTTCGCGTTCACCGTACCACCGAACCACTCGAAAGAATCGTCACCGCAGAAGGATACCTGCACGTACTCGATGGTCGTGCCGCTACCTACGCCACCGAAAGTCAAACCATTGATCTCCTTATCCGGCTCCAACGGATAACCGGCGAACTCGATACGTACATACTTAACCACGCCGGAGTTGTCCGCGGGATCCGAACCTCCATAGTACGAGCGCGGGCCACCCTCGATCTGCGCCTCGCCAGCCGTATTGTTTACCGTAGACTTACCGCACAGCACCAAGCCACCCCAATCGCCATACGTACGGGCGCCTACCGGCTGGTCGGAAGTGAACACGATCGGGCTATCCGCCGTACCCTCGGCCATGATCTTGCCACCACGCTCGATGATCAAGGAACCTTTCGTCGCCTTCTCGCCCTTGATGACCGTACCCGGCTCGATGGTCAGCGTTACGCCATCCGTTACATATACATAACCTCTCAGCAAGACGTTATCGGTTGCCTTCAAGGTCATATCCTCTGTAATTTCTCCTTCTAAGACCACATCCTCGCTTACCGGAGCGTCCGCGGAAACCGTCACCGTACAAGTAGCGGTATGATTTCCATCCGAGGTTGTCACCGTAATCGTAGCGGTACCCTCAGCAACACCGGTCACCGTACCATCGGCCACGGTAGCGACAGCCTCGTCCGATGAATTCCAAGTCACGGCCTTGTTCGAAGCCTCAGCCGGCGCTACGGTAGCGGTCAGTTTAACCGTCTCTCCCGGTTTCACGGCGGCGGATGTCTTGTCCAAGGTTACACCCGTCACACTCACGATCTCGTTTACGGGATCATCGTCGTCATCACAAGCGATTGTCCCAAGCATCGTGGCCATACAGAAGATAGCGGCCACGCCTTTTAATAAGAACTTGTTCATAAAATAAATGATTTAATGAATATAAGTAAAATGAATAATCTGTCATCAAACTTTAGAATTCCACGGACACGCCGATATTGATATTCACGCCCGGACGGTAGCTGCGGATCAACTGCTCCACCTCGCGTCTCGTGCCAGACTCCTCTGTCAGCGTCAGGAACTGTTTGTGCTCGATCCTGGAGTTCAGCAAATCCTTTATGCCCCCCCTAATCTCCACGTACTTGCCCACCTTTTTCGAGAAACTCAAGTCCAACGAGTTGCGCGGCATCTCGTAGATATCAGGGATATCATCGTTCGGGTCCTGTTTCGGCACGCCCACCGTCTCGATACGTTTTCCGATGCGGTTGTACAGCAGCGAGGCGGAAATGCCGGCGTTGTCGTGTTGATAGAACAAACCGGTATTAATCAAATAAGGCGATTGTCCTTGCATCGCACGGTCGCGCTCGAAAGAACCCTCCGCGAAATACACCTTGCTATGGATATAAGCCCCGTTGAATACCAGGCTCAAGCCATTCAGTCCCATGAAGTCCAAGTTCTTCTTGATATCCACCTCCACGCCGAAAGCGGTCGCGTGATCGGCATTATGGTATGTGTATTGCAAACCAGAACCCGCCTCCATATAGGTCTGCTCGATCGGATCGTTGAAGCGCTTGAAGAAGCCTCCGATAGTCACGGTCTCGCCCGCGGCGGGATAGAACTCGTAACGCAAATCTACGTTATTGGCGTACGCATTCTTCAAGTCCACGTTGCCGGTAATGTTCGCGTCCAAAGCGAAGTCATAATATACGTAAGGAACAATCTCGCGAAACTCTGCCCGGTTCACCGAACGGCCATACGCCACACGCAATTGATGCTTCTCGCTCAGGTTGTATGCGATATTTACCGACGGGAAGAAATCCGTCGCGTCTTGATCCAGATGCACCGGCTTAATACCATCCGACTCATAACCATCCAACTTCAACCGGTAATACTCTATGCGGACACCCACATTGGCATTCAGCCTATCGCCCCAATTCAATTTAGCGGAGACGTAGGCGGTACCCAGCAAATTATCGGAGGTATAAGAGTCGCTCTTGTTCGTGCTCTCCCGCATATAGATACGATCGGCCGAGATATTCTCGTCGGCGAAAAGACCACTATAATCCCATTCAGCGAAGCGATTGTAACCACTTCCCAGCAAGTTATATACAAATCGGCGAGCGCCGAAATCGCGCTTCTTGAACTCGCCATACACTCCGGCGTTGAAGACCGGCGAGAACATCTCCGAGACATTGAACGTATGCTCGTAATTCAAAGCCACGGAACCGCTGTGGTCTTTCAAGTCTTGATAATAACGAGTCGGGTCAGAGACGTAATAGTCATACTCATCGCTCCCATTCCGCTCGATCGACTCCACCACCTTCCGGTCCGGCTCCTTGTAAGCGGCGAAGGCGTAGCCCAACGTCCAATCCAACCGATTAACGTCCTCTTTCAACGTATGATCGCCGCTCAACTGCCCGGAATAGGTTGTACGGCCCGTGTAGAGCGACTCCCATTTCTGAACGTTCTGCTCCGAGTAGTAATCCGTTCCCTCCCGTTGCGACAAGGAAGAAGTCCCTCGTTGGTTAAAGAAATTCCGGAACTCATACTTGTTATTTCCTTTCAACAACGACCAATTAAACAAAGCTCCTAATTTTGTCGTGTTCTTATACTGTACGTCATCATAACGATACCGATAAGAAGAGTGGTCCTCCACCATATTGTACGAGAGGTAGTTGTTATTCTTCATCTCGTAATAATCATATCCCGTACTATAATTCACGTTCGTGATATTACCGATTTTTATATCTCCGACATCGAACGTTCGGTTCATCGAGAAAGTCAGTTTCTGCTCCGGTATCGCGGTAAAATGACGGATGTTCCAGCCCGTGTTCACCCGCTTCGTGAACGCGGCGGCTTCCGACACCGACACGTCGTTCAGATGAGCGGGAAAATTAGCGGGTAACATACGAGATTTCGCCCCAAATCCCAGATAATCCATCGCGCTTCCCTCGGTCAACTGGAAATCGCGGAAAGCCGAGTTCGTGTTGAACCCCGCCTGATACGAAATACTGAACGTATTCCCCTCCGGGATATTCTTCGTCAACACCCGCACGAAACCTCCGGAGAAATCCGCGGGCAACTCCGCCGAAGGACTTTTATATACCATCATATTATCGATCAAGGAAGAAGGCAGCACATCGAACGAGAAAGCACGGCTGTCCGTCTCGCTGGAGGGAGTCGTGGCGTTGTTCAACCATACATTATTATAACGCTGCGCCAAGCCGCGCACCACGATGAAACGGTCGTCCACGATGGTGATACCCGGAATACGCCGTAATACCTCGGCGGCGTCGCTATCCTGCGTCTTGCCAATCTGTTGCGCGGAGATGCCATTCACCACCGGGAGGCTCTTCCGCATCGTATTCAGCACGGCCATCTCGGTGCCCAACTTCCGTTGCGCCACGACCACCACGTTTTCCAGCTGCAAATCGGCGTCCGAAAGCTCTATCCGCAACACCGCCTCCTGATGCGCGACCACCGGCACGTCCCTCACCGTCTGTGTCTGATACGACACGTACGAGGCTGTCACCGTGTACGTCCCCGGCCGCACGTTCTCTATCCGGAAGTTTCCGTCAATATCTGTAATCGCGCCCACCGTGGTTCCCTCAATCACGACCGAGGCGCCGATCAATGGCTCTTTTAGCTTAGCGTCCGTCACCGTTCCGCAAATTACGCCCGTCTGCGCCCAAAGCGAGAACGACAGGAACATTCCCATTAGAAAGAAGATGCTCCTATTTAATCCCTTACACCTACACCTTACATTTTTTTCCATTCTTATTCTACTTTTCGTCTTTCAATTCGACGCAAAAGTAGCCGGGGAATATTTCAGCGATGTGTAAGGCTTGTAACATTCCTGATAATACCTGTTACATTTTCGTTTCCTCCACTTTGACCACGCGAGGAAAATAAGCACACGCGATAAATAAGCCGCGATTCGGATAATTCCAAAATAAATCCTTATCTTCGTATTCGAATCAATTAAAAAAGGAGGAAACGTTATGGGTTCAATTCATAGTGCCGTGGTACGCGGAGCGTTCGCGATGTTGTTGGGATTCGTATTGATCGTATGGCCGGAAGCCGCCATCATCTATTTGGTGATAACGGTGGGCATCTTGTTCATCTTGCCGGGATTGTTCGCGATCCTCAGCTACTTCACCCGTCCGAAAGATATGTTCGGGGAAAAGAAGACCTTCCCGATCGAGGGAGCGGGTAGCGTTCTATTCGGAGCCTGGTTGGTGATCATGCCCGATTTCTTCGTGAATATCTTCATGTACGTGTTAGGCGCGTTATTGGTAATCGCCGGCGGACAGCAACTCGCCTCTCTTATCTTGGCCCGCAAATGGAGCCGAGTGCCCTGGGGGTTCTACCTCATGCCTACGCTGGTATTGATCACCGGCGTGATGATCCTCGCCTATCCATTCGAGGCGATGGCCAATACCTTCGTGATCTTCGGCATAGCCAGCCTCTTCTACGGCATTTGCGAGGTAATCAATTGGTATAAGTTCAAGAAAAGAATCTCTGAATCATAAATGCTTGTATCCAACAAGCTGAGGCTCGGACACGCCGAATAAATATCAAGCGTCGTCCGAGCCTCAGACCGCACTCACGGAAATTCTCACTTCCTGCCGGACTCTGCGATCAACGCACAAATCTTTTGATTCAGATGATCCGCGGCCATAAGTTTTTCCAACGTGATATGCATCCTATATCGCCAATAATGATGAGCGTCCGCCGGAACGTTAATACGCTCGGCCTCACAATCCTTCCGCTTGATAGAATCGTCCATGGCGAACCAATCCTGCAACGGAATGATCGTCAACATCGACTTCGCGTTTAAATGATTGAGAACGATTTGAGTCGCGATCTCCGCCGAGCATTCTTCCGGAGCCTCCCCTTCCCGACCTAATACATTATTATAATAGCGTCGCATTTTTAGCGGATCCTCCTTCCACCAACTCCGCAAGGGATTCATGTCATGCGTAGATGTCGTACAAACCGAATGATACGGCAGATTCCTCAAATCAGTGAACTCTTGTTGCGAGGTCTTAGGCATACGCTCGATCTCCAAGCTGAAAATCTGCAACTTATTCATCACCTCCGGCACGGAAGCCGGAATCATGCCCAAATCCTCGCCACAAACCAACATCTCCGTGGACGATACCAATGGCACCAATCGCTTCAACGCCTGTGCTTTCCAAAACTCATTATGACGATGATAAAAGAAATGCCAGTACAGCTGATCGAAAGCGTATCGTTCCGAGGCGCTTAGCTCGCGATAAATAAAAGATTGGCTCGCGGATATCCGGGGATGGAACTTATCCGGATCCTTGGTATCACGCATAAATAACACCTCGTTCGTAATCGCGAGCAATCCTTCCTTGATACGGATAGAAGCCCTGTCTGTCTTATCCGCGAATAACGCCTCGATTTTTCTTTGCGTATCACAGAAAGGTTTTAACACATAATGCCGGGAAGACGAACGCGCCAGATACGTGCCGATCACCTCCTCCATATTTTCCTTGAATAATTCCGAAAGGAATCGCTCATTGATACGCGGAATCGTAAACCTATGTTCGTCGAAAGTCAATCCATACCGCTCGATTTCTTTCCTCGATAAAGGCAACGCCGGGTTAAAATGCCCGCAAAGACCTTGTACATAATCGGTCGGAATCTCCCAAATGCGGAAAAAGCCTAAGATATGATCAATCCGGAAACAATCAAAATAATCACCCAATTTGGCGAAACGTTTCTTCCACCACGTAAAATGATCTTTTTCCATCGCATCCCAATTGTATGTAGGGAAATGCCAATTCTGTCCATTCACGGAAAAATCATCGGGTGGCGCTCCCGCTTGGCTATCCATATTGAAATAACCCGGTTCTGTCCATGCCTCCACACTGGTCCGGCTTACCCCTATCGGCAAATCACCTTTCAGCACAACCTCATTCGCCCGCGCATAGTCGGATACCGCTTTAAACTGCTTATGCAACACAAATTGCAAGAAGTAGGTAAAAGAGATTTCCCCCCACGCGTCGCTTGTAGGTCTACAAAGCGCCCGAACCCTTGTCCGGTTATAAACAGAATTCCCCAACCATTGGGAAAAATCGGCGGTTCCATAGCTTTCCCGCAAGAAACAGAAAGTGGCGTATGGCATCAGCCACGATTCGTTTTCCGATAAGAACGCCTTAAATTCGGGCGTATCCAAAACCCGCTTCCCTTCCTGGGCGAAGTATTCTTGGCAATAACCTAATTTGTATCGCAAAGCGCGCTCATAGTCCACGCACTCCAAAGCGTTCAATTCTTGCCGCTTTTCCTCGTAAAAAGCCGCCCTCGCCGGATCTCGCAACGAGCCAAGAGCCGATAAATCCACATACAAGGGATGCAACGCATAAATCGATATCGCGCTATAAGGATAAGAGTCGAGCCATGTATGAGTCATGGTCGTATCGTTCATAGGCAATATTTGGATGATATGCTGATGAGTCTTATGAGCCCAATCCACGAGCTTCCGCAAATCACCCAAATCCCCGACACCAAAGCTATCCTCCGAACGCAAGGAAAATACCGGGGCCACCGAGCCCGCGCAACGCCATAGCGGCAAGTTTTCACGGAAATGAAGACCCGATATCACGATCGTCTCCCCCGCTCCCTGAGAGTCCAGACGCAGCGTCCTATTCTCCTCGCTCTCCCAATAAAGCAATCGGTGAGATTGGGCATCCCGTACCAAGAACTTATATTCCAAGGGATAATGTATCAAAGTAGCGTCCAACATAATGCTCCATTCCGGAGCCGCGTCGCAATTCAAAAGAAGCGCGTTCTCCGGGCACCAATTCCCCAAGCATTCCTGATTGCCCGATATCGCCACATATTGCCCCTTCTCGACACGGGGAGCCAGCACTTTGATAAGCAACCTTTTCTCACTCTCCACGCTATGCCCCCGCATATCATTGGAGTGAGCGAACAACCCCTTGGTAAAAGCGGAACTGCAAAAGGCCAAATCATCCGGAGGAATCTGCCAATAATCGTACAAGACGTACGACTCGGACTGTCCATCGAAGCGAACACGATGATTTTTCTCCCATTCCTCAAAAATCCGGTTGTCGTTGATGCATAAGAAATATCGATATTCCAATTGCCTTACATCCGATTGAAGTTCCAGCTCTAATCGCCAATTTCCATCACCCGAGTAGCACATCTCTTTCGCCAGAACGGGTTCCCACGAACCCAATTCCGGCACAGATCCAACGACACACAACTTCTGTCCCCAGACCGTATGAAAATTTATATTGAAAGTAATTTTCATGGTAATAGATATTTTAATCCATCACTTCAACCACATTTCGAGGCACCGCAATTCGTGCAAATCAAGCATCCCTCTTGGTACACCAAAGTCTCCAAGCCACAATTCGGACATTTTTGCCCTTTTGCCTCCGTCCCGTTCGGAAGATACTTCTTCAAAGCACGTTCCACGCCATTCTTCCACGTGTTAATGGATTCACTGTTCAATTCCATTCCTTGTATCAATTTGATAACCTGGTCGATTGGCATCCCATAACGAAGTACGCCCGATATCAATTTCGCGTAGTTCCAATACTCCGGATTAAACTTACCATCCAAACCCTCGATTGTCATCTTATAACCACGCTTATTCTTGAATTGGAAATCGTAATGCTTCTTGCCATCCTCGTCATAGTTCTTTATAATCGAACCCTTGGATACATGCTTGGGAAGCATGATACCTTCGTCGTCATCCGCAAGACCGGTAAAAATCTCGTAAGGACGCCCATTCAACAAACCGACAAAAGCGATCCAACGTTCCCGGTTATTTTGGAACTTCACGACATCCGCCTCCAACTCCCGCGGACGGGTAGAAACGATGATCGGTGGTTGCATGCAATTGCAATCGTCTTTCTTTTTCTTATCTGTCGCCAATAATACGCCGGCACGCGATCCATCCCGATATACGGTACATCCCTTGCATCCGCAACGCCAAGCCTCTACATAAAGAGAATCGACCAAATCCTCTGTCACGTTATTCGGCAGATTAATCGTCACGCTGATCGAATGATCCACCCATTTTTGAATACGACCTTGCATACGCACCTTCTGCAACCAATCCACGTCATTGGAGGTAGCCTTAAAATAAGGGGATTTAGCGACTAACTCATCGACCTCCTCTTGCGAGTATTTCTTTGTCGTAGAATAGCCATTCGCCTGCATCCAAGTAACAAACTTATGATGGAACACGATATATTCCTCGAAAGCATCCCCCGTTTCATCGACAAAATCCACACGTGCCTCGGCATCGTTCGGGTTCACTTTGCGCCTACGTTTATAAACGGGTAAAAACACAGGCTCGATACCCGATGTCGTTTGCGTCATCAAACTGGTCGTACCTGTCGGAGCGATTGTCAAACAAGCGATATTACGACGGCCATATTTTACCATATCGGTATACAAGGATGGATCAGCCTCACGCAAACGATTGATAAAGGGGTTGTTCTCTTCCCGCTTCGCGTCAAATACCTCAAACGCTCCACGCTCTTTCGCCAAATGAACCGAGGAACGATAAGCGGCCAGAGCCAATGCCTTCTGTACGCTCTCCGCATAATCGGTCGCCTCATCCGTACCATAGCGTAAGCCCAAAGCGGCGAGCATATCGCCCTCCGCCGTAATTCCCACTCCCGTACGGCGTCCTTGCAACGTTTTATGCTGTATTTTCTCCCACAAATGACGTTCTGTCTGCTTGATCTCCAACGATTCCGGATCCGAGTCTATTTTCTCCAAAATCTTCTCGATCTTCTCCGATTCCAAATCGATAATATCATCCATGATACGTTGAGCCAGCCCTACGTGCTTCTGGAATAAATCAAAATCAAAATAAGCCTCGGACGTAAACGGCTTCATCACGTATGAATACAAATTAATCGCTAGCAAACGGCAACTATCATACGGACAAAGCGGAATCTCTCCACAAGGATTTGTAGACACCGTCCGGAAACCCAAATCGGCATAACAATCCGGCACTGATTCGCGCAAGATCGTATCCCAGAACAATACGCCAGGCTCCGCCGATTTCCAAGCGTTATGGATAATTTTTTTCCACAAGGCGGAAGCGTCGATCTCCTTCTCATACAACGGGCTTTCCGCATCGATCGGATATTGCTGCTTATAAACACCGCCATCAATCGCGGCCTTCATGAAGTCATCGTCTATCTTGACCGATACGTTCGCCCCCGTCACTTTTCCCTCTGTCATCTTAGCGTCAATGAATGCCTCCGAATCCGGATGTTTGATAGAGACGCTCAACATCAAAGCTCCTCGCCGGCCATCTTGCGCCACCTCGCGTGTGGAATTGGAATAACGTTCCATAAAAGGCACTAATCCGGTGGAAGTCAAAGCCGAGTTCTTGACCGGTGAACCTTTCGGGCGGATATGAGAAAGATCGTGCCCTACTCCACCGCGCCGTTTCATCAATTGTACTTGCTCCTCATCAATACGGATAATGGCGCCATAGGAATCCGCTTCCCCATCCAAGCCTATCACAAAACAATTAGAGAGTGAGGCAATTTGATAATCATTGCCAATTCCCGTCATCGGACTTCCTTGAGGAATGATGTAACGGAAATGATCAAACAGGTCGAATAATTCCTGTTCAGACAATGGATTTGGATATTTCCGCTCCACCCGGGCGATTTCCTTCGCCAAACGACGGTGCATATCCACGGGCGATTTCTCGTAAATATTTCCGAATCCATCTTTCAGGGCATACTTATTTACCCATACTTTAGCGGCCAGCTCATCACCACCAAAGTAATCCAGTGAGGCCTTAAAGGCTTCATCAAAAGTGTAAGTTTTACGGTCCACGACTATCTGCTCTTATTTTTTGCGAGTGCAAGTTTACGGATACTTTATCAGTTATCCAAATTACACCGACAGAAAAAAGGAAATTGTTGATAAGTTTTCCATTTTCCATCATTTCAATCCACATTATCAACTAATTAAACGATAAAAGGCCCCCACAAAGTTTTCCAAAAAGAAAACGCGCACAACAATCAGGTTCTCCAAAAAGAAAAAGGTGAGAATACCGCTTCCACGATATTCCCACCCTATCTCAACTCTACAATCTCTTCTTAATTCATGAGCAAGCCCTCAATCTCTTCCACCGAGGAACGAAATGACTTATTCGTCTCTATCTGATCCCGAATGGTCTTACAGGCATGTAAAACCGTCGCATGATCCCTTTTCCCCACGATCTTCCCAATGCACGACAACGAGGAATCCGTATATTTCTTCGCCAAGTACATCGTGATTTGACGCGCTTGTACAATCTCTCGCTTGCGAGAATTGGTTTGAATAGCCGCTTGCTCCAAGTTAAAATAATCGCACACCACGCTTTGGATAGCCTGCACGGAAAGTTGTTTTTTCTCTAAACGGATTACCTGGCCGATTACCCGTTTCGCCAACGGCAAATCAATTTCCCGGTTATTGAATACCGCACTCGCCATTAAAGAGACTGGCACTCCCTCCAAGTCGCGAACATTCTCCGTGACATTATCCGCGATAAACTCAAAGACTTCTTCGGGTATAACAATTCCATCCTGATTGATCTTATTCTTCAAGATCTTCTTACGCAAATCCAAATCCGGACGGCACAATTCAGCGGTCAGCCCCCACTTCAAACGAGTAATCAAGCGCTCTTCCATGCCTTGCAAATCCACAGGGGGCTTATCGGATGTCATAATCAACTGCTTCCCCAATTGATGAAGATGATTAAATATATGGAAGAATGTATTCTGGGTCTTGTCCATCCCGATCAACTCCTGTATATCATCCAAGATCAAGACATCGATTTGCTGATAAAAATGCAGGAAATCGTTTGTCATGTTCTTACGGATAGCATCGGTAAATTGTACGCGAAACTCATGAGAAGTAACATATAACACCTTCTTTGTCGGATACAATTCCCGCACACGCAAACCAATCGCATGGCATAAGTGCGTTTTTCCAACTCCGGAGGGACCGAATATGAACAAAGGATTAAATGTCGTCTTCCCCGGATTTTGCGCTACAGCCTCTCCCGCCGTACGGACAAGCTTGTTGCTGGCTCCCTCAAAATAATTATCAAAATTATATTTGGGATTCAAGTGAGAGTCCCAATCTTGCGGTGGTATCGGAGTAAAGACACCGGGAATCCGCACCTCGGGCACAGCAGGCTTCTTCTTCGCCTCCGTAGTATTGTTATTTCCGCCCGGATAATCGATCGTTCCACCCGTCGTCTTATCTACCATGATGCGATAAATCAGAATAGTTCCCTTTCCCATCACACGATACAAGGTAGATTTCAACACGTTTACATATTTCTCCTCCAAATACTCATAAAAGAATTGGCTGGGCACTTGAATCGTAAACTTATTCTCCTCATATGCCAATGGTACAATCGGCACGAACCATGTATTATAAGCGACCTCTGGCACGATATCCTTGATAATCGCGAGGCAGCTGTTCCACAATGTCTGATAATCTGTATGCATCTTACCTTCTTTCTCTCACTTTGATTTCTCTCATTCGGTGTACAAAGTTTAGAAATTAATTCTGAAAAAAAAAACGCCAATTTATTTGGTGGATTTAATTATTCAATATTCATTTTACATTCAGATAGTTACCTATAACGCTTTGATTTTCATAGTCTTTTTATGCATCAACAAAGAAAAGCGGCTTTATTTCAGCGCTCTTTCGCCACCGGCCAAGAGGCGCACTATAAAGGAGTAAGGCCTTTGGACGCGGTTATCTCACTTACCCCAAAGACCTTACACATATCATAACCCCCGGATTCGTTTTTTTGATTAATTAGAATGATTCTAAATAATCCGCCTGCTCATCCCGGATCTTTTTCCCGCCCTAAAAAACAGAGAAATGAACGTACCTTTTCGGATTCTCCCGCAAATCCAACAACAATTTGGAAGCATTGTCCATCGTGCCATTCAAGTTGTCATACAGACCTCTATCGTTCAAAAGCAATCCCAAACTATTATCCGTAGCGTTCAACTTATCCGTTGTCAATTTCAAGTTCGCCAACGTGGCGTTGATAGCATTGACCGTAGAAGCCAGGTCCAACTCTTTCAAGTTTCCGCTGACCGTAGAGAAATTATCGGTGATTGTCCGCAAATTATTCACGATGCCGGGCACATCCTCGCTAAGAAGTTGATTCAACTGGCGACTCGACACCTCCAAATTGCCGGTTGTCTTCTCTATATGACTTAATGACACAGACAACGCGGGATGAGCGATCAAGGTCTGTAAGCCACTCAAGATCGAATCGATCTTAGGCAACAGGCTCTCAACGCCCGGCAGGATTTTCTCCTGTACGGCCTGCATCATCTCTTCCTCTATCCGACCCTCTATCGTATCACCCGGCTTCAGGTACTCATCCACATACGTATTTAAATGTATATGCAATTCCGACCCGCCTAAGAAACTATTGAATACCGTAATATAACTGCCCTTATTGACCCGCATCTCATCTTCCAAGCTGACCTCTACGGTAATCTTTCCGGTAGTGTTGTAATCGTACACAATATCGCGCACCAATCCCACCTTGAATCCCTCCACATAAACAGGGCTTGAAATCGTTATACCTTTCACGTTATTGAACGCTACATAATAATGATTCACCGGTTTAAACAGATTAATACCCTTCAGATAATTAATCCCCACATACAATAGGACCAAGCTTACAATCGACACGATCCCTATCTTCGCCTCTTTCGTGAACGCAATTTTCATCTCCTTAATTTAATAACCTATATTTATCCAACATTAATATCTCACTTTTTTCCCATCCTTGAAGGCTACGATAAACGCGTCTTTAAAATCTTTCGCCACCTTTCTTCGGATTTTTCGAATCGAATCGAAATCTGTTGTCTCACCATACGTATATTTATAGAGACCTTTTTCTTTGTAATAATCCACGGGGTGATAGCCCTTGAACTGCCGGGAACCCGCGGGAAGCTTCTTGTCCGATGTCAATATCTGGACCTTATAGACCACCGCGCCTTTCTGGCTTTCAGTGTCTTTATCCGCGAGCGCGTCCTTTTTCTTAAGCAAGATATCGGCCTCACTTCCCGGCGGGGGAGTCTTCCCCTCGCTATGCTCCACGAGCGGAGTTACGGACGCCGCCACGCTCGTTCCGCTCCCCTTCCGGCGATCATATTCCCGCTTATACTTGGCAAAAGCCTCATACAACGCCCTCGCCAGTTTATCCTGCCCCGCGGAAGAGCGCATAAAACGTTCTTCCTGACGGTTCGAAATATATCCTAACTCGACCAATACACTGGGCATACTGGTCTTTCGTAAGACCAAGAAACCGGCTTGCCGAACACCACGGTCCACCCGCCCTTGCGCGGTAAACGATTTTTGGATCTCCGAAGCCAAGTTAATACTTTGATCCATGTGCCTGTTCTGCATGAATTCAAAAATGATATACGATTCCGAGGAATTAGGGTCGAAGCCCTCATAGCGTTGCTGGTAATTGTCCTCCAACAAAATCGCGGCGTTCTCGCTCATCGCCACCTCTAAGTTCTCTTGGCTACGGGCCAAACCTAACGTATATGTCTCCGTGCCTTGCACGCTACTTCCACGCCGGACGGCATTGGTATGAATAGACATAAAAAGATCCGCCTTATTCCGATTCGCGATATTCGCCCGTTCGTCCAATTCGATGAATCGATCGGTCGTACGCGTATAAATCACCCGCACATCCGGAGCGTTATTCTCGATCAACTTCCCCAATTTCAAGGCGACAGAGAGATTGATCGTTTTCTCGTTGACGTTCGTTCCGCGAGCGCCCGGATCTTTCCCCCCATGTCCAGCGTCGATTACGATCGTAAAAGATTTCTCGCTCGCCCGTAAAGTCATGGCCGGCCACGAAAGAACCCATATGAAAAGCAGGCTTATATATTGAAAAGATATTTTACTCACTTCCCGGATCTTTACAATTCGGGGACAAATGTAACGTTTTTCGCGGATTGACAAATTTCTTTTTTGATAATTAAAACAAAAAGAGGATGATTACGCAATCACCCTCCTTCTTGAATTCTTATTTCGCGGGAATATTCTTACTCGGAAACAACCTCGAAAGGTACCTCCACCGAAACTTCTTTGTGAAGTTTCAAAAGAGCCTTGTATGTACCTACCTCTTTAACAGCCTCCTTAATATAGATAATCTTACGATCGATATTCTCGAAACCTGCCTTAGCCAAAGCATCCGCGATCTGGATATTCGTCACGGAACCGAAAATCGTTCCGGTAGAGCTGGTCTTCGCGCCGATTGTCAACGAAACACCCGCCAACTTCTCAGCCAACGCCTCAGCGTCCGCCTTGATCTTCGCCAATTTGTGCGCACGTTGCTTCAAGTTCTCCGCCAACACTTTCTTAGCGGCCTCCGAAGCGATCACGGCCTTGCCTGTGGGGATTAGAAAGTTACGCCCGTAACCGTCTTTTACCGTTACGATCTCGTCTTTGTAGCCTAAATTCACTACATCCTCTTTCAAAATAACTTGCATATTCTGTCTCCTCCTTTATTTATTATTTCATCAAATCGGTTACGTATGGAAGCAAAGCCAAGTGACGCGCGCGCTTTACGGCCTGAGCCACACGACGTTGGAACTTCAAGGAAGTACCGGTGATACGACGCGGAAGGATCTTGCCTTGCTCGTTCAAGAACTTCTTCAAGAACTCGGGATCCTTGTAATCGATATACTTGATGCCGCTTTTCTTGAAACGGCAATATTTCTTTCTCTTAACATCTACCGAAGGCGGTGTCAAATATCTGATTTCTGATTGAGTTGTTGCCATAATTAATTCTCCTTTACTGTTTCTTTAGATGCTCTCAAATTTCTTCTCTTAGCCGCATATTCCGCAGCGTACTTGTCTTGACGGAATGTCAGGAAACGGATCACGCGCTCGTCACGACGGAAGTTCACCTCCAAAGTAGCGATCACGGTCGGATCTGCCTTAAACTCGATCAGTTGATAGAAGCCAGTCGTCTTCTTCTGGATAGGATAAGCCAATTTGCGCAAACCCCAGTTCTCCTCATTCACGATCTCAGCGCCTTGCGACTTCAAGAGAGTCGTGAATTTCTCTACCGCTTCCTTCATCTGGACATCAGACAAAACGGGAGTCAAAATGAAAACGGTCTCGTAATTGTTCATAATTTGTTATTTGATAATTGATTAATTATTTTTTGCGGTGCAAAGGTAGTGATTATTTTGGAAACGGCAAGGGGTACAGTAAAAAAAGGGGGAAAAGGCATCTATGTTTCCCGTGTAAAACATAGTTTCTCCGGGTGCAAAGCATAGGTTCATAAAGAGTAAAACATAGGTTTGTCTCAAATAGCCGGCGGATTGCCGTTATCTCGCGATAAAGACTTACCTTTGTATCGAGCGCGTTTATCAAGAACGCGAACGGTTATAATATATCGGTTTTATGGCATCGTGGGCGAAAGAGGAGATTACATTGGAGAATGGGGATAAGGCGGTCGCGCAAATCCCCGTGATTGTCTCGGCGAGCAGGAGTACGGATATTCCCGCTTTCTACGCAGATTGGTTCCTTTATCGGTTGAAGGAGAAAGGTTATTCCGTGTGGACCAATCCGTTCAATGGCGTGAGGAGCTACGTGTCATACGCCAATACGCGGTTTATCGTCTTTTGGTCGAAGGATCCCCGTCCCTTGTTGACGTCCGGATTGTTGGATTATCTGGAAGAGAAGGAAATAGGGTGTTATGTGCAATACAGCTTGAACGACTACGAGGCGGAGGGTCTAGAGAAAGGGGTGAAACCCTTGGCCTATCGGATAGAGACGTTCCACCGACTCATCGAGCGTTTGGGGAAAGGCCGGGTGATCTGGCGGTTTGATCCCCTAATCTTGACGGATGCGGTGGACGAGGAACGGTTGCTCGAGAAAGTACAGCGTGTGGGCGATCTATTGCGAGGGCAAACAGAGAAGCTCGTTTTTAGTTTCGCGGATATCGAGGAATATGCCAAAGTCAAAAGTAATTTGAAACGAAATGGCGTCCCTTATCGGATATGGGAGGCGGGGCGGATGGAAACCTTCGCAGAGCGTCTTTCCCGGATGAACCAAGAAAGAGATTGGGATTATCAGTTGGCGACCTGTTGCGAGAAGATCGATATCGAGCGGTATGGAATCGTCCATAACCGGTGTATTGATGGCGATTTGATTACGAGGATCGCCTGGCGGGATAAGGCCTTGATGGAATTTATGAAAGTGGAGATCCATGAGCTTCAGCCCTCTCTATTCGATATACCCCGAATACCGGCGGACGCGATCCAGCTGGACGATACTCATTATTTTTATAGTAAGCATAAGAAGGATGCGGGACAACGCTCCTTTTGCGGATGCATGATGGCCAAGGATATCGGGGAGTACAACACTTGCGTGCACTTGTGTGAGTATTGTTACGCGAATACGAGTAAGGAGGCCGCGCGGCGTAATTATGAGGCGCATCGCTTGAATAAGTACGCGGAAACAATTACCGGACGTTAAAAAGGAGGAGAATGGAGTATGGCCTTGCGTGTGTTTAAGATATCGGAATATGATCATGCCGCGGAGCGGAAACAATTCGACGCGATCCGGGCGATGCTTGAGGCGAAGTATGCCGATCGCACGGATCCTTGCCTGCTAATCGGGAATTACAATATCGAAGGGGTCGAGTTGGACGCGCTTTTGGTGACCACGGGTGGATTCCGGATTTTGGAGTTTAAGAATTGGGGTGGCCAGATTGTCGCGCGAGAGAATGGCTCCTGGACTTCGGACGGCCTGATTATCGAAGGCGGAGCCGGAAGGAAGACCCCATATGAGCAAATCCGGTTGAATCGGAGTCGGGTGGCGAAAGGGTTGACGGTGTTGTTAGGACAGAAGGTTCAGGCGCTGGGAGCGACCATTATCTTTGGGAAAAAGGCTCGTATCGATACGACCCAGTTGTCCGGAACGGTCAAGGCATGGCTTTCCGTATGCGACTACACGCGGCTATCGGTTCTTTTGGGAAGTCGGAATCGCCCTGTTTTCGAGGCGGAGTATATCGAACGGATACCGGCTTTATTGCGGATAGAGGAATTCGAGGTGACGAAAGAGCGGGGGCAAGAAGATTCGGCGACGCTTTCCGAAGCTTACGATCCGGAGTCGTCCACAAATTTGTTTGAGGAACTGGAAGCGGCTACCCGGCAGGTTCCTAATTATCAGGCCGTTTATCAGGCCTACAACAGGGTGTTCCATAAATGCCTGGATTTGAATACGAGCGCGACGAGACTTCATTTTGGTGGGCCTTTCGCCAAGACGGATTACCTGCTGAAGGAACACGGAGCGTCTCGCGAGATGGCGAGGCATACGAACGATACGCGGGTCAGACTGAGGAAAAGTAGCAAGCTCCCCGTTCAGGATTTGGAAAAATATTATCGCCACGACTTGAGGAACCTGTGCGCGTTCATCGCGTTCGTTTACCCGAGAGCCCGAATCCCGGAGACGCTCTCGGCGCTCTTCCCGAAAGAGGAGCTGCCCGTGTTCAAAGCGCCGCTTGTCGGAGAGCGGCTACGGGTGCTGATAGAGCAATGGGACGATCAGTATGTCTATGGGCAATCAGAGGAGTCCGGGGAGGAGGAATTGCTTAAGATAGACTATCTGACCAATCGTACCTATGATTATGATTGGAGCTATTTGAAGAATCTTTTCTATAAAGGCGCCCAGTTGAACTTGGTGCGTCCTCGCAAGGAGGAGGGAATCCTCTATCCGGAGTTGATCGTATTCGAACCCGACTTTCTTGTGGATATTTCTTCGGTTGCCCGCTGTTTCACGAACTACGCGGAATCGCCTTTCGTGAACCTCTTGAATAAGATTACTCCCGTTCAAGCGACAGGCCCGATCCTGTTGGGTAATTTCGCGGGGCAATTGTTAGACGAGGCGATCCATCAGTTGCCGGACGCACGACCCTACGCCCAAAGCATAAGGGATTTCTATCAAGATAACGCATTGGGGCTGTTGACCGGGGGGATTGACGCAAGCTTCCATAGCGAAGCGCAAAAGCAGAAGCAAAACATCGCCCAAGCGATCTATACGGAATTGCCGAACCACATGAAGCATTTCGACTTGAAAGCGGCGATGGTCGAACCGTCTTTCTTCTCTGAGTTGTTGGGCCTCCAAGGACGTATGGATTATTTGCAATTGGACTTCCGGGTCTTGATCGAGCAAAAGTCCGGGAAGGGGGAGTTCCCTTATGATAACTATGTCAAACCTAAACAGAAGGAGGAGCATTACGTGCAGTTGTTGCTCTACATGGCGTTGATCCGTTATAATTTCCGGGAGATTTACGAGCGGAACAAGCAAGAGTTGCACGCTTTCCTTCTTTATTCGAAATACACGAACAGTTTACTGGGATTGGGATTCGCTCCGGAGTTAATCTTCCGGGCGATGAAGATCCGGAATGAGATCGCTTGGACAGAGATCTTGTACGCCCGTCCGTCCGGTTTTCGGATCTTGGAGGCGATCACGCCGGAGAAGATGAACCAAAAGGGGACTTCCGGTCGGCTTTGGGAGGATTACCAATCAAAGCAAATCGAGAGCCTGGTGACCCCAATCCACCAGGCTTCCGAGTTAGAGAAAGCCTATTATTTCCGTTTCATGACCTTTATCGCCAACGAGCATTTGTTGTCCAAATTGGGAAACAAGACCAAGGAGAACTCCGGCTTCGCGGCGAAATGGTATGATTCGCTGGAAGAGAAGCTGCGGGCGGGCAATATCTATTGTGGCTTGAAGCTTGCCTCGCCGAACGACCAGACGGAAGGGGAGATTAAGTCCGTAACCCTCCGTTTCTCGGAGACGAAGGATAACGATATGTCTAATTTCCGCGTTGGGGATATCGTGATCCTTTACCCCTATAATCCGGGCGAGGAACCAGATGTCCGTACGACCATGGTGTTCCGCTGCACGATCGAGGATTTACGGATCGATACCATCCAATTGGCGTTGCGGGCCGCGCAGTCCGATGGGCGGGTGTTCAAGCGGGAAGCGGGGAAATTGTGGGCGATCGAGCACGACTTCCTGGACTCTTCCTACAGCTCACTCTATCGGGGGATGCACGCATTCCTGTCGGCACCCAAGGAGCGTCGCGACTTGTTGCTCTTCCAGCGAGAGCCTGAACATGACCCATCGCTCGCATTGAAGGGGGATTATGGCGCTTTCAACGAGCTGGCCTCGCAGGTGAAAAGGGCGAGGGATCTTTTCCTGATCATTGGTCCTCCGGGGACGGGCAAGACCTCCTATGGCCTCTTGAACACGGTAAAGGAAGAGTTGCTGAAGCCGAAGAGCAACATCCTCCTGATGGCCTATACCAATCGGGCCATCGATGAGATTTGCGGCAAGCTGGTGGCGGAAGGGATCGACTTTATCCGGATCGGGACGAGATTGAGTTGCTCGCCAGCCTATCGGGAGTATATGCTCAGCGCCCAGGTACGGGACTGCGCGAAGATGGAGGAGTTACGGCAAAAGCTGCTCTCTACACGGGTCTTCGTGGGAACGACAACCGCACTGAACGCCAACCTCTCTCTCTTCCAATTGAAGTCCTTTAGCTTGGCGGTGATTGATGAGGCTTCCCAGATCTTGGAGCCGCATTTGATCGGTCTGCTGAGCGCCCACCGGGAGGGTGTCCCGGCCATCCGGAAATTCGTCTTGATTGGCGATCACAAGCAACTGCCCGCGGTGGTGCAGCAGAAACCAGACGTCTCGCGAGTACAGGACGCCCTGTTGAATGAGATCTTGTTGACGGATTGCCGCCTCTCCTTGTTCGAGCGATTGCTTAAGAAATACCGAAACAATAAGAACCTGACTTACTTGCTCACCAAGCAAGGACGGATGCACCACGACATCGCCCTCTTCCCGAATTATACCTTTTATAATAACGCCCTCGAGGAAGTGCCCCGCCCTCACCAAAACCGGGCCTTGCCGGCCTTGGGCATGAGCGGGAATGGCATCGTGGATTTGCTGGCCACCCGACGCGTCACCTTTATCGCGGCCAGGTCGCCGGAAGCGTCTTCCTCGTCGGACAAGGTCAATCAGGTGGAGGCGGATATCATCGCCGCGACGGTCGTGAAGATCTATGATATCGAAAAGGAAAACTTTGATGTTAATGAGACCGTGGGTGTGATCGTTCCCTACCGGAACCAGATCGCGACCATCCGCAACACGATCGACAAATACGGCATCCAGGCCTTGCACGATATTACGATCGACACGGTGGAGCGTTATCAAGGCTCCCAGCGGAAATACATCATCTATGGCTTCACGATCCAGAAATATTACCAACTGGACTTCCTGACGAACAACGTCTTCGAGGATGCGGATGGCACGGTGGTCGACCGCAAGCTCAACGTGGCCATGACGCGGGCGGAGGAGCACTTGCTGATGGTCGGCAACCCCGAATTGCTCTCGAACAATTTCACCTTCTTCAAGCTGATCGAGTTCGTCCGCAGCCGGCAGGGATACTTCGATATCGAGCGAGACGATTACGTGGCGGGTCGTTTCCAAGTGCCGGAATACGAGCGAGTGGAGGCCTTAGACTTGAGCCAAGCCACTTACACCACCACACGGGAATTCAACACCGCCTACGAGCGCCACGTGCTCCAGCCCGTCAAGGAGGCCTCGGGCGAGGAATGGCCCTCGAAGGTCTTTGGCTATGACATGCCCACGAACCTGAACGCCATTGGCTATGGTCGCGTGAACTTCTCCAACCAGATCACCCTATTCGACGACGTCGCGATGAGCCCCGAGCGGCAGGTGCTGCTTTATTGTTATTACATCATGCGCCAACACTATTGCAGCGCCAAAAACCTGTATGAGAGCTGTGGTGCCTGGACACGCGCGCTAATCCGCTCCGTGGAGGGGCGTGTGTGGATGATCGATATCGGTTGTGGCCCGGCGACATGCGGCCTGGCCTTCGCCGAGGTCTTCTTGCCCGACACCCCGAACATGGTCTATACGGGTGTCGACATCTCGGCGGCGATGAAGCGGATGGGCGCGCGGTTGCTCGACGACCGCTTCCACAACCGATTGCGCTACAGGATGATCGAGTCGTTCGCCGCGCTCGACGAGGCGTATTGGGCGGGGTGCTCGGAGCTCCCCTCGCTGGTCGTCCTGAACCTGTCCTATTTCTTCTCCAACATCACGGCACGTTTCGCCGAGCGGCTCGCCCAGCAGATCAACGACGTCATGGCGCGCTACCCGCTCAACCACTATGTCATTTTCGTCCAACACTCCGACACGGACCACCAGCTGAACACCTACAAGGTCTTCGTGGATAACCTGAGCCGCCGCGTGAAAGCGCTTAAGCGGGAAAGAACCTCGTTCGCCTACGTCCTGAACTATAAGAAGCGGCGCCTACCCTTCTGCTTCGACCTGTTCGTGGGCGGGAGGTAATGCTTACCCGCCCAACCATTCATAACGAATCTCGTTGGCCGTAAACTTTATTTTCATTCAATAATAGTTCCTTAATATGGAAGAACAAATCCGTATTCTTCATGATTCCTTGAAACCTTTCAGCACCAACCCCATAGGAAAATACGGGAACCATCGTCCCGGTATGAATCATTCCCTGCATCGCCCATTTTGCGGTTACCTCGTGCTTCGTAATATCCCCTCCGACAAGTACCATACCCGATGCTTCCGGACCGCCAACCACTACGACCAATGTGTTGCCCTCCTTTTCCGCGAAATCCAACGCGATGCCGACCGCTTTGTCAAGATCTATCGCCTCTCTACCGACCAGCTCCGTGTCGCAAGCGTGCGATGCCCGGTCTACAAACATATCGCCGACCAAAAGGAAGAATCCCTTTTCCGATTGGCTCAACAAATCTATCGCGGTACGGACGGATTCGGTAAGTGAATCCCCACGCCCCCGCGAGATATCCGGTACATTGGTCTCGGAAATAAAGCCAGCCAATTTTCCTTCGTGGACATTTCGTATTTCATCCATAGATTCCGCGATGTGATAACCCTTACTTTCCAATATAGCCAACAAATCCTGACCGTCTTTTCGTTCGGTGAAATAACGCATTCCGCCACCGATAAAGACATCCGGCGTTTGTTCTACATAAGCCTTCGCGATATCTTCCGTTTGCATCCGGCTTTCGACATGCGCGACAAAAGGGGCGATGCTGCCTTCCAATAACGTATTGGCCGACACGATTCCTGTTGCGATTTGATTCTCTGCCGCGTATTCCATAATGGATTTCACAGGCTTTCCGTCCGAATCGAGACCGACAGTTCCCTTTCGAGTGTTCACCCCCGAAGCGATGGCAGTTCCGTGAGACGGACCATCTCCATTAAAGTCCGTTAAGGAATTCGTTCGCACAATGCCAACTGAACGCATACGCTCGATATTAAGCGGTTTATCACTCATAATCATACCCGTCTGCCATTGGGCAAGACTCATTCCATCTCCGATAAAGAGGATGATATTCCGTGGTTCCGCATCTTTTGCCTGCAAACAAAAGGGAAAAACAACGAAAACGAAATAACAAAGCGCTTTGAATAAACTGTAATGTTTCATATTCGAATCTCTTTTTATTCGCGAAAGTAAGTAATCAGCGACATAAAATACTACCAATCAAGAGCCAATACCTACCATTTTGATAAGTAATCCGTTTGTAGTCCGCTAAAAGAATCTTACCTTTGTTGCCATAAACAAATAAAGATGAATCGCAAAGACACTTACGGCATATACAACGACACGCCCGAACAGATTTCCCTCCTGAAATACTCCAAAAGCTCGTGCGGCGTGGACTTCCTGCTGAACACGGCGGAAAGCACGGAGAAGCGGGGCTGGTTCGACACGGACAAGCGGTATCGGACTGACTTCTTCGAGTTCTATTTCTTCCG
>DXEN01000015.1 GCA_019114945.1 Candidatus Parabacteroides intestinigallinarum | reverse complement strand
CAATGAATTTACCGTAACGGTCTAATTGTCTGGAATAATGTAACGGCAAAAAGTTTAACAAAGCCAATACCCGATGCAATCTCTCACGACGCAGTTTACCCCGTTCATACAACCGACGGACGCTACGGCTTTTTGTCCGGTTAGCGGTTTGCGATATCGAATTGCCTTTATCAAAATCACCTAAAACCGCCGCATCCATAGGAATGATACGACTACCTATTTGATGGATACCTACTAAATTTCCTTTTTCATCTTGATTAACGATAGCCCATCCTACGCTATTTGTACCTAAATCTAGTCCTAATACTATTTTCATGGCAAATGATATTCTTAAAAAACCAAATATATAAAAATACTTTTATTCCCACCGCTTTTCCATTGAGAATCTATAAAAAATTTATATATTTGCGGTAAAATGAAGCAAATCACAATAAGGAGTATTCCGTTGTGAAAACATGAGGTCCTAAGCCATCGTCCTTTAACGGTGGCTTTTTTCATTCATAAACGCACGTATGTTAAATCGTCCACGCACGTATGTGTCTTGGCCAACGCACCTATGTTCTCCACGCCTTTCACATAGGTTCACATAATTATAGCGTAAGAAGGCGCGCCGGAATAAGCATCCGACACGCCTTCTCTATCTCGCTATGCCATAAACGTGATTACACGACCGGGAGCGTCACGCCACCGGAATCGTACCGCCGATCAGGATGACCACCAAGAGGGCCAGGATGGCGTACAACTCGGGGAAGACGGCCATCACCATCGTAGCGCCGAACACGTTGTGACCCGCGCCGATGCCCGCGATACCATTCGCGCAGACTTGCGCCTGACGGATGGCGGAGAAATAGCCAGCGAAGCCCAGTACCAAGCCCGCGCCGAACACGGCCGTAGCCGCCAGCATCGAGATGCTGTCCACCAAGAACTTCTGCATCATAAAATAACCGACGAATCCATACAGACCCTGCGACGAGGGCAACGCGCTCAACGCGATATACGTACCCAAGGCGTCGGGATTCTTCTTCATCGCACCTATCACCGCGTTACCGGCGATCGTAACTCCATAACTACTGCCAATGAATGTCAAACCAGTCATCAACGCGATTCCTACATAAGCTAATAAAATTGGTTCCATAATACTTAATGTGTTTTTAAATTATTCTTTAATTGTTTTTTTATTCTCTCAGAAATCTTTTTCCATCACGCTTTCTTGAACGGGGTATAAGCCTTGCCGCCACCCTCGAACTCCGCGTTCTTATAATACTCCACGAAAATCAGACGCAACGGGTGCACCAGCGAGCTGATGGTACAAAGCCCGAAGTTGATCGCGTGGCCGAGCAATAGGATTATCGCCATGCAAATCAATCGCAACACGATATTCATGCCCTCGGTCATGCTGATGGCCAACGTGTTGAACACGCCTCCCAGGATGGAGCCGGTCAATCCGATGGCAAACAGGCGGATGTACGAGAGCGTGTCGCCCAGCAGGCCGGAAGCCATGTTATAGGTGTTCCACAACCCCGTGCCGAAATTCAGGAATACATTCTTGCCCGGCGAGTTGTAAAGGTAAGCGACCACCAAGCCGACCGCCGCGATGCCGAAGCAAACCGTCGTGACACTCTCCGGAAGCCGCATATTCAAGGCGGGCAAGCCCAGCGCCACCACCAGCGCCACGATGACAAACACCCAGGCGAAAGGCGCCACGCTGTATTTAAAGCCTTTTTGCAGCTTCGTCTTGTAGGCGGCCACGCATTTACCGAAGATAATCTGCACCAAGCCAATCACGATGGAGAAGGTCATCAGGTTGTCGCTGGACACGAAATAATCCTTCACCGCGGCGAAAGCCGGCACATCCACCAGCGCGATGCCGAAGAACGAGCCCGTGCACGTGCCCACGATGATCGCCGCCAAGCCCAGGTACTGGAACAACGACAAATACGGGCGATACTCCGCGTCGACCTTCCGTTTCATCAGCGCGCACGCCAGAACGACCAACAATCCATATCCGCCATCGCCAAAGCAAAGCCCGAAGAAGAGCATGAAGAAAGGGGCGAACAAGGGGGTCGGGTCGAGCTCCGTGTAGTTGGGCAACGAGAACATCTTCGTGATGGGCTCATACAGACGGCTAAAAGCGTTGTTGCGCAACTTGATGGGGACGTTGTCGCCCTCCTCGATCTCCTGGCGCATGAAGAAATAATCCTTTCCCTCCAACGCCCGCTCCAGCGCGGGAGCGTCCTCCGTCGGGATCCAGCCTTCCAGGAGCATCAGCTTATCGTCGGCTTTGCGGTCGGTCTGCGCAACGGCGTTCAAGCGGTTGAACTCGTCCTGCAAGTCCTTGTCAAACCGGAGCAAGGTATTGTAATCCGCCGAAGCACGCCGCCGCGACTCCTCGTCCACCTCCCGGATCTCACGCTCGCACCGCTCCAACTCCACGCGCGACTCCGCCAAGTCGCGGGCCGGCATCTTGGGCCGCTCGGCGTCGATATCGATAGCCGTTCCTTTCTTCGTGACGGTCACGAAATAGGTGACGGACTGGAAGTTGTTTACCAAGAAAGCGTTATAGAGCGTGCCCCATTCCGGCTCGTAGCGAGCGGTCGGGCAGGTGAAGAAATTGACCTCGTAGCCCGCCTCGCGCAAGCGGTCGATATCCCGGTAGCTGAAATCGCCCCACAGTTCCAAGTAGGCGATATCCTTCTCGACGGATTGTCGGGCGAGTTCCAGGCGGGCCCTTTTTTCCCGCAAGGCCTCGATCTCCCCCACCAGCGCCAAGCCCTCCTCTTTCGAGAGATGACGCGCGGGAGCCAACAACGCCCCTTTATCGCCAGCCTGTAATCCCTTCAGGCAACGCGTCAGCGCGCTCACCCGCTTACGCTCAGCCAAAAGGCCTTGCAGCCTCTCGTTGTCAGCGATGGAATTGATCTCCTGGATATGGACGACACCCAAGTCGCACAACGTATCCAAAAACCGGTCGTATTCCTTGTGGTAGACCAGAAAGGCATATTTACTCATCTTTACTATCATACCGCGGCCTCCTCTATCTCTTGTTTCGCCTTACGCTTCTCCTGATTGGCTCTCATGATCTTCTGGGACGATTTAGAAAGGCTCTCCTCGTCTTCCATAAACCGTTTCACCTTACGGATCGCATCCTTGTATCCCGGAATCTGCACCTTCTCGAAAAGGTTCACCTTTTGCGTGGTCTTCTTCCGGGCGTGCTCCAATAACTCCAGCTTCATCCCCGAGAACTCCGCCTCTATGCCAATACGGGCCAGCTTCTTCAGCAGCTCGATGCCGTCTGTGTACCAAGCGGGCGCGTTGAAGAGGCTATAATGCCCGATCTCGAACTTGATCTCGTCGAGGACAGGAACGACCACGCCGGCTATCTTCCTTGTCGAGAGGGTCACGTCCCTCACCGTGATCAAGGCCGGATCGAACTCGTTCCACAGGGCCATCATGCGATCGTAGCCCTGTATCTCCTGTTCCAGCTGAAGTTCCAATTGCCGCGCCTCGTCCTTGGTGCGCTTCACCTCGATACGCAACGCGCTCTCCTTGCTCTTAATCGTCGGCAAGGAACGCTCGCGTATCCTCAGCTGCTTCTCCAATTGCTGGAGCGAGGTCTTATTATATTGAAACTTTATCGCCATCTCTTTAAATTTAAAATTTTAAATCTGAAATTTTAAATTCATATCTCGTCGCTCATTTTTTCCAATACTTATCCACTAACGCCTGCTTAATGTTCACCTCCGCCGGGCTGAAATAGCGGGCGAAAAGATCCCACGCCACGTCGAGCATCTCGGTCGTATCCAAGTTGACGTCGATAGCCAGCAACTTCGAGGAATAATCCTTGGCGAACGCCAGCGTACGGTTGTCGTAATCCGTCAGGTCGAAGCCGTTCTCCATCTTCGTCTTCGCGTTGGCGGCATCGGCGTACAGGCGGACGGCGGCGTTCATCACCTGCGGATGATCCTCGCGCGTCTTCTTGCCGGTCACGAGTTGTTTCAAGCGCGACAAGCTCCGGAACGGATCGACGATGACCTTTCCCACGTCGCTATCGCGGCGCAGGTACAACTGCCCCTCGGTAATGTAGCCCGTGTTGTCGGGCACGGCGTGCGTGATGTCGCCGCCCGATAGCGTTGTCACGGCGATAATCGTGATAGAGCCTCCGGCCGGGAACTGCACGGCTTTCTCGTAAATCTTCGCCAAGTCCGAGTACAACGAGCCAGGCATGGAATCCTTCGAGGGGATCTGATCCATACGATTCGACACGATGGCCAGGGCGTCGGCGTAGTTGGTCATGTCCGTAAGCAACACCAAGACCTTCTCGTTCTTCTCCACGGCGAAATACTCGGCGGCGGTGAGCGCCATGTCCGGTATCAGGATGCGCTCCACGGACGGATCCTCCGTAGTATTGATGAAGCTGACGATGCGATCCAACGCGCCGGCCTCGCTAAAGGTGTTCTTGAAGAACAAATAGTCGTCGTTCGTCATACCCATGCCGCCCAGGATAATCTTGTCCGACTGGGCCCGCAGGGCCACCATCGCCATCACCTGGTTGAACGGCTGGTCGGGGTCGGCGAAGAAGGGGATTTTCTGCCCCGTCACCAAGGTATTGTTCAAGTCGATGCCCGCGATACCCGTGGCGATCAGCTCCGAGGGCTGCTTGCGGCGCACGGGGTTCACCGACGGGCCTCCGATCTCCACCTCGCGCCCTTCGGGCACGGGGCCACCGTCGATCGGCTCGCCATAGGCGTTGAAGAAACGCCCCGCCAACTGGTCGCTCACCTTCAACGAGGGAGCCTTGCCCATGAATACCACCTCGGCGTTCGTCCGGATTCCCTCCGTACCGGAGAATACCTGCAACGTCACCTCATCGCCGATGATTTTCACTACCTGCGCCAGCTTTCCATCCACGGAGGCCAGCTCGTCATACCCGACCCCCGTCGCTTTCAGCGAGCAAGTGGCTTTCGTGATCTGGGTAATCTTCGTATATATTTTCTGAAATGCTTTTGTTGCCATAATACTATTATTTATCGATTCGCTCCGCTAAAAGGTTTTCCAAGTCCACGTTGAACTTCTTGAACTGGTCGCTCTCGTACTCGGAGTAGTTCATCTGCTTGAAGATGTTGATCATCTTCTTGAAATAGTCCATCACGTCCAGGAAATTGTCGAACTTAAACTCCGAGCGGCACACGTCCACGACCTTGTTCAGCATGAACTCCTGGCGCGCGAGCGGCGTCACGGCATCGATCGGGTCGAACGCGTCTTGCTGCAAGATCACGAAGTCGATCAGCTCCGATTTCCAGAACGTCACGTGATAATCCACGGGCACGCCATCGTCGCCCAGGATATTGATTTGCTCCGAGATCTCCTTTCCGCGCAACATACGCGTCTTGATCTCGTTCACCTTGCCGATCCAGTCCGGCGAGATATGCTTGGCGATGTATTCCTGGAACTCGGGATACTCCAGATATTTCGAGTAACTATCGATCGGGTTCACCGCCGGATAGCGCTTCCGGTCGGCACGCTCCTGCTCCAAGGCGTAGAAGCAACGGGCCACCTTCTTCGTGTTCTCGGTCACCGGCTCCTTCAAGTTACCACCGGCCGGCGACACCGTGCCGATAAACGTCACAGAACCCGTGGCGCCGTTGTTCAGATGCACGAAACCCGCACGGGCGTAGAAGTTCGCCACAATCGCCGACAAGTCCATCGGGAACGCGTCCGGCCCCGGCAACTCCTCCAAGCGGTTCGACATCTCGCGCAAGGCCTGCGCCCAGCGGGAAGTGGAGTCGGCCATCAGCAACACCTTCAGGCCCATGCCGCGATAATACTCCGCGATGGTCATCGCCGTATAGACGGACGCCTCGCGGGCGGCCACGGGCATGTTCGAGGTATTGGCGATAATGATCGTGCGCTCCATCAACTTACGCCCCGTATGCGGGTCGACCAGCTCGGGGAACTCGGTGAAAATCTCCACCACCTCGTTCGCACGCTCGCCACAAGCGGCGATAACCACGATGTCCGCCTCCGCCTGCTTTGATATCGCGTGCTGAAGCACCGTCTTGCCCGTACCGAACGGGCCGGGGATAAATCCCGTTCCCCCCTCGACGATCGGGTTCACCGTATCGATCGTACGCACGCCTGTCTCCAGCAACTTATAGGGGCGCGGTTTCTCCTTATAGCAGGTAATCGCCTTCTTCACCGGCCATTTCTGAACCATCGTCACCTTCACGTCCGCCCCGTTCTCGTCGGTCAGCACGGCCATCGTATCGTTGATGGTGTACGAGCCCGCCTCCGCCACGGATTTCACGGTGTACGAGCCCTTGAAAGCAAAGGGCACCATGATTTTGTGCGGTTGGTTGTTCTCGTCGACCTCGCCGATCCAATCGCCGGCGCCCACCGTATCGCCCGCTTTCGCGATGGGCTTGAAGCTCCATTTCTTGTCGTTATCCAACGCGAACGTATATTGCCCCCGACGGAGGAACACGCCCTCCATCTTGTCCAGGTCGTTCTGCAAGCCGTCGTAATCGCGCGAGAGCATGCCCGGGCCCAGCGTCACCTCCAACATGTGTCCCTGAAACTCGGCCTCATCGCCCACACGCATGCCGCGCGTGCTCTCGAACACTTGCACAAAGGCGTTCTTACCTATAACCTTGATCACCTCCGACATCAGCTTGACACCTCCGACGGAAATGTAACAGATCTCATTCTGAGAAACCGGGCCATCCACCTCGACGGTTACCAAGTTGGATACGATTCCTTTTACAATTCCTTTCGTAGCCATAATTATTTTATATTGTTTCTTTTAAATTCCTCCAACGTGTTCTCACTACCTTTCTTCATGGCGCCTACCAGCTCGCGGAACGTCCGCTCGCCCTTCGCCTTATCCAGGCCCACCCAGCGCTCGATCATCTCCAGCTTCAGCAAATAAGCGAAAACGCTCTCAATATCGAATGTCTTAAAGAAAGTGTTGTCATCGAGCCACCGCCATTTCAAGAGGTCGATCCGCTTCTCCCGCGCGATGAGATCGGTCTCCTCGGACAGGCGTTGCAACTCGGGAAGATACTCCAGCGAATCGCCCAAGCCGAAATCGCGGGCGTTCGACGCGCGTACACACTCGGCCACCTCGTTGCGCCCCACGATATAATCGGCCTTATCAAGGCCATAGGCGCGGCACGTGATCGCCGTGAGCACATTATTTATATTCAGGTTCAACTCGAACCACCCGGCGACGAACGCGTTCTTGCATCTCATGGCATATTCGTAATAAAGCGCGGACAGGCGATCCTCCCACGATATATAGGGCCGCTCGCTCTTGTCGTCTCTCATCTCCTCCGCGAGATAAGCCTGGAAGAACTCCACGAGATAAGGCGGGATATGGGCGTTCTTGGGAATCTTCTCCTCGTTCCGCAGTGCCCTGTACAACGCATCGAGCTCCTCGCGCGTCACTCGTCCCCGCGGATCCGGCTCCTTCTCCGATCCCTCGACAAAAGCCACGGCGTTCGCGTTATCGTATTTCAGATAAAACAAGTCGACCAGCTTCTTGTCGCCAGCGGACAGCATCGACTCCACCTCCTCGCGGAAATCACCCACCGAATAGGCCAGCTTGCTATCGTCCAACGCTATATTGGGAAGCCCTGCTATTAAGTAATAATACTTGCTCATATCAGAACAGCATTTCTACCAACTGAGGGCGCAGGAACTCCTTGAAAAACTCGATAAATTCCTCCTCGCCGAAAGTGACTTTATACGAGCCATCCGCCGGGATGATGGAGAACGCGGCTTGCTTGCCGCTTACCTTCTCGATCTTATACCCCTTGTTCAACAGGTCTTTCACGTTCGCCTTGAAATACTCGCCGAGCCCGTCGGCATCGGAGGTCTGGATCGTCAGGAACTCATTCTTGGGCCAGCTCTTCACCAACTCCAATATCACTTTCCGCATATACGCGGGATCGCTCGTGGCGGCTTTCACGTTCGAGCGCGCTATCTCTCCCGTAATCAGGTTCGTGATCTCGCTCTTCAACGCCTCGACCGATTGAGCGGCGAACAACCTCAATTCGGCCTCCGTGTTCTTCTTTAGCTCGGCGGCCTGTTTCTCCGCGGCGGCCACGATGCGTTTCGCTTCCGCTTCCGCCTCCTTTATCATGGTATCCTTCCGTTCGTTCGCCTCGGCGATAATACGCCCGGCTTCCTCGTTCCCCCTCTCTACCCCTTCCTGGTAGATCTTGTCCGTCAGTTCCTGAATCTTTGTATCCATTGCCTATTTATATTTTATAATTGTGTTTTCCAGCCTGAATCGTGTTTCTCAGTAGTAAACGCTCACAAAGTTATTAATTATTATGGATTAGCACACAAATGGCTGTAAATATTATTAAAAAACTTCCGCGAGGCGATATTTTTTTATTTCATCCCCCATTCTCCCCGAAAAACGATGGCCCGAATCCGGGCAAAACGCGCCTCCCCTTTCGCCATTCCTTCCTATGAGACCGATGAACCGGCCCGAAGAAAGCGATGAGAATTTCCTCCGAGGGAAATCAAATTTTCCTCCGAGAGAAAATTAAATTCCTTCCGAGAGAAAATAAATTTTCCTTCGGACCGAATCCGGGCCTTTCGCCGACCGAAAAATTCGTACTTTCGCGTACACAAAATTCAAATAATATGTTTACGATCAGAAAAGCTACGGTCGACGACCGTTTCCTTATCCACGAGCTCGCGTCGCGCGTGTGGGAGAACACATACGAAACAATCCTCTCGAAAGAGCAGCTGGATTATATGTTCGACATGATGTACGCCCCGGAGAATATCCGGAAGCAGATGGAAGAATGGCACCACCAGTTCTTCATCATATCGGCCGACAACACGCCCGCCGGTTATTTATCGGTGGAGAAGACGGGCGAGGACACGTACAATTTCCAGAAGATTTACTCGGTGCCGGAGGCGCACGGCACGGGCATCGGGCGCTTTATCATCGAGCAAGGCGTCGAATACCTGCGGCGGATCCATCCCGGCCCTTTCACGGTGGAGCTTTACGTCAACCGGCAGAACCCGGCCGTCGGCTTCTACGAGCACATGGGACTGCGCAAGAAAGACACCCGCGATTATCCGATCGGCAACGGCTATTACATGAACGATTATATCATGGAGATGAGGGTGGATAATTGATTTGCCGAAAAAATATTAGAAGATTTGAATTATGAAGAAGATTGACGAAAGCAAACTGATAGACTCGGAAACCATACTAACCGAGAAATACGGTGCGCCGGGCACCGAAAGCCGTCGCGAATTTGACGAGAAGGCTTGTGCTTACTATTATGGAGTAATACTCCGCGACAGGCGAAAGGAATTAAAGATGACGCAGAACGAACTCGCCGAAAAAGTGGGAACGGCAAGAAGTTATATCTCCCGTGTCGAGAAAGGCGAAACGGACATCCAGCTGTCAAGTTTCCTCCGGATTGCCCGTGCCCTTCGGATAGAGTTCTCTCCAGTATTCATTTAGAGCAAGAAAGGCCGCGCCCTTTTTCCCGAAAAGTCCGGTGAGGCTTTCCCCTCCATCAATTCTCCGAGACGACCCAGGCCGGATCGTGCACCCGCGTGTTGGGCGTCTTATAATACAGGTCGCTCGCCAAGGGAATGGCGAGGATATACGTCTTGCCGCCGGTCAGCAACTTACGGTCCCGAAGCCAGGGATTGAAACGCCTCAAGTCGGCATACGTGATGCCCTGCTCCTTGGCGAACGCCGCCAAGTCCGGGATGTCCCGGCTCACTTTCACATCCTTGGTCGGAATCGGCTTGTACAAGTCGCGGGCCCGGATGATAAAACCATACTTGGCGGGATGCTCGAAAATCTGCTTGATCGCCATGACGCGGTACACGTAGCGGGTCGTCTCCTCCACCAGCCACAAGTCGAAGAGGCTTTCCTCGTCCTGCTTGCGCAACTCGCCGGAGATACGTCCCATCCCGCCATTATAAGAGGCGGCCACCGCCGCCCAATCGCCATATTTCTCGTAAGCGGTCCTCAAATAGCGGCAAGCCGCCCGCGTGGATTTCTCCACATGGCAACGCTCGTCCACCGTGGGCGTAATCGTCAACCCATATTCCCGCGCCGTCGTTTGCATGAATTGCCACAGCCCGACCGCCCGGGCCGATGAGGTGGCGCGCGGATTCAGGCTACTCTCGATCACCGCCAGATACTTGAAATCGTCCGGGATGCCGTTCTCCTTCAATATCGGCTCGATAATCGGGAAATAACGGTTCGCCCGCTTGAACAACAATAAGGTAGTCGAGTGGAAATAAGTGAAGCTGCTCAACTCGCGGTCGTACGCCTCCCGCATATTATAACGGGTGATGTCGATCAGTTTCCCGCAAAAGGGAACCGCCGACGGCACCTCGGGCGATACCGTCATCGAGGAGACGACCGGCCGGTCCTCGCGCACCTTCCCCGCGTCGTCCGAGCCCAACGAGATGCACGCCGTCAGGCAAACGATGCCTCCGCATAGAAAACTAATCAGATTATTCCTGGACATTCTCATACTCTTCCTGAATGGTTTTCGGCCGAAGGATATTGATATCGCCCTGCCGCTTATACTTGATGCCATCGGAGCCCTCGGCCTCTATCACGTAAAAATATACACCGGGCTGCACGTATTTGCCGCCTTTCTTGCCGTCCCAACCCTGGGCGGGATCGGTCCAATGATAGATTTGCGTGCCCCAGCGGTTGAAGATCCACGCCTTGAAACTCACCAACGACTTATACGCCACCCGGAACTCGTCGTTCACGCCCGGAGTCGTACCGGGCGAGAAAGCGTTCGGAATCATCAGGTACGACTCGGATATCTCGATTCGCACCTCGTCCTCCACCCGGCAAGTCGTGGTCTGGTCGCTCACCTCCAGCTTCACGATAAACGCGCCCGCTTGGTTGAACGTATAATCGATCTCCTCGCCCGAGAAGCGAACCACCGGATTGTCCTCCTCGCCCTCCGGATAGATGACCCAGTTGAAAAGGGCGGCGGTCGGCACATTCGCCACCGCGTAGAATTGCACCGTAGCCGGGGCGCAATAGCCCGTTTTCGACGTGTTCATATTGGGCGCCTCCTGCTCGATCAAGAGCGTGTCGATATGCGCGTCCACGGCGGCCGCCTGGTATTGGTCGATAATCCAAGTGCCCTCGTGCCCGAAATGCCGGGCGAAAGCGTCGCCGCTCACGCGAATCTCCGTATCGCACAAGGGCGCCGGGATGGACGTGCCGAACAGGTCACCCTCGATCACGGCGGTCTCCTCGCCCGGCTCGTACGTCATTTCTTCCGAATTATAGGTAAGCGTCTGGTAGGTCACGTCGAACTGGCGGGGCAGCTCGCGGCGGGTGCCCGTATTGGGCCAGTAATAATAGATGGGCTCCAGCGTGCCCGCGCCCGTCAGGACCAACCCGCTACACGGGTCGCTCGTGTCGGAGATGCCCAGGCCCGAGATGGACGGCAGATAGCGGCTGTAATCGATAATCCAGACATAGCGCGACACGGCACCTTCCTCCACGAAATAGCCGCAACCGGCCTCCACGTCGCGGATCGTGGAGGTCGTCCCGCTCTGGACGCAGGGCACCGCCTCCGCCTCCAAGCGCTTCGTGCGGTAACGGTACCATTGATGCGACGAGGAGGACGAGGACGTGTAGCTTATCGACACGTTCTCCATCCCATAGACCAAATAAACCTCTATCCGTTCCGCCGAGTCGCCCGTCGTCTGCTCCGCCCGCAACGGGCTGCCGGCGCCGCCCGTCACCACGTACTGCGCGTACGAGAGCGAGGCGAAGAACATAAAAACAAGCCAGATAACGGCCTTTCTCCAATCTTTCTTTAGCATATATTATTCCTAAAACCGTTCCAAAATTAGGGAAATATACGGACATATACTATCTTTGCCGCAAATTATTCCGAACACTACAAATGAACAAGATCTGTATATACGCGCTGGCACTTTTTTTCTGCCTATCGGGCGCGACCGTCTATTCCCAAACGAACGAACAACAAATAGTCTTTTCTCCTAACGAGCAAAGAGATGATATATTTTATCATACGATCGAGCGCGGGCAGACCGTCTACGCCATCGCCACCATGTACGGCGTAAGCGTGGAGGATATCTATCGCCTCAACCCCGGAAGCGAGGATGGTATCAAGGCGGGGGCCACCTTGCGCGTCCCGCAGAAGGAAAGCGCCATCACGCCCTCCGGCAAGATAGACAATTATATGTATCACACGATACAACCCCGCGAGACGCTGTACTCGCTGTCTATCAAGTACGACGTGCCTGCCAGGGACATCGTGGCGGCGAATCCGGGCCTCTCCACTTCCACCTTCACCATCGGGAAGACCATCCGCATCCCGCCGACGCGGATAGAGAATTTACCCGGCAAGGAGACACAGACCGTACAAAAGCGAATGGAATACACGGTGCAAAAGCGGGAGACGATGTACCGTATCTGCCGGAAGTTCAACATTTCCACCGTGGAGCTGATACGCCTGAACCCGGAACTGAAAAACGGGATAAAGGCCGGGATGGTCATCCAAATCCCCGTCACCAGCGAGGAGACCATCGTGCGCGAGGCGGTCCGCCAACCGGAGGAACACGAGGTGAACGCGCTCCTCTCCGCGCCAAAGGACATCCAGCACGTGCGCCGCATCCAAGTGGCGTTGCTGCTGCCGTTCATGGCGCACGACACGACACGCACCGCCGCCACCGCCCGCTTCGTGGAGTATTACGAGGGATTGCTGCTCGCCGTGGATAGTATGCGCACGATGGGGACCAATATCGAGCTGTCCGTCTACGACACCGGAACCGGCACGCGGAAGCTGAAAGATATCCTGCGAGAGCAAGCCTTGACGGACGCCAACCTGATTATCGGCGCCGTGCAGAACGACCAAATCGGGATGATAGCCGACTTCACCCAGAAGCACGGCATCAAATACGTCATCCCCTTCACCTCGAAAAACGACGACGTGCTGTCGAACGCGCTGGTATTCCAGGTGAACACGCCGCACTCCTACCTCTATTCCAAGGCGGCGCAGGCCGGATGCGACCTGTTCGCCGAGCACAACATCATCTTGGTGCGCGTGAAGGACAACGAGGAGAAGCCGGATTTCATCAAGGCGTTCAAGGCCGAGATGCAGCAACGGAACATCCCGTTCCGGGAAATCGATTACAACGGCGAGACCTTCGCGCAAGATATCGAGGCGGTCATGACGCGCGACAAGCGCAACGTCGTGATGCCCACCTCGGCCTCGTTGGAGGCGGTCAACAAAATCAAGACGCCGCTCCGGATGCTCTCCGAGTTGAAGACGGAGACGGACACGGTGCCTTACCTAATCAACCTCTTCGGCTATCCGGAGTGGCAGACCTACGCCCGCGATTGCTTAGAGGATTTCTACGCCCTCGATACCTATATATATAGTAACTTCTACGCCGACAACCTCTCGCCGGAGGTGCACGGTTTCTACGCGGCGTACAAGCATTGGTACAGCAAGACGCTCATCAACACGTTCCCCAAATACGGCATTCTCGGATTCGACACAGGCATGTTCTTCCTCGGCGCGATCAAGGCGTACGGCGCCAATTTCGAGGAGAATCTCGACAAGATCCACTACAAGAGCATCCAAACCGGGTTCGACTTCCACCGGGTGAACAATTGGGGAGGTTTCATTAACACGAATCTGTTCATCGTGCACTACAAGAACGATTTCACGGTGACGCGCGCGGAGGTAAGATGACGAACGGTATGGGAAAGATAAGAAACAGCGTCCGCGCGATATTCCTGATCGCCGCCTTGGCGGGGGCGACTCTCTGCCAGGCGCAGAAAAAGACGTTCCGGCAGGAACTGACGCTCGGCCCGTCGTTTGGCGTGAGCCTCTCCAGCGTAAGTTTCTCGCCCCGCGTGCCGACACAGATGAAGATGGGATTCAACGGCGGCGTGACGGCGCGCTGGATTACCGAGCGAAACCTCGGGCTGCAAGCCGAGGTCAACTACACGCAGAACGGATGGCAGGAGAAGTTCGAAAGCGCCCCGCAATACACCTACAAGCGGACAATCAACTACATCGAGCTGCCCTTCCTGACGCATATCTATTTCGGGAATAAACGGGTGCGCTTCATCTTCAACCTCGGACCGAAAATCGGCTATATGCTGAGCGAGAGCACCGACTCGAACCTGAACGGCGAGAACCCGAACCCGAACCGCCCTGACGAGCAGCACTCGCTGGGCGTACAGAAACGGTTCGACTGGGGTTTGTGCGGAGGACCGGGACTGGAAATCCGCACGGGCATCGGCTCCTTCCTCGTGGAGGGGCGCTATTACTACGCGCTGGGCGATATCTTCAACAGCCGGAAGGGCGACCCGTTCCCGAAGTCGTCCAACCAGGTGATTTCCGCCAAGGTCACGTACCTGCTCCCGAACCTCCTCCGCAAGTAAGAGAACCCGCTTACCGCGCCACGAACCACGGATTATGCAAATCCTCCTTGTTGTAGCGTAGCGGCGTCTTCTGGTCCACGTGATAGATGTCGCACCCGGCGGCGCGGGCGATAGCGTGACCCGCGGCGGTGTCCCACTCCATCGTCGGGGCGAAGCGCGGGTAAATATCCGCCGAGCCCTCCGCCACGAGGCAAATCTTCAGGCTGCTGCCGCTGCTGATAAGCGTGACGGGCTTCCCCTGCTTCCGCAGACCCTCGATAAAGGCGGTCGTCTCCTCCGTCTGGTGCGAGCGCGACGCCACCACCACGATGCCCTGATGCCCCGACGCCAATGGCAACCGCATCGCCCGCCGGCGCATCTCGTCCATCGAGGGCTGCGGGTCGTACTCCACGCCTGCCAGCTTGTAAGCGCCTACCGACTGGGCGGCGAAGTACAACTCCTTCCGCACCGGCACGTATATCACGCCCAACACGGGCACGCCCTTGTCCACCAGGGCGATATTCACCGTAAACTCGCCGTTGCGCTTGATGAACTCCTTCGTGCCGTCCAGCGGGTCGACAATCCAGAGTGTCTCCCAGGCGGAGCGCTCGGCATAGGGAATATCGCGGCCTTCCTCGCTCAGCGTGGGGAAGGGCGTCGCCGAGAGGGCGGCGGCTATCAGGCTGTGCGCCGCCTTGTCGGCTTTCGTCAGCGGCGAGTTGTCCGCCTTCCGCTCGATGCCGAAGTCGGAGGCGGGGTCGTCGTAGATGTCCATAATCCGCTTGCCGGCGTCGAGCGCCGCGCGAATCGCGATGTATAAGAAATTCTCGTAGCTCACCTTTTTATATAAACGTTCAAAATTAAAATATCCCGATTTAATACGGATCCGTCCATTCGGGAATCTTCTGGTAAGAGACCAATCCGCCACTGACATCCCGCAACTCCTCGTCCGTGAGCTCCACGCCCTCGGCCGCGGCCATCGGCAGGATTACTTTCTCCATGATCGCGGCACGCACTTTCGCGCGAAGCGCCGCGTCTGTCTTTGTCTTCTCAATAAATTCCGGCAATGTCATACGATTAAAATGTAAAAGTCCAAAACCCAGATTGAAAGGAAGACCTGCCGAAGCAGGTGAATCACATCCCCTGTTTCCGGCACGCCCTCTTTTTAAAGGACGCGGCGGACGTCGCGCGTACTTTCGCGCAAAGCGCCGCGCCCGTCTTCATTTAACACTGCAGATGTCGGTCGAAGGTTTGCTAATGGAACCGCCGGAGACAGCCTCCAAATCCTCGTCCGTGAGCTCCACGCCCTCGGCCGTAGCCATCGGCAGGATTACTTTCTCCATAATCGCGGCATGCACTTTCGCGCGAAGCGCCGCGTCCGCCTTGATTTTCTCGATAAATTCTTGTAGTGTCATATCATTTCAAATTTAAAATTTCAAATTTAAGATTTCTGATTTCAGATTTCAAATTTAAGATTTCAAATTGAATTGTCAATCGTCAATTGTCAATTACTAACACACCCCCTGCCCCCTCTCAAGAGGAGAAAGAAATTTGAAATTTTAAATTTGAAATCATAAATCATAAATCGTTTTAAATGTTCCCCGGCGAATCGGTCTCCTCGCCACCCGGTTCCTCGCCGCCGGGCTCGGAGGGGTCGGGATTGGTCGGGTCGGTCGGCGTGGAGCCTCCCTCCTCGCCCTCGGTGCCCGACGAGGAAGCCGTGCCGCCCATCGTCTTCCGCAGACGCACCACGTAGGTATTCACGTCGTCGATGAGCGCCGCCAGCGCCGTGCGTTTTCCCTCGTCCTTCGTCGTCATCTCGTTCACCAGGTAGAGCGCGTTGATGGCCTTCGCCAGCGCGTCGAACGCGTCGTCCGCCCGCCCGCGCAGCTCCTTCATCCCCACGGAGAACACACGCTGGCGATCTACCGTAGCCCGCTTGTAATACACCTCGCGGAAAGCCTCGTTGGCCGCTTCCAGCTCATCGGCGGCGCCCTCCAGCCCGATGGCGGCCAGCGCGGCGGCGTAAGGCTCCTCGCGCATCTTCCCGGCGAGGTCGGCCAGCGTAGCCGTCTCGGAAAGATAATCCTGCCGGTAGGCGTCGTCCCGCTCGTTGAAGAGGAAGAACGCCGTCTGCCCCGACTTCCGCAGCTCCGCGTCCGGGCAATAGTCGGCGTAGGCCTTCGATAGGGATTTCTGGAACAAAAACGTATTGTCGCGCAGAGCGTCCGCGGCGGTTATCTCCGGCGTATCCAGGAACGCCTTCTCCGGCTGGAAGCGAGCCACCTCGTCGTCCACCGCCGCGGCGAACGCGTCCCGCTGCGCGGCGAATCCCTGCGCCATGGCCACCTCCTCGGTCACCACCTCCAGCACGCTCCGCATGAACTCCACGTGTTGCGCGTTCTTGGCCGCGTGCCGCGAAAAATCGAATACAATCTCTTTCATAATCTTCCTTTTTTAAGGTTTATAAATGATGCCCCGCCGATGCCCCGCGCCCCGCGGGGAGTTTTCCCACGCCGGGAAACGGCCACGCGCCTCGCGGGAAGCTTTCCCAAATCGGGAAACGGCCACGCGCCTCGCGGGAAGCTTTCCCAAATCGGGAAACGGCCACGCGCCTCGCGGGAAGCTTTCCCAAACCGGGAAACGGCCACGCGATCCGCGGGAAGTTTTCCCAAATCGGGAAAAACGCCTCCGCACGCCCGCGACGCATGGGGGTAAAGATATAACTTTTCCCGCACGCGACAAGCGGAGAAAGGATTTTTTTCGCTATATACCATGAAAAAGCCCCATGAAAAGAAAAAACACGCGGACGATGCGGAAAAAAGCACGCAGACGACGCGGAGCACGCGGACGAACGCAGATTTTATTTTTCATCTTGACAAATAGAAAATAAAAAAGTCTGCGCAAATCTGCGTTCTCCGCGTCGTCCGCGTTCTAAAAAACAAATCCGCGTTCATCCGCGCCCGTCCGCGTCATCCGCGTGCCATACTACCAAGGTGGCGTGCCATTTTACCACAGAGGGGGCACGCCAATGCCAAGGTTATTTCCAATAGCGCTCCATCTCCTCCAGGGTCTTGCCTTTTGTCTCCGGAATCATCCGCCAGATGAACCACGCCGCCAGGAGACCCATCAGGCCGTAGAGCCAGTAGGCCATGCCGTGGTTGAAACACTCGGTGAGGAACGCGCTCTTGTCGAGCATCGGGAAACTCCACGAGACGAGGAAGTTGGCGATCCACTGCGACGCCACGGCGATGCTCATCACCGTGGAGCGGACGCTGTTGGGGAAAATCTCCGCCAGCAGCACCCAGCACACCGGCCCCCACGACATGGCGAAACCTGCCGTGTAGACCAGCATGCAGACGAGCGAGCCGATGCCCACGGCGCGGAAGTAGAACGTGGAGCCGAGCGCGAGCATCGACACCGCCATGACGAGCGCGCCGATAATCATCAACGGGCGGCGCCCGAACTTATCGACCGTGAAGATGGCGAGCGTGGTGAACGAGAGGTTCACCGCCCCCACCACGATTTGCTGCAGCAAGGCGGCGTCGGTGGCGGCGCCCATCGTCTTGAAAATCTCAGGCGCGTAGTAGAGCACCACGTTGATGCCCACGAACTGCTGGAACGCCGAGAGCAGGATGCCCACGAGGATGATGCGCGCGCCGAACGACCGGATGGGGAACAGCAACGCCACGCAGAAGCTGACGAGCAGCGCCACCTCGAGCGCGCTCGTGAAGCCCAGCGCCGCCAGCAGCCCGTAGCCCGCCAGGAAGAGCAGCAGCCACGTGCCCATGAACTGGAAGTAGGGCCGCATGGAGGGCGCCTTCACGCGGAAGCTCGCCCGGATGTCGGCCAGCTCGCGCCCGGCGGCCTCCGTCGGCATCATGCGCTCCAGGATACCTTGGGCACGCCCCTCGCGCCCTCGCATGACGAGGTAGCGGGGCGTCTCCGGCACGAACAGCAGCAGGAAGAGGAACAGCGAGGCGGGGATGATGCCCGAGGCGAACATCCAGCGCCAGCCGGTGGCGTGCAGCCAGGCGGCGTCGCCCTGCAAGGCGATGGAATAGTTGACGAAATAGACCACCAGCATGCCGAAGATGATGGCGAACTGGTTCCACGCCACGAGGTTGCCCCGGCGGTCGGCGGGCGCCATCTCGGCGATGTACATGGGCGACACCATCGACGCCAGCCCGACGCCCACGCCGCCCAGCACGCGGTAGGCCACGAAATGGTACATGAACGTATGGTCGCCGCTGCCCGGCAGCCCCGCGCCCAGCTCCGGCCAGGCGGAGCCGATGGCGGAGAGCAGGAAGAGGATGGCGGCCAGCACCAGCGTGGGCTTCCGCCCGTAGCGCTGGCTAATCCACCCGGCGAACGACGCGCCCAGGATGCACCCGATGAGGGCGCTGCTGACCACGAAGCCCTCCAGCGCGCTGGCCTGCCCCGGCGGGAGGCCCAGCGGCTCGATGAAGAAGACGCGGAGCGACTCCACGGCGCCGGAGATGACGGCCGTATCGTAACCGAACAGCAGCCCTCCGAGCGTAGCCACGAGCGTCACCCCGAGTATGTAAAAGTTGTTGTTGTTCTTCATGGCGGTGGCGGCGCGTTAGATGTACATATTGACGAGGGTCTCGTACAGCTCCTGCTTGCCGCTTATCTGGCGCGGCTCGCCGTCGCGCAGGGCGATGCGGCGCAGGTCCTCCAGCGTCAGCCGTCCCTCCTCGAAGTCCTTGCCCTCGCCCGTGTCGAACGTGGCGTAGCGCTCGGCGCGCATCTTCTTATAATCGGAATGCTCCAGCATATCGGCGGCGCACATCAAGGCGCGGGCGAAGACGTCCATGCCGCTGATGTGGGCGATGAAGATATCGTCGAGGTCGGTGGAGTTGCGGCGCGTCTTGGCGTCGAAGTTCGTACCGCCCGTCTTGAAGCCGCCGGCTTGCAGGATGACGAGCCAAGCCTGCGTCAGCTCGTAGACGTCGACGGGGAACTGGTCGGTATCCCAGCCGTTCTGGTAGTCGCCGCGGTTGGCGTCGATGCTGCCGAACATGCCCGCGTCGGCGGCGGCTTGCAGCTCGTGGTCGAACGTGTGTCCGGCCAGCGTGGCGTGGTTCACCTCGATATTGAGGGCGAAATCCTTATCCAGCCCGTAGTGGCGCAAGAAGCCGATGACGGTCTCGGCGTCCACGTCGTATTGGTGCTTCGTCGGCTCCATGGGCTTCGGCTCCACCAGGAAGGTGCCCTTGAAGCCGTTGGCGCGGGCATAGTCGCGCGCCATCGTCAGCAGCATGGCCAGGTGCTCCTTCTCGCGCTTCATGTCGGTGTTCAGGAGGCTCATGTAGCCCTCGCGTCCGCCCCAAAACACGTAGTTCTCGCCGCCCAGGGCGATGCAGGCGTCGATGGCGTTCTTGATTTGCGTAGCGGCGCAAGCCACCGTCGGGAAATAGGGGTTCGTGGCGGCGCCGTTCATGTAGCGTTTATGGCCGAACACGTTGGCGGTGCTCCACAGCAGCTTCTTGCCCGTGGCGGCCTGGTGCTCCTTGGCGTGCTCCACCATGATGCCCAAGCGGCGCTCGAACTCGGCCAGCGAGGGTCCCTCGTCCACCACGTCGACGTCGTGGAAGCAGTAATACGGAATCTTGCACTTCGTCATGAACTCGAAGGCGGCGTCCATCTTGTACTTCGCCCGCGAGATGGGGTCGGCGCTCTCGTTCCAGGGGAACGTCTTCGTGCCGCCGCCGAACTGGTCGGCGCCCTCGGCGCACAGCGTGTGCCAGTAAGCCATCGCGAAACGCAGGTGCTCCTTCAGGGTCTTGCCCATCACCACCTTGTTCTCGTCGTAATAATGAAACGCCAGCGGGTTCTTCGACTCGCGTCCCTCGAACGGGATCTCGCCGATCCCCGGGAAAAATTCTCTCTCACCTTTAAAATAACTCATAATCGTATCGTATTAATTAGTTTGAAAATGTTGTTTTATGAAGTACCTAATCATATTTAGTTTATACTATAAATAGGAATTTATGGCACTTACTTATTCCCCCGCGACGAAGCGCTCCAGGCGTTCCTTCCAGACCTCGTACGCGCCGCAATAAGCGTCGGCCTTCAATCCGTCCGGCTCGATCACGTCGATTTTCCGCAAGGAAGCGAAAGCCTCCGCGGCGTCGCGGTAGATACCGGCGCCGATGCCCGCGCCCTTGGCGGCACCCACGGCGCCGTTCGTGTCGTACAGCTCGATGACGGCGCCCGTCACGCCCGCCAGCGCCTCGCGGAAGAGCGGGCTCAGGAACAGGTTGGCGTGGCCCGCGCGAATCACGTCGATATCGATACCCATCCCGTTCATGATGTCCATCCCGTATTTGAAGGCGAACACGATGCCCTCCTGCGCCGCCCGGGCCAGGTGCGCCTTGTTGTGGATGTTGAAGTTCAGCCCGTGAATCGAGCAATCCACCTGGCGGTTGCGCAACATGCGCTCCGCCCCGTTGCCGAACGGCAGGATGGAGAGCCCCCCGGAGCCGATGGGCACCGTCGCCGCCAGGTCGTTCAGCGCCCCGTAATCGATTCCCTCCGGAGCCACGTTGCGCTTAATCCACGAATTGAGGATGCCCACGCCGTTGATGCAGAGCAAGACGCCCAGGCGGGGCCGCCCGGCGGTATGGTTGACGTGGGCGAAGGTATTCACCCGCGAGAGCGTGTCGTAGCTCACCTTCCCGTTCACGCCGTAGACGACGCCCGACGTGCCGCCCGTGGCGGCAATCTCGCCGGGGTTCAGCACGTTCAGCGAGAGGGCGTTGTTGGGCTGGTCGCCCGCGCGGTAGGTGACGGGTGTCCCCTTCCGCAAGCCTAACTCGGCGGCGACCGAGGCGGTCACCTCGCCCTGCGCGCCGAAGGTGGGCCGGATGTCGGGTATCAATCCCTCGTCGAACCCGAAATACGCCATCAGCTCCTTCGAGAGGGCGTTCCGCTGGAAATCCCAGAAAATCCCCTCGGAGAGGCCGGAGACCGTGGTCACGATATCGCCCGTCAGGCGCATCGCCACGTAATCGCCGGGCAACATAATCTTGTAAATCCGCTCGTAGACGGCCGGCTCGTACTCCTTGACCCACGCCAGCTTCGCGGCGGTGAAATTGCCGGGCGAGTTCAGCAGGTGGGAAAGGCAACGCTTCTCGCCCAGGTCCTTAAAGGCGCGGTCGCCGTAAGGGACCGCCCGGCTGTCGCACCAGATAATCGCCGGGCGCAGCGTCTCGCGGTTCTTGTCCACCATCACCAAGCCGTGCATCTGGTACGAGATGCCGATGGCCTTCACGGCGTCGCCCCGCACGTCCGCCGCGCGCAAGGCGCCGCGGATGGCGTCCTTCGTGTACGTCCACCAACTCTCCGGGTCCTGCTCCGCCCATCCCGGGCGCGAGGCCTTGATAGGCGCCTCCTCCTTCGGGTAGAAATCCGAGCCGATGGTCAGCCCGGTCTCCTCGTCCACCACGGATACCTTGATGGAGGAGCTTCCTATATCACATCCTAATAAACACATAGTTATTGTCGCTTTATTAATCTTGTTTACGAAATCTCGAATATCGCTGATCGTATCGAAAAGAAGGAGGCTTGATTTTCGTTTCGCGTTCTCATGATACCAGAATCAGGTTAGCGCAAATATAGGGATTTTTTCCAACCCGACGATTCTTCGCCCGCTTTTTTTGCCTCCCGGCGCGCGAGAATATTTCGATGGCAGAATCCCCGGCTCCTTACCTTTTTATTATATATAATTTTGTTATCTTCGCGACATCGAAGGGGTGCCTTACTATTATCTCGTATAATGGGCTGAGAACATACCCTCAACACTTGACGCGGGTAATGCCGCCGTAAGAAAAACAAATGCCGCATGAATAAGAACGAGACGTACCGTTATCCGGTAGCTTTGACAATCGCCGGCTCCGACAGTGGCGGAGGCGCCGGGATACAAGCCGATATCAAAACTTTCTCCGCGCTGGGAGTCTTCGCGACCTCGGCGATAACCGCCATCACCGCCCAGAACACACAGGGCGTACGAAGCATCCAGCCCGTCAGTCCCGACGTGTTGCGCGACCAAATCGAGGCCGTGCTGGAGGATTTCACCGTGGACGCGATCAAGATCGGGATGCTTTATTCCGCCGAGGCGGCGCGCGTCGTGGCCGACACGCTCGCCCGATACCCGGACATCCCCATCGTGCTGGATCCCATCATGATTTCCACGAGCGGAAGCAAACTGCTGAAAGAGGATGCCATCCGGACCATCACCGAGCGCCTGTTCCCGATGACGACCTTGCTCACGCCGAACATCCCCGAGGCGGAAGAACTCTCCGGCGTGAAAATCCAGAACGAGGAGGACATAACCGCCGCGGCGCGCGTCCTGCGGGAACTGGGCTGCCGCTCCGTCTTGGTGAAGGGCGGGCATCTCGCCGGGACCGAGGCGACGGATTGGCTCTTTATCGAGGAGGAGAAGCCGATGCGCCTGGTCGACCCCCGGGTAGAGACCCGCAACACGCACGGCACGGGGTGCACGCTCTCGTCCGCCATCGCGGCGTACCTGGCGCTCTCCATTTCTTTCGAGTTCGCCGTGCGCCTGGGCAAGACCTACGTGAACAAAGCGATCGCGAACGGGGCTGGAATCGAGGTCGGACACGGGCACGGACCGGTCAATCACCTGTTCCATCCCTCACCCCTCCATAAAATCATCCTCGGGTATGAATAAGCTGATTGTCATCACTACGCCCTCGTTCTTCCCGGACGAGGCCGCCTTGCTGACCCGCTTGTTCGAGGCGGGAATGACCCGCCTGCATATCCGCAAGCCGGGAAGCCGCCGCGAGGAGCTGGAACGCCTCCTGGACGCGATCCCGGCGGCGTATTATCCACGCGTCGCGCTCCACGATTGGCTGGACATCGCGGCGGAAAGGGGCTTGGGCGGCATCCATCTGAACCGGAGGAACCCGGAGGCGCCCGCCGCCTTCGCAGGCACCGTCAGTCGCTCGTGCCACAGCCTGGCGGAGGTCGAGACCTACAAGCCGTCGTGCGACTATTTGTTCCTCAGCCCGATCTTCCCCAGCATATCCAAGGAAGGCTACGGAAGCGGTTTCTCCTTGGAGGAATTGCGGGCCGCGCGCAACATAATCGACGGGAAAGTAATCGCCTTGGGCGGAATCGACCCCGAACGTATCCGGCAACTGAGCGACCTTCCATTCGGCGGGGTCGCCGTATTGGGCGCCCTATGGGGAAGCGCGCCTTCCCTCGATACCGCCGAATCTATTATCCGACAATATAAACGAATGGCCTATGAGCTTACAAGATAAAACACTTTTCAACGGAAGCGGTCGCTTGATGTTCCTTACGCACCGCGTCGAGGGACTGACGGAACTCGACGAGATCCGGATGGCGATAAAGGGCGGTTGCTCGTGGATTCAATTACGGATGAAAGAAGGGGTGGACAGAGACACCGCGCGCGAGGCCGCTCGCCTTTGCGCCTCCGTAAACGACCGGACCGTACGTCTCTGCGTAGACGACGATATCGAGGCGGCGCTGGAGGAAGGAGCCTCCGCCTGCCATTTGGGCAAGAACGATATGCCCGTGGACGAGGCGTGGCGGATGGCACGCGAGCGATTGGCTCCGGACGCGCCTTTCTACATCGGGGCGACGGCCAATACCTTCGATGATATCCAACGGGCCGTACGGCAAGGAGCCTCTTACATCGGCCTGGGACCGTATCGCTTCACGAGCACCAAGAAGAAACTGAGCCCCATCCTGGGACTGGAAGGTTACCGCTCCATCGTGGCCGCGTGCCGAGAGGCCGGCATCCGTATCCCGATTCTCGCGATTGGCGGCATCACGCTCGACGACGTGGCCCCGCTGATGGAAACAGGCGTCACGGGTATCGCCGTATCCGGGGCGATCATCCACGCGGCCGATCCCATCGAGGCCACCCGGCGATTTATCGAAGCAATCAATATCTATTAAACTTATATACTATGTCAAATAAAAAGAATATGCGCGTATCCTATCCCTCCTCGGAGAAAATCTATATTCCGGGCGAGATCAATAAGATTAAAGTAGGCATGCGCAAGATCAAATTATTGGATACGGTTACGCTGGACGAGAACGGGGAACGGGTTTTCAAGAAAAACAACCCGGTTGTCGTCTATGATACGAGTGGTCCCTATTCCGACCCGAAGATTCCAATCGACATCGCGAAGGGACTTCCCCGCATCCGCGAGGATTGGTACGGCAAACGGAAAGACGTCGTCCAATTGCCGGAGTTGACCTCGGCTTACGGGCGCGAGCGCCTCGCCGACCCGGCGCTGGACGCCTTGCGCTTCCCGATACGCCACTTGCCCCTCCGCGCGAAGGAGGGGAAGAACATCACCCAGATGTATTACGCCAAACGGCGCGTCATCACGCCGGAGATGGAATACGTGGCGATCCGCGAGAACCAGCAAATCGAGGCGCTGGGACTGAAATCGTACATCACGCCGGAGTTCGTGCGGAAAGAGGTGGCCGCCGGACGCGCCATCATCCCCGCCAACATCAACCACCCGGAAGCCGAGCCGATGATTATCGGGCGGAAGTTCCTGGTGAAGATTAACACGAACATCGGCAACTCCGCCCTCTCCTCCGGCATCGACGAGGAAATCGAGAAGGCCATCTGGAGCTGCAAGTGGGGAGGAGACACGCTGATGGATCTCTCCACGGGCGACCATATCCACGAGACGCGCGAGTGGATTATCCGCAATTGCCCCGTTCCGATGGGGACCGTGCCCATCTACCAGGCGTTGGAGAAGGTGAACGGGCAAGTGGAAGACCTCTCGTGGGAGATTTACCGCGATACGCTCATCGAGCAGGCGGAACAGGGCGTGGATTATTTCACCATCCATGCCGGGTTGCTACGCGAGCACCTGGAGCTGACCGAGACGCGCCTGACGGGCATCGTGTCGCGCGGCGGCTCCATCATGGCGAAGTGGATGAAGATACACAACGAGGAGAACTTCCTCTATACGCATTTCGCCGATATCTGCGAGATATTGAAAGCCTACGACGTGGCGGTCTCCATCGGCGACGGGTTGCGCCCCGGCTCGATTTACGACGCCAACGACGCCGCCCAATTCGCCGAGCTGCACACAATGGGCCAGCTGACGAAAGTGGCGTGGGACCAGTTCGTGCAGGTCATCATCGAGGGACCGGGTCACGTGCCGATGAACAAGATACAGGAGAACATGAAAGAGCAACTCTACGCCTGTCACGGCGCGCCGTTCTACACGTTAGGCCCGTTGACCACCGATATCGCGCCCGGATACGACCATATCACCTCCGCCATCGGCGGCGCGCAAATCGCTTGGCACGGCACGGCCATGATTTGCTACGTTACCCCGAAGGAACACCTGGGGCTCCCGAACAAGGAGGACGTGCGCAACGGCGTGATCGCCTACAAGATCGCGGCGCACGCCGCCGACCTCGCCAAGGGGCATCCCGGGGCGCAAGCGCGCGACAACGCCTTGAGCAAAGCCCGCTTCGACTTCCGTTGGAAAGACCAATTCAATCTTTCCCTGGACCCCGAAAGGGCCTTGCAGTACTACAAGGAGAGCGCCGTGACCGACGGCGAATATTGCACGATGTGCGGCCCGAACTTTTGCGCGATGCGCCTCAGCAAAGACGTGAACGCCTGCAAGTGACGACCGTTTAACGAGAGAACCATCGCGTAAGCTCACGCCCGCGAGCGTAGCCTTCCTCGTAGAGGGCTTTCAGCTCGCGGGCGTCGTCGCATGTACGCCCCACCTGCAGCGGTCCGCGCGGACGGATGACCAGCGCCTTGCCCTCGCGCTCCAAGCGGTCGACAAAATCCAGCGTCTCATTATAATGGCGGTAGCGGAGGCGAAGTCGTTCCTGTATCGCCGGGTAACGGCGATAGATGAAGCCGGGTAAATAAAAGTCCTTCTCCGGTTTGCGGTAGCCTTTCTCGCGCGTCAGGACAATCACGTTCCGCTCGAAGCCGTCGGCGATGGCATGCCGCACGGGGATCGCGTCGCAGACGCCTCCGTCCACCATCGGGACGCCATCCACGTACGAGACGGGGCATAACACCGGCAGCGAGCAAGAGGCCTTGCAGATGTCGAGCAACCGCCGCTTGTCGCGCTTCTCCTCGAAATACTCGGCCTCGCCCGTCAGACAATTACTCGTCACCATCACGAAACGGTCCTTCGAGTGGAAATACGTGTCGTAATCGAACGGATAATAACGGTCCGGATACACATAGAAGAGGAAATCCAAGTCAATATAACCCCGCCCCCGCAGGAAATGCCGGAGGCCGATGTAATTGTATTCCCGCATCAAGTCGATATGGCTGTACAGCGAGCGCCCGCGCTGGCGGGAGGCGTACGAGATGCCGTTGCTCGCCCCCGCCGAGACGCCGATCGTGTAAGGAAACCAAATCTGGTTATCCATACAATAATCCAGCACGCCCACCGTGAACACGGCGCGCATCCCGCCTCCCTCCAGCACCAAGCCGGTTCGATTGTCGATTGTCATAGCCGCGCGCCTTTAGAGGGTCACCTCGTTGAGCAACGGACGACCTTCCTCGAAGTCGAGCACGTTTTGCAGCGTCGTCTCAGCGATGTTGCGCAACGCCTCCCGCGTGAAGAAGGCCTGGTGAGACGTGACAATCACGTTGTTGAACGAGAGCAAGCGCGCCAACACGTCGTCGTCGATAATCTTGTCCGACTTATCCTCGTAGAAATAGCCGCCCTCCTCCTCGTACACGTCCAGGCCGGCGGCGGCCACCTTCTTGTTCTTCAATCCCTCGATTAGCGCGTTCGTATGAATCAGCTGCCCGCGGCCCGTATTGATGATCACCACGCCGTCCTTCATCTTGGCGATGGAATCCTCGTTAATCAAGTAGCGGGTCTGGTCGGTCAACGGGCAATGCAGCGAGATGATGTCCGCCTCCCTGTAAAGCTCGTCCAGCGGGACGTACGTGAAGCCCTCCTCGCGGGCGTAATTCTCGTCGGGATAGAGGTCGTTCGCCAGCACCCGCATGCCCAGGCCCCGCAGGATATGGATGAGAATCCGGGCAATCTTGCCCGTGCCGACGATGCCGGCCGTCTTGCCGTGCATATCGAAGCCCATCAAGCCGTGCAGCGAGAAATTGCCGTCGCGCGTACGCCAATACGCCCTGTGTATCTTTCGGTTCAGCGAGAGCATCAACGCCAACGTATATTCCGCCACGGCGTAGGGCGAGTACGCCGGTACGCGCACGACGCTCAGCCGTCCCTTGGCGGCCCGCAAGTCCACGTTGTTGAATCCCGCGCAGCGCAAGGCCAGCAACTTGACGCCGTTCGCCGCCAAGGCGTCTATCACGGCCTTGTCCGCCGTATCGTTCACGAAGATACAGACGGCGTCCACGTCCTTCGTCAGGATGATGTTGTTGACATTCAAACGTCCCTTGTAATAACGGATATCAAAGCCAAACCGCTCGTTCATCTTGTCGAACGAGGCGATATCGTAGGGTTTGGCGTCGAAAAAAGCGATCTTGTAAGCCATAATCAACGTTGTTTATGTATTCCTTATATATAACCAAATCGCGCGCCCGATTGTTCCGGGCACGTCCATCTTAGCGGTCCGACGGCGAGAAGCGTAGCCGGTAAGGAGGCTCTACGCGGACCTCGTCGGTATCCAGAAAGGGAATCCGTGGATAGATTAAATCGAGGTAGCGAAGGTCGAGCGGCCCGGGCACTACCTCAAGGCGCACCCGCGCGACGCCTCGCTCGATGAATCCGAGCGAATCCGCGGCGCTCTCCGATACGTCGATAATCCGTCGCCCGTGGTAAGGCCCGCGGTCCGTCACGCAGACAATCACGCTCCGCATATTGTCCAGGTTGGTGACCCGCAAGAACGTGCCGAACGGGTAGGTGCGATGGGCGGCCACCAGCTCGTCGTTGTCGTGCACGCGGCCGCTTGATGTGACACGGCCGTGAAACCTGTCGTGGTAGTACGACGCCAAACCCTCCTCCTGCCCCCACGCCTCGCCGGCCGTCCCGAGGCACAGGCAGAAGAGGAGCGCGCCCAGCAGGCGCGCGGCCATCATGTTGCTTTTTGAATAAACGGTTCTATACATCCTCTCGGCTCCTTTCCTCGCGAATATATGATAAATTCGTTAGATATCATCGGATTTCCGCCACGGATTCCGGCGAATCCCTCCCCTTCGAATAATCGTCGGAGGCCTCCGGCGATGGTTTTTCGCCGCGCCACGCGGAGTAATGACTTTTTTTCGTAGCTTTGCCCCGTTTTGTAGAATCATTTAAATCAGAAAGAAGTATGTTTAAGAACAAGACAGTGTGGATTATCATCGCCGTCGTGGCGGTGTTGTTCTTTTGGATGCAAGGCGTTTACAACAATATGGTGACGCGTGGCGAGGAAGTGAGCGCCGCGTGGAGCCAGGTGGAGAACCAGTACCAGCGCCGTATGGACTTGATACCGAATTTGGTGAACACCGTGAAAGGTTATGCCTCGCACGAGCGGGAGACCTTGGAGGGCGTGGTGCAAGCCCGCGCCGAGGCCACGCAGACCCGTATCGACCCGTCGAACCTGACCGCGGAGTCGCTCCAAGCGTTTCAATCCGCCCAAGGCGAGCTGAGCAGCGCGTTGTCGCGCCTGATGGTCGTGCTGGAGCGTTATCCGGACTTGAAGGCGAACCAGAATTTCCAAGAGCTACAGGCGCAGCTGGAGGGGACGGAGAACCGCATCGCCACGGAACGGAAGCGTTTCAACGAGGTAGCGCGGTCGTACAACGTGTACATCCGTAAATTCCCGAACAACATCCTTTCCGACGTGTTCGGCTTCGAGGCGAAAGCCTATTTCGCCGCCGAGGCGGGCGCGGAGAAGGCACCTACGGTCGAATTCTGAACCCGCGAGCGATGAGCGATACCTACGGACATATCCAATCCCGGCACGGAGCGGCGCGACGGCTCGTCGGCCTCTGCCTGCTTTGGCTCTGCCTGCTCCCTTCTGCCCTCGCGGCGCGGGATTATACGGTGGAGAGCGTGCCGAACACGAGGCTCGCCAACCGCCTCGACCACGTGAGCGACCCGGACGGCATCCTCGCCCCGGAGGCGAAGGCCCGCGTCAACCAACTGCTGAACGTGCTGGAGGATAGCTTGGGCATCGAGGTGGCCGTGGTGGCCGTGGAGAGCATCGGCGAGGCGGACCCGCGCGTATTTGCGACCGAGCTGTTCAACCATTGGGGATTGGGGCAGAAAGGGGCGGACAACGGCCTCTTGATACAGTTGGTGACGGAGCCCTCGCGGCGCTCCGTGGTGTTCGAGACGGGCTACGGCATCGAGGGCGTACTGCCCGACGCCATTTGCTACCGCCTGCAGCAGCGCTATATGATACCGGACATGCGCGAGGGCGACTACAGCGCCGGAATGCTGAAGGGCGTGACGGCCGTGACGCGCTACCTGCTGGCCAGCGATTACGAGCGGGCCCGCATGACGGGCGTCCCCGGCGACCGTGGCGGCGACCCGTCGATGTGGCTGTTCGCCGCCTTCGCCATCGGATCGCTCGGGCTCGTAGCCGGCGTGGCCTACCTGAAATACCGTCCGAGGCGATGCCCCCGATGCGGGAAGAAAACGTTCAAGTACATGGGGCGTAGCGTCGTGCGCGAGGCCACCCGCTTCTCCGAGGGGCTGGCGGAGGAGGTGTATCGCTGCCGGAATTGCGGCTACACCGATAAACGCTACCACACCATCGACCGTATCCATCCGGGCGGCGGAGGTCCCATCATCATGGGCGGAGGCGGCTTCGGAGGATTCAGCGGCGGAGGCGGTGGCGGCTCGTGGGGCGGCGGAAGCTCCGGCGGCGGAGGCTCGATGAGCCGGTTCTAAACGGCGGAGGGGGCGTGTCCTTATGGAATGGCACGCCCCCTCCTCTCGTTATACGTCTATCACTGCATCAACCCGCCTTTCACGAAGAAAAGGACCTCGTTCAAGCGACCTTGATTCGCCGTCGCGTCGTTGAGGATGGCGGGGACGGCGATTACGCGGTCCTGAATCAGCAGGTCCATCAAATCCCACATGACCTCGTGGTAGAGCACCACCATCGCTACGTTTTCCTTGTCGATTCCATAGCGTGTCTTCAAGGAGCCGCAGTTAGCCTTCAATTCCGAGCTGATGGCATCCACGAATTTATCGGTAAGTTGATGGAAGCGGTCGTCCGCCTGCTTGATAACGGGGAACAGCGGGTTGCCGTCGCCGTCCACCATCCCGTAGGGCTTCAGCCGGGCGATAAGCCGGGCGTCCGTCACCTTGCCGGAGCGGGCGAGCTCCTCGGCGCAACGATCCATCAGCTCGTTGGCGGGAGCGATGTCGGAGTGGATGTACGTCAATATCAAATCCTGCTCGCCGAAGCCATTCGTGCCGAACTTCGAGCCTTCCCGCGGCTCGTACAGCGCCCAGTAGCAGCCGCTCCAGCCCAAATTGTTATCGATGTCCTCGAAGAGCGTCAACTTGGTCCACATCCTGCCGTCCAACAGATAGGAGAAGACGAGCGAGAGCTTATTGCCGGCGAAGCCCATCTCGTCGATGGCCTCCGCGAGCGAGGCGAAGTCCGCCTTCGTCTTCCCGTAGATGGATCGGGCAATCTCCTCGCTCAAGTCGCGCAGCGAGGCGGTCTGCTCCTTATCAAGGATGGGCATGGTTGTCTTCCACTTCTTGTCCGGCGTACGCTGGATAAGGCCGGCCACCCTTAGCAGCATCCACTGGCTATCCGAGCACTCCACGCCCGCCGTGCGTAGCTCGTCCAACGTACGCGGGGTTCGCAAGTTATACAGGATTTCCCAGTTGTTGTCCAACCTCACGTAATCCTCCGGCTGGCGCACGGTCACGGCGACGAACTGGGTCGCCTCCCATTGGTCGTAAGGCCTTACCGGCTCTTGCGCGTGGAGCGAGCCGGTAGCCCAAAGCATGCCCGCGAACGCGAGCGATTTGAAATAACAGTTCATAAATTCCGCATTTTCGAATTAAACGCCGCGAATCTACAAATTATATCTCAAACGAGGCCTCAATCCATCTCGAACATACCGGGGCCGTCCTCCCCGCCCATGGGGCGGTTGGGCGCCTGCGGCTTGCGCTTGCCCATGTTGCCGAAGTTGTACGTCAAGGTGAAGCCGACGCGCCGTCCGCCGCGCCAGTTCTCCGAGTCCTGCCAGAAACCGTCGCCGGAGGTCACGGTGCGGAAGCGGCGCGAGTCCAGCAAGTCGCGGGCGTTGATGCTCAGCGTCAGCTTATCGTTCAGGAACGACTTCCGCAAGCCCATATCGAGCGCGTAGTTCGGCTCGCGATAGCCCTGCGCCATCAAGCGCTTGGAGTTGTAGCTGCCGGTGGCTTGCAACGAGATGCCCCACGGCAGGCTGAAGTTAGCGATCATGCGGGCGTTCCAGTTGAAGCTCTCGTCGGTCTCGCCGGTGACGGGCGTCTCGGCGCCTTCCGGCAGGTAGGAGAAACCATCCAGCTTGGAGTAATAGAGGTTGACCGTCGTGGTCAGGTCCAGGAAGCCGAAGAGGCTGTTCTTGCCCACGATTTCCATACCGCTCGCCTGCGAGCGCGCCACGTTCTCGCTCGTCGTATACATCACGTTCTCCGCCGTATTCAAGAAACGGATGCGCTGAATCACGTCGTCCGTCGAGCGATAATAACCCGACAGCGACAACGTGTGCCCCGACTCCCAGAGCTTGATGTAGTTCAATTCGAAAGAGTGTGAGTACTCCGGAGTCAGCTCCGGATTACCGAAGGAAATGTTCCGCGAGTCGGAAGTGTTGCGGAACGAGTTCAGCTGCCCGCCCCATGGACGGCGCAGGCGGCGCGTGTAGTTCACCTGGATCTCGTTGTTCTTCGGCAGGGCGTACGATAGGAACGCGCTCGGGAAGAGCTTGAAGAAATCCTTGCTGAACGCCTCGGCGGGAGCGCCGTTGAACTCCTGGTCGTAATTCTTGGAGAGCGTCTCCACCGTCCAATACTCGCCGCGCAAACCGGCCTGGTAGCTCAGGTTGCCCCACTTGCCGCCATAGGTGAAATAGAGGGCGTGCACGTCTTGATTGTACTTGAAGTTGTTGTAAAGCTTCCGGTTCTGCGTGATGGTCTCGGCCGTCGCCCCCTCGTAGGTATCGACGGGGCTACCGTTGCGCTGGAACACGCCCTTGTATCCCGCCTCGATCTTAGCGAACTCGGAGAGCGTGTTCGTATAATCCACTTGCACTTCCCAGCTCTTATCATTCATGTTGTTATCCTGCGTTTGGTAGCTTGTGGAATCCGGACGCCCATCCGCGTAGATATAACGCTCTTGGTAAACGCTCAATCCGTCGTTCTTCCATTGATTATTGCTGAGCGTGATATCGATATTGCTACGGTCGGAGAATTTATGGACGTAATTCAGCTCGATATTGTACATCTTCATGTCCGAATCGTTGTTCGTCGAGCGGTCGCTCGTGTAAATCGTGTTCCGCTGGCCGTCCGTGGATATATAATGGATGTCATTGCCGTTGTCGCCACCACCCAGCATACCGGTCAGGTTCACGCCCAGATCGTCCTTTCTCGTGATGTGCCACGTGGCGCCGAAACGTCCGAACCAGTTGTTATGACTTCCGTCCGACTCGCTCGTCTGGTTCAGGAAACTATTATCCGACGTATTCTGGCGGCTCGTGATTCCTCCGCCCGTGAACGCCCGCTTCCGATAATTGATATTCGCGTAAGCGTCCACCTTGCTACTGCTGTAATTGATGTTGCCACTCGCCCGGTAGCCGCCGTCCGTATCGGCTCCCACCTTCACGCTGCCGTAATAGCCGGGCTTCCGGTCGTCTTTCAAGACGATATTGATGATACCCGCCGTCCCCTCGGGGCTATACTTGGCGGAAGGGTTCGTTATCACTTCCACCTGCTTGATATCCTCCGCCGGCATCATCTCCAGGATGTCGGCCTGGTTGTCGGAAGTCAAGCCGGAGGCTTTTCCGTTGATCCAGATCGTCACGCTGGAATTGCCGCGCAAGGAAACCTCTCCCTCGTTGTCCACCTCCACCGAGGGGATGTTGGACAGCAAATCGCTCGCCGAGCCGCCCTCGGACGAGATGTCCTGCGTCGCGTCGAACACCTTGCGGTCGATCTCGAAGCGCATTTGCGGCTTTTTAGCCACGACCTCCACCTCGCCCAGCCGGTTGGCGTCTTCCACCAACGTCAGTTCCCCTAAATTCAATACCTGATTATTCCTCGTGATAGAGATATTCTTCGACACCTCCTTATAACCGACGTACGAGAAAGTGACTACATAGTTGCCCTTCTTCAACCCGTTGATGACGTACCCGCCATTGTCGCCGGTTATCGAGCCTTGTATAATCTTGTCCGACCCTTTCGCTTTCACCTGCACCGTCACGAATCCTAACGGACCGCCCAACTCGCCATCCATCACGATTCCTTTTATACCTCCGTCAACCGCTCCATCTACATTCACCGCTCCTATTCCCGACGTAGCGCACAACAACGCGCCGGCCAATAGAACACTTATTTTCCTCTTTTTCATTTTCTCCAAAGTCTTCATTCAGCTTTTCATGATTTTTTTCTGGCCTTTTGACTGCCACGACGTCAAAAGGTTTATCGCCAAAATCCAAAAAAACACTAAAGAAAACCCTCTGTTTCCTTTCATTTTCGCGGGGAAAAAGCCTGTTTCCTTAAATAATGGAAGCAAGACGGACCTCGTTCTTTCCCTCGGGGAGAATTTTACTTTCTCCCGAAGGAAATCCTATTTTCTTTCGAAAGAAATTATATTTTCTTCCGCAAGGAAACGGTCAGAATGATTCGTATGTATTAATTTCGCGCATCACATAAGACGAGAGTTTTGGAAATACAAAAATTAGTGGAAATATATGCCGCCCATCCCCAAATGGCGGCGATAGATGCCCTCTTAGGCGATAAAACGTCGCACGATATATTCCTGAAAGGTTTGAACGGCTCGGGGGCGGCCTTGGCGATCGCCTCGCTCTTCGCACGAAGAAAGGGACGGTACGTATGCGTATTGAATGACTTGGAGGAAGCCGGCTATTTCTATCACGACATAAGGCAACTCACGGGCGCCGACGGGATTTATTTCTTCCCTTCCGCCTATCGGAGAGCTATCAAATACGGACACATCGACCCGGCGAACGAGATCGCCCGCACGGAAGTGCTCAGCAAGCTGCAAGACGCAGGCGACGCGTTCGTAATCGTCAGCTATCCCGACGCGCTGGCCGAGCGGATCGTGGCGAGCGACGTATTGAAAGATAATACGCTCAAGCTAAGCGTAGGCGAGAAAGTAGACAATATGTTCGTGGCCGACGTGCTGGAGCAATACGGCTTCGAGCAAGTGGACTACGTGTACGAGCCGGGGCAATACGCCCTTCGCGGAAGTATCCTCGACGTGTTCTCCTACTCCTACGAGTTTCCCTATCGCATCGACTTTTTCGGCAACGAGGTGGAGACCATCCGCTCTTTCGACGTGGAGACGCAGCTCAGCAAGGAGAAGATGGAGAGCATCTATATCGTCCCGGAGATGAGCAAAAACACGAAGACGGGCGGGTCGCTGCTGAGCGCCGTGCCGGCGGACACGCTCGTGGTGGCGAAAGACCTCGCCTGGTGCAAGGAGCGCGTCGGCGGAGTATGGAACGACGAGCCGGTAGTAGGCGACGAGGAATCGTTCGCCGACATCGAGCAGATGCGGAAGAAACTCATCCCGGCGGATACCTTCCTGCGGGAGGTGACGGAATTCCGGCGGCTGCATATCGGAGCGCACGCCCCCAAGACGGCGAACGCGACCCTTACGTTCGCGACGCGGCCCCAACCCATTTTCCATAAGAATTTCGATTTGGTGAGCGAGTCGTTCCGCTCTTTCCTCGACAAAGGTTATACCCTCTATATATTAAGCGACCAGGAGAAGCAGGCCGAGCGCATCCGCATGATTTTCGAGGACCGCGGCGAGCCCATCGCTTTCACGCCGGTCGACCGTACGATCCACGAGGGCTTCGCCGACGATACCTTACAAATCTGCCTCTTCACCGACCACCAGCTATTCGACCGTTTCCATAAGTTCAGCCTCCGGAGCGACAAGGCCCGGAGCGGCAAGCTCGCGCTTTCCCTCAAGGAGCTGAACCAATTCGAGCCGGGCGACTACATCGTACATATCGACCACGGCGTCGGGCAGTTCGGCGGCTTGGTGCGCACCGAGGTGAACGGGAAGATACAGGAGGCTATCAAGCTGATTTACCAGAACAACGACATCTTGTTCGTCAGCATCCACTCCCTCCACAAACTCTCCAAATACAAAGGCAAGGAAAGCGGCGAGCCGCCCAAGCTGAGCAAATTAGGCACCGGCGCGTGGGAGAAGATGAAGGAGCGCACCAAGGCGAAGATGAAGGATATCGCCCGCGACCTAATCCGCCTCTACTCCCAGCGCAAGAAAGAGAAAGGATTCGCTTTCAGCCCGGATAGCTTCCTGCAACACGAGCTGGAGGCCAGCTTCATTTACGAGGATACGCCCGACCAGACGCGGGCGACCGCCGAGGTGAAGGAGGATATGGAAAGCGACCGCCCGATGGACCGCCTCATCTGCGGCGACGTGGGCTTCGGGAAGACGGAGGTGGCGATACGCGCCGCCTTCAAGGCCGTGTCGGACAACAAGCAGGTGGCCGTGCTCGTCCCTACCACCGTATTGGCGTTCCAGCACTACCAGACGTTTAGCGAGCGATTGAAGGATTTCCCATGCAAAATCGACTATATCAGCCGGGCACGCACAAGCGCCCAGACCAAAGGCGTATTGAACGCGCTGAAAGCGGGCGAGATCGACATCCTGATCGGCACGCACCGCATCGTGGGGAAGGACGTGCACTTTAAGGACCTCGGCCTGCTCATCATCGACGAGGAGCAGAAATTCGGCGTCTCCGTCAAGGAGAAGCTACGGCAGCTCAAGGTAAACATCGACACGCTCACCATGACCGCCACGCCGATTCCCCGTACCCTGCAATTCTCGCTCATGGGGGCGCGCGACCTGTCCAACATCTCCACGCCGCCGCCCAACCGCTATCCGGTGCAGACCGAGGTGGAGCGCTTCAACCCGGATATTATCCGCGAGGCCATCAATTTCGAGATGAGCCGCAACGGGCAGGTGTTCTTCATCCACAACCGCATCCAGAATATCGGCGAGATGGAAGCGCTGATACGCCGCGAGGTGCCCGACGCGCGCGTCGCCGTGGGCCACGGGCAGATGGAGCCGGAGCAACTGGAGAAAATCATCCTCGACTTCGCGAACTACGAGTACGACGTATTGCTGTCTACCAGCATCGTGGAGAACGGCATCGACGTGCCGAACGCCAATACCATCATCATCAACAACGCCCAGCAGTTCGGCCTGAGCGACCTGCACCAGCTGCGGGGCCGCGTGGGGCGCAGCAACCGAAAGGCGTTCTGCTACCTGCTCTCGCCCCCGCTCTCGTCGCTCACGCAAGAGGCGCGCCGGCGCCTGCAAGCCATCGAGAACTTCGCCGAGTTGGGCAGCGGCATCCACATCGCGATGCAGGACCTGGACATCCGGGGCGCCGGCAACCTACTGGGCGCCGAGCAGAGCGGCTTTATCGCCGACTTGGGCTACGAGGCGTACCAAAAAATATTGGAAGAGGCCGTGGGCGAGCTGAAGGCCGAGGAATTCGCCAACCTGTACGCCCCGGAGAACGCGGACGGCCAACGGGCGACAGGGAGCGAGTTCGTGCGCGAGACCTACATCGAGAGCGACCTGGAATTGATGTTCCCGCCCACCTACATCCCCAACGACTCGGAACGCGTCTCCCTCTACCGCGAGCTGGACAGCATGACGGAGGAGCGCGACATACAGGCCTTCACCGCCCGCCTGGAGGACCGCTTCGGCAAAATCCCCGACGAGGGCATGGAGCTAATCCGCGTCGTAAGGCTCCGCCGCATGGCCAAGCGGTTGGGATTAGAGAAAGTCGTATTGAAGAAAGGACAGATGGCGCTCTACCTCGTCAGCGACGACAAGAGCCCCTACTACCGAAGCGAGGCGTTCGACAAGCTGTTAGGCTTCGTGCAGCGTCATCCGCGCGCGTGCCAATTGCGCGAGATGAAAGGCAAGCGCAGCGTCCTCGTCAAGGACGTGCCCAACGTGGAGACCGCCTGCCTTCGCGTCGCCGAGATCGCGGACGAGCCAACCAGCACGGCGAAACGGTAGAAAACTTTTTTCCAGGCCCACCGAGCGCTCGGAGAGCGTAGAAAACTTTTTTCCGGCTCGCCCGAGCGTCCGGAGAGCGTAGAAAACTTTTTTCCGGCTTGACCGAGCGCCCGGAGAGCGTAGAAAACTTTTTTCCGGGCTGCCCGAGCGCCCGGAGAACGTAGAAAACTTTTTTCCGGATTACCCGAGCGTCCGGAGAGCGTAGAAAACTTTTTTCCGGCTTGCCCGAGCGCCCGGAGAACGTAGAAAACTTTTTTCCGGCGATATAAACTTAAAGGATATGAGACAACAAAAGAGAATAAACAAGGAAACGAGAAAACATCCCGTCGAGCATACGCCGAACGCCTGGGCGCTGACGCCCCTGGCGGTCTTTTTGGTAGTCTATTTAGTGGTGTCGTTGATAGCCGGCGACTTCTATAAGATGCCCATCACGGTGGCGTTCGTCGTCTCGTCGATCGTGGCGGTGGCCCTCTCGAAAGGCGGGCCGCTCAACAACCGGGTGGAACAATTCTGCCGGGGAGCGGCGAACAGCAACATCATGCTGATGGTTCTCATCTTCATCCTGGCCGGCGCCTTCGCGGAGACAGCGAAAGCGATGGGCGCCGTCGACGCGACCGTCCACCTGGCGATGGCCATCCTGCCGAGCGATTTACTGGCGGCGGGCATCTTCCTGGCCGCCTGCTTCATCTCGATATCCGTGGGAACATCGGTAGGAACCATCGTGGCGCTCGCTCCCGTGGCGGTCGGAATCGCCGAGCAAACAGGCATGCCGGACGCGTTGATGCTGGGCGTGGTGGTGAGCGGCGCGATGTTTGGCGACAACCTTTCATTCATCTCCGACACCACCATCGTGGCGACCCGCACGCAAGGCTGCCAAATGACGGACAAGTTCAAGGTAAACATCCGCGTCGCCCTTCCTATCGCGATCCTCACGACGGTGCTTTACGTCATCGTAGGCAGCGGCGTAGAGAGCGCGTACACGCCGGAGCCTATCGCCTGGGGCAAGGTAATCCCCTATTTGGTCGTATTGATAACCGCCGTCTGCGGGATGAACGTCATGCTCGTGCTGGTCGTCGGAACCTTGTTGTCGGGCGCGGTAGGCATTTGGAGCGGCAGCTTCGACTTTTGGGGCTGGAACGCCGCCATGGGCGCCGGTATCACGGGCATGGGCGAGCTGATTATCGTCACCCTGCTGGCGGGAGGTATGCTGGAGATGATTCGCTACAACGGCGGCATCGAGTGGATTATCCAACGGCTGACAGCACGTATCCACACCGCGAGAGGCGCCGAAGGCAGTATCGCCGCCTTGGTCAGCTTTGCGAATCTATGCACCGCCAACAACACGATCGCCCTCATCATGGCGGGCCCCATCGCCAAGGACATCGCCGACAAGTTCCACGTCGACCCGCGGCGCAGCGCCAGCATCCTCGACATCTTCTCCTGCTTCGTGCAAGGCGTGATTCCCTACGGAGCGCAAATGCTGATGGCCGCCGGTCTGGGGCACGTCTCCCCCATCGCCATCATGGGTTACCTGTATTATCCATACTTACTCGGCCTGGGCACCGCGCTCGCCATCCTGACCGGCTATCCCAAAAAGTACGCGAGGTAAAGGCGTCAAGAGAAGAAATCCAGCGTAAGTTGTTTCTTCTCCGCCTCCAGCTTGCGCAAGTGACGCTTGCCTTGGGGCGTGACAATCTCCATCTTATCGAAACGCGTACGTATCACGGTCGTGACGGTGTAACTCACGTTCACCACCTCGCCCAGCTCCGAGAGGCGGCGGGCGATCTCCAGCACGCAATCGATGCACATCCCGCTGGCGAAGCTGATTTTCTCGTCGAACATCTGCGCCTTGAACTCCTCGTCCTGCATATAGAAATCGATAATTTCCCCGCCTTTATTGTAAATGCCTTTCCAACGATATTTGCTATCCTTGAGCACCGGCGAGATAATCTCGATCGTCGCCTTCCCGTCCTTGACCGTTGGCAAGTCGCCACTACGCAGGATGTAATAATCGAAGCGCTCGCGCTTCACCTCCAAAGCGCCGGAGCGGGGACGATCGCGCTCGTTCAATTCCCGCAGCACGACCTTCGATACTTTCGGATACCCTCGCAACGCCTCGTAGAAGTTGGACTTCATCCGCAGGAAACGGGGCGACATCTCTAACAGCTCAAACAACCGAAGGGAAGGCGTGGCTCCCGGTGCCTTCAGCCGCAAATCGCGACGAAGCGCGGCAAGCTCGCGCTGCAAATCCTCCTCGTCCCGCGGACTCCGCTCGAACACGGGCCGTCCGCCCACGATTAACGAAGGACGGGCGAGCACACGCATCGCCAAGCTAATCACGATCGAGATGGCATGGCTATTCTCGCCGGCGATAGCCAACCGCTCGCGAAAGCCTCCCTCGCGGTCGAACGGCTCGTTGTAAATCGTCATCCGCACGTCGAGCATATCGGCCAACGTGCGCAACAAGGCCAGCACCTCTTTCTCGCAACGATGCCGTATCATGGCATCCATATAATTGCTCTTATCGTTGAATACGTATCGTAGCTCCAACTTATTCGCGAATTTCAACGCAGATTCTCCCATAACACGGCTATTTTTTAGGTTCCTCTTTCGGTTTGCGGTCGAAGAACGGATTCTTCGAGTCGACGCTAACGGGAATCGCCATCACGCATCCGCACGCTCCCAACAATCCTAACCGTCGCGCGGCCAAGCCCGCGCTAAACATCACCCGCGTATCCACCCGCTCATCGGCCGCGGTGGCGCAAGCGGAGCCAATGGCGATGCCCAGGTCCACCGAGTTGATGGCGCAAGGCACCTCCGCCGGCTTGGCGGCGCACGTAGCGAAACCACAATACCCGCAATTCAAACCTTGTGTTTGCTGGCGCGTCCCGATAAGCACCACGGCACCGGCTCGCCGGATATTATCGGCATCGCGCAAGAAGAACTTAAAGCCGGTCTCCTCCGCGACGCGGATCATCTCATCGGACAAACATGTTATATCCTCGCCCGTCGCCATCGCTATCTCGATAATGTCGATGCCCTTCCCTTTCGGCGCCGTACGCGCCGCGGTCATCATACGTCGTGCGGCCTGCTCTATCAGCTCTTGCCTTATTTCTCTTTCGTTGTATATCATCTTTGTTCATTTAGTTTGAGCAAAAGTAGATAAAATCTCTCAAACAACCGAGAAAAGGACAGCCGTATCGCGCACGAATCAGAAAGTCACGTCGATTCCACCCATAAACACCGCTTTCGGCATCGGGAATCCCTCGTTGATGGAATAGCGCGTAGCCGTCAGGTTCTCGCCTTTCACGAAAAGGCTCAAGCCCTTCTCCCGCGTCCCGAAACGATAGGCCGCCTTCGCGTTCAGCACGGTGTAATCCTCCTTCGCCCCATCACCATCGATATTGGTATAAAGGTCGAAGATGGATTGTACGTTCACATCGAAAGTGAAACGTCCCGGAGCGTACGACACACCGGCGAAGAATTTATGTTTGGGCGCCGCGAGCAACGGACGGCTCGTATGCAAGTAGCTATAATTCATATCCAAGCTCAGGTTCCGAAGAATCTGATACCGGGTAGCGAACTCGATGCCCTTGTTCGTGAACGTACCCGTGTTCACGTTCAGCGGACGGCCATCCACCCGTGTCGTCTGAATCAAGTCCTTGCCGTCGATGAAGAAAGCGGTCAGTTCGGCGGTCAAATCACCATCCAGGAAGTCCTGCCCGACCGACACCTCGTAGCTCATCATGCTCTCCGGCCGCAAATCGGGATTCTGCGGCGGGAACATATACATCTCGCGGATGTTCGGGCTTCGGAATCCTTTGGAGAGCGAGCCTTTGATGACATTCCCCTCGAACGGGCGCACGGTGAAACCCGCTTGCGGAATCCACTCGCCTCCAAAGACGCTATTATGCTCATAACGTACACCGGCGTTTAGGCTCAGCAAATCGAACAAATCCTGCTGCATAATCACATACCCGGCAATCTCGTTGACCGACTTATCGACCAATTCCGCCCGATTGCCGTTGATGCTGTCGTTCCAAGCGTGTCCGCCCCAGTTCTTATAATCGAACCCGACCGTGAAGCTATTGCCCGGCAACAGACGGAAGGATTGGTAGAAGAGCAAGCCGGCGTTGTGGTCGTCGGAATAGAACAGATAAGGATTCGGCGATTCCCCGGGGCTATAACCATCGTCAATCTTATGGTGGCCCCAGTTATAAAAAGCCCGCAAGGCGCCGCTGACCTTCCCGTAATTGTTCTCCACGGCGAACGAGGCGGTCCCGCGGAAGATATTCATGATGTTGTCGATAAGCGGAGCGGTAATCTCTCCGGGATTCTGGTTCTTGAACTTCGCCAGACTGACATCGCCCATCATCTTGTAATGGTCGTTCAACTCGTACCCCAACTTCACGAAACCATTCGTGATGTGGAACTTCGAATCCAGTCGGTGCCCATCGGTCCGGTCGTGGTTCAAGGATATGTAACTGCTGAACTTCCCGACGTTGTATCCATTATTGATCATATACTTCTGCGTATTGTAGGAACCGTACATGACGCGTGCCTGCGTACGCCTTCCCGGCTGGTTATGTTGCCGGGTGATAATATTAATCACGCCACCCATCGCGTTCGAGCCATACAGCAAAGAACCCGGTCCGCGGATTACCTCCACCTTCTCCACGTCCGACGCTACGTACGTATCCGGCAACGAGTGGCCGAACAAACCGGCCCATTGCGGTTGCCCGTCAAACAACACCAATACTTTATTACTTTGTCCGACACCGCGGATATTAATCGTTCCCGCCGCGCCTTCCGACACGCCAAACCCGGTGATTCCCTTCTCGGTCACGAACAAGCCCGGCACACGCTCCGAAAGCACGGGAAGCAACGCCGACTCACTACTCGCCTCGATCTCCGCCCGATCAATGACCGAGATGGAAAGCGGGACGCTGTTCCGGTTCACGTAGATCTTATTGGCCGAAACCACCACACCTTGCAAATTGACGAGGCTATCGGCCTCTTCCGGTTCCGTGGCGAAAGTCATCAAACTCGCGCACAATCCGGCAACCACTAAAAGTCTTTTTCTCATACCTTATTATATTGTCATTACTTTATTTTACCACTATACGACGTTAGCTTGACACGTTCTCCTGAAAACGTGTTACCATATAGGCAAAAAAAACTAATCCGCCCGGCTCATTACCAATTTCCCATGCTTGATTCCTTTGATCGCGGTCAGTTTATCGGCCAATTCGGTCAGCCGATGAGCCGTACCCATCACGGTAGCGATGTGCAAGCAAAAGTTTCGATTGATATAATATTGGGAAGACGAGAGAATCACATCCTGATAATCTTGCTGGATATCCGCGACGCGGGCGGTAATCTCCTTCTTTTTTTGATCATACATAATAATAATCGTACCCGCCACGATATGGTTGCATTGCCACTTGCGCTCGGCCACGTTTTTCTCTATCAAGAAACGGATAGCCTGCGAGCGGTTGGCGAAACCATTCTCCAATACATATTGATCCAAGGATTCCAACAAGTTGTCCTCCAGCGAGACCCCAAAGCGTTTCAACGACATAGCTTCCTTTTTTATAATTCCGAGACAAAAGTAGTATTTTATCCAAAACCTTCCACGATTCCCATGCGGGAAGAAGAAATATCCGCCATCCATCACGAATACGACACATGTATTTACTCCTCTCAACGGAAAAGCGCAGCGCTTTTTTATAAAAAAAATCCGTTTTCGTTTGCTATTTGCCAAACAATCTCTATATTTGCCGTCGTTAAGATAGCAAATAAGGCAATGAGAACATTTATAGTAAATACATATTGGTGGTGGCGCTCCGTACAACCCGCAAGGTCGTAAGGGACGAAGGCCTATATGTATTTACGAGTAAAAGGAACACGAGATAAAGAAAAGAGGTCTGTCGCACTTGCGGCGGACCTCTTTTCTTTTTGCACGAAATAGCGAAATGAACAATATTCAAACAACGATAAGACAAAGATGAAAACGTATCAAGTTGACAAGAATGGCTACTACGGAAGGTTCGGAGGAGCTTACATCCCGGAGATATTGCACCAATGCGTGCAAGATTTGCGGGACAATTATCTAAAGATATTGGAGAGCGACGATTTCAAGCGGGAGTTCGACCAGCTCTTGCGCGATTACGTGGGCAGACCCTCTCCGCTCTATCTGGCGAAACGATTGAGCGATAAATACGGCTGCAAGATTTACCTGAAGCGGGAAGACCTCAACCATACCGGGGCGCATAAGATTAATAACACGATCGGCCAGATCCTGCTGGCACGACGTATGGGCAAGAGCCGCATCATAGCGGAGACCGGAGCCGGTCAGCATGGCGTGGCCACCGCCACCGTATGCGCCCTGATGGACATGAAATGCGTGGTGTACATGGGCAAGACCGACGTGGAACGCCAACACGCCAACGTACAGAAGATGGAGATGCTGGGAGCGATCGTCGTCCCCGTGACCTCCGGCAACATGACCTTGAAGGACGCCACCAACGAGGCGATACGCGACTGGTGCTGCCATCCGTCGGACACGCACTATATCATCGGTTCCACCGTCGGTCCGCATCCTTATCCGGACATGGTGGCCCGCCTGCAATCCGTCATCAGCGCGGAGATAAAGAAACAACTGATGGAAAAAGAAGGCCGCGATTATCCGGACTACCTCATCGCCTGCGTAGGCGGAGGGAGCAACGCCGCCGGCACGATTTACCATTACGTGGACGACGAGCGGGTAAAGATTATCCTCGCGGAGGCCGGTGGGAAAGGCATCCTCTCCGGCATGAGCGCCGCCACCATTCAATTGGGGAAAGAGGGCATCATACACGGCGCACGCACCTTGGTGATGCAGGATGAAGACGGGCAAATCGAGGAGCCTTACTCCATCTCCGCCGGGCTGGATTATCCGGGTATCGGACCGATTCACGCCAATCTTTCCGCCACGGGACGGGCTCGCGTTCTCGCCATCAACGACGATGAGGCGCTGAACGCCGCTTTCGAGCTGACCCGCATGGAGGGCATCATCCCGGCGTTGGAAAGCGCACATGCCTTGGGCGCATTGCCAAAAGTAGAGTTCGCCCCCGGAACGGTGGTCGTACTGACCGTTTCCGGCCGCGGCGACAAGGACATGGACACTTATATCAAGAACTTAAACATCCGCGATTTATGACTTACGCATTCAAGACAAACAGTAAAAAGGTGATGGGCGACCTGCATACGCCCGTCAGCATCTACCTGAAAGTACGCGACATCTACCCGGAGTCGGCCTTGCTGGAAAGCTCGGACTTTCACGGGAACGAGAACAGCCTCTCCTTCATCGCACTCCGCCCCTTGGCGAGCGTAAGCGTCAATAACGGTACTTGTACCGCTATCTTTCCCAACGGGAAACGGGAGGAAACGCCCCTCTCCGACTCCTACGGCGTGGCGAAAGCGATGGACGCTTTCATCCACCGTTTCCACATCGAGGGGGACGACAAAGACGCTTGCGGACTGTTCGGCTACACGGCGTTCGACGCGGTACGCTATTTCGAGCCGGTGCCGGTCATGGAGGCGCACCACGAGGAGAACGACGCGCCCGATATGCTATACATATTATATAAGTACATCCTCGTCTTCGACCACTTCAAGAACGAGCTTACGCTTATTGAGCTGCTGGAGCCCGGCGAGAAGAGCGAGCTGGAAGGGATAGAGACGCTCATCCGCAACCGCAACTTCGCCTCGTACAACTTCCAGACCGCCGGCCCGGAGACCTCGCCCATCACCGACGAGGAGTACCGGGCGATGGCGCGCCAAGGTATCAGGCATTGCCTGCGGGGCGATGTCTTCCAAATCGTGCTGAGCCGCCGTTTCGAGCAACCCTTCAAGGGAGACGACTTCAAGGTCTACCGGGCGTTGCGCAGCATCAACCCATCGCCCTACCTGTTCTATTTCGACTTCGGCGGCTTCCGCATCTTCGGCTCTTCGCCCGAGACGCATTGCAAGGTGAAAGACGGGCGCGCCTCGATCGACCCCATTGCGGGAACCGCCTTCCGCACCGGCGATATCGAGGAGGACAAGCGGCGTACCGAAGCGTTGCTGAACGACCCGAAAGAGAACGCCGAGCACGTGATGCTGGTGGACCTCGCCCGCAACGACTTGAGCCGCAACGCTCACGACGTGCGGGTGGACTTCTACAAGGAGACGCAATACTACAGCCACGTCATCCACCTCGTCTCGCGGGTGAGCGGCGATATCGACGCGGAGAGCGACCCGATAAAGACCTACATCGACACCTTCCCCGCCGGCACCTTGAGCGGCGCGCCGAAAGTCAGGGCCATGCAGCTCATCACCGACCTGGAGAGGCACAACCGGGGTGCGTACGGCGGATGCATCGGCTTCATCGGGATGAACGGCGATCTGAACCAGGCCATCACCATCCGCTCCTTCGTGAGCCGGGGCAACACGCTCTACTATCAAGCGGGAGCCGGAATCGTGGCCAAGAGCGACGACGAGCGGGAGCTGCAAGAGGTGAACAACAAGCTGGGCGCGCTGAAGAAGGCGATAGACCTGGCGGAGAAGCTTATCAATTGACAATTGATAATTGATAATGGACAATTAACCATGTACGATTCAAACACGAAGACTCAATGAATATCTTATTATTGGACAATTACGATTCCTTCACCTACAACCTGGCGCATATGCTGAAGGAGTTCGGGGCGGACGTGGAGATCCGCCGCAACGACAAGATTTCCCTCGAAGAGGTGGCCCGTTTCGACAAGATACTCCTCTCGCCCGGGCCGGGCATCCCGGAGGAGGCGGGCATCCTGCTCCCGCTCATCCGCGCCTACGCCCCCACGAAAAGCATCCTGGGCGTCTGCCTGGGCGAGCAAGCCATCGGCGAGGCGTTCGGTGCGAAGCTGGTCAACCTGACGGAGGTCTACCACGGCGTCTGCTCCGACGTGCGGATTATCGCCGACGACCCGCTCTTCCGCAGGCTTGGGAAAAACATACGGGTAGGCCGCTACCACTCGTGGGTCGTATCCCGGGAGGATTTCCCGGACTGCTTGGAAATCACCGCCGAGGATGTCATCGAGGGACAAATCATGGGCTTGCGCCATCGCATCTACGACGTGCGGGGTATCCAGTTCCACCCGGAATCCGTCCTGACTCCCCAAGGGAAAACAATCATCGAGAATTGGCTGAGGACATAATCCCTCCGATGAAACAATTTGTTTCACTCGAAGAAACAGTTTGTTTCATACGGATGAAACACTTTGTTCCACTGGGATGGCACACTTTGTTCCATAGGGAGAAACAGAATCGCTCTATCGATAAAAATGAATCCAAACATATCAAACATATAGAAAAACAAGATGAGACAACTTTTATACCGATTATTCGAACATCAATATTTAGGGAAGGAAGAGGCGAGAAACATACTCCAAGACATCGCGAAAGGCCGTTACAACGACGCGCAGATAGCCAGCCTCATCACCGTATTCCTGATGCGCAGCATCTCCGTGGAGGAGCTGGCCGGCTTCCGGGACGCCTTGCTGGAGATGCGCATGCCGGTAGACCTGAGCGAATACCGGCCCATCGACATCGTTGGCACCGGAGGCGACGGAAAGAACACCTTCAACATCAGCACCTGCTCCTGCTTCGTGGTGGCCGGGGCAGGCTACAACGTGGTGAAGCACGGCAACTACGGCGCCACCTCGGTGAGCGGAGCCAGCAACGTGATGGAGCGGCACGGCGTGAAGTTCACGAACGACCCGGACAAGCTGCGAATGTCGATGGAGACTTGCCACATCGCCTACCTTCACGCCCCCTTGTTCAATCCGGCGCTGAAGGCGGTGGCACCCGTCCGGAAGAACCTGGGCGTGCGCAGCTTCTTCAACATGCTCGGCCCGCTGGTCAACCCGGCGATGCCCGCCTACCAGTTGCTGGGCGCATACAACCTGCCGCTGCTGCGCCTCTATAATTATACGTATCAGGAGAGCGACACCCGCTTCGCCGTGGTGCACAGCTTGGACGGCTACGACGAGATATCGCTCACGGCCGAGTTCAAGATAGCTACGCCGGAGAAAGAGAAACTCTACACGCCCGAGATGTTAGGCTTCAAGCGATGCGAGGAAGCCGACCTCGACGGCGGGGCTACACCGGAGGAGGCGGCCCGCATCTTCGACGCCGTGCTGGAGGGCACGGCCACCGAAGCCCAAAGGAATTGCGTAATTGTCAATTCCGCCTTTGCCATCCAAGTCATCCGCCCCGAGAAAAAGATAGAGGAATGCATCGCCGAAGCCCGCGAGTCGCTGGAAAGCAAACGGGCGTTGGCCACGTTTCGTAAGTTTTTATCTTTAAATCATTAAAAAACGAGTTCTATGGAAAAAGACATCTTACGGGATATTATCGCGAACAAACGCATGGAGGTGGAGCGGCAAAAGGCGGCGGTAAGTCTCCAGACGTTGCTCTCCTTGGGCGGCGACCGGCTGGAGCGCCCCACCCGCTCCATGCGCGAGGCGCTGGCGTCGTCGCCCTATGGCATCATCGCCGAGTTCAAACGGAAAAGCCCCTCCAAGGGTTGGTTGCACCCTCGTGCGGAGGTAGCCGATGTCGTGCCGGCGTACGAGGCCGGAGGCGCCTCTGCCTGCTCCGTCCTGACCGACGGGAAGTTCTTCGGCGGTGCGCTGGGCGACCTCCGGAAAGCCCGCCACCTCGCGAACCTGCCCTTGCTCCGCAAAGATTTCATCATCGACACCTACCAGCTGTTCCAAGCCAAGGTGATGGGCGCCGATGCGGTTCTCCTGATAGCCGCGGCCCTCACCCGCGAGGAGTGCCGCGTATTGACGGACACCGCCCACGGCCTGAACCTGGAAGTGTTATTGGAGATTCATTCAGAAAAAGAGTTGGATTACGTGGACGAGTCGACCGATATGCTGGGCGTGAACAACCGTCACCTCGGCACGTTCCATACCGACGTGGAGAACTCCGTCCGCCTCGCCGACCGGCTGCGGGGCCTCGGCCCGCTCCTCGTCTCCGAGAGCGGAATCGCGCATACCGATACCGTACGCCAATTGCGCGAGGCCGGATTCCAAGGCTTCCTGATCGGAGAGACCTTCATGCGAACAAAGAACCCGGGCGACACCTTGGCCCACTTTATAGGAGGACTATCATGATTATTAAAGTATGTGGCATGCGCGACGAACGGAATATCCGAGAGGTCGCCCAATTAGGCGTCCAGTGGCTCGGCTTCATCTTCTACCCCCGCTCGCCCCGCTACGTAGAGCCCGACGAGTTGGCGCGGCTGGATCTGGAAGCGATTCACGCCAAACGGGTCGGCGTGTTCGTCAACGCCAGCCCGGAGCGAATGATGGCGACCGCACGGACTTGCCGGTTGGACTACCTGCAACTGCACGGAGAAGAGTCGCTGGACGATTGCTATGCCTTACAGAAAAGGGGATATTCTTTAATCAAGGCTTTTCCCGTCGCCACGCGGGAGGACCTGGAACGGACGCAAGCCTACGAGGGCCGGGTGGATTATTTCCTGTTCGATACCCGCTGCGCAGGGTACGGAGGTTCGGGTCGTCCCTTCGATTGGTCTGTCCTGGCGGAATATAAGGGCGAGACACCGTTCCTGTTGAGCGGCGGTATCCGTCCGGGCCACGAGGAAGCGATCCAGAGTTTCCGTCACCCACGCCTCGCCGGCATCGACCTCAATAGCGGTTTCGAGCGCGAGCCGGGCCTGAAAGATATCGAGAAACTATCGGCGTTTATCCGGGCAATTTGAAATCTGAAATCTGAAATTTAAAATAGTATGAACCGTATTACATCATTATTCCAAACAAAGAAAGGAAACATCTTATCGATTTACTTCACGGCGGGCTATCCGCGATTGGACGACACGACAATCATCCTAAAGGAATTGGAAGCCAAAGGTATCGACATGGTAGAGGTCGGCATTCCCTTCTCCGACCCGATGGCGGACGGCCCCGTCATCCAAGAAGCCGCCACGCAAGCCTTGCGCAACGGCATGTCCCTGCGCCTGCTGTTCCAACAATTAAAAGACATCCGGAAAGAGGTGAAGATGCCTATTATCCTAATGGGCTATCTGAACCCCATCATGCGGTACGGCTTCGAGCGCTTCTGCGAGAGTTGTGCGGAGGTCGGCGTGGACGGCATGATCATTCCCGACCTTCCTTACGCCGATTACATAGCGGACTACAAAGCGATCGCCGAGCGATACGACCTGAAGATAATCATGCTCATCACGCCGGAGACCTCCGAGGAACGCGTCCGCCTCATCGACACGCACACCAGCGGCTTTATCTATATGGTATCCAGCGCCGCCACCACCGGAGCACAAAAGAGTTTCGACGAGCAAAAGCAGGCCTATTTCCAGCGTATCGACGCCATGAATCTGAGAAACCCGCATCTGGTAGGTTTCGGTGTCAGCAACAAGGCGACCTACGAGGCCGCCGCATCGCACGCTTCCGGCGCTATCATCGGCAGTAAGTTCATCCAACTCCTAAAGAGCGAGCCAACTCCAACGCGAGCCATCGACAAGCTCCTGGAAGCGATAAAGGAATAGAGCGTGTACCCAAAAACAAGGATTGGCATACGGGAAACGCATGCCAATCCTTTACTTTCCGTGCTATTCGTACGCCCCACAAAGCCGAGCCTGTGAACGCTCAATTCAGGGAACACCTCTTAGATCTCATTTACAAAGACTCGATTTCCTCAATTGTAAGGCCGGTAGCCCGTGCGATAATATCGAGAGGCACACCCATCTCCTTGAAATTCCGGGCATTTTTGAAGCGTTCTTTTTTCTCTCCTTCCTCACGACCTATCTCCAAACCTTCCGCTCGACCTTCTGCTCGACCTTCTGCTCGGCCTTCCGCTCGGCCTTCCACAAGTCCTTCTGCTCGGCCTTCCACGAGTCCTTCCATCCGACCTTCCATCTTCGCCGTGTTCAACACGTCGTTCTGGATCATGACGGCGTTTAAATGCTCGTCGTAGGCGTGACGCTCCTTGTCCGTCATGGAATAGTATCTCAGTTTCTCACGAGCCTCGCCCAAGCCGGGGGCTGTCGTGTCGGGAGCTATGACCCCGTCCTTCAGATAACGCATCCACTCGTCCAGCGGGGTGACCGCCACCTTGTCGAACTCGTTGACGCGGATCAGGATGTACTCCGGGAAGATCTCGGAGCGCAGACGGGTGACGATAGCGTTCCGCTCCTTCGTCCGGATTTGCAAATGATCGCCTGTATGCACGCCGATAAATTGGTTCTGGCCATGGTACAAATAGTC